>JAFGCH010000027.1 GCA_016932695.1 Acidimicrobiia bacterium | reverse complement strand
CTGAAGGGATAGGCGATGGAAGCGGGCGAGGTCATGGTCTCCCTGCTCATCCTCCTGCCTCTGGGAGGGAGCGCCCTGCTGCTCGCCTTCGGCCGCCGCCTGGGCGAGCCCGCCGCCGGGGTGTTGGGCACCCTGACCGTGGGCGCCGCCTTCGTGCTGGCCGCGGTGGCCGGTGGGGACTTCCTCGCCGGCGGGGCCCACGCCACCCACATCCCTTGGTTCGACTGGCTGGCCCCCCTCGGAGTGCGGGCAGGGCTGCTGTGGGATCCCCTCTCGGCCCTGATGGCACTGGTGGTCACCGGGGTGGGGGCCCTCATCCACCTCTACTCGATCGGCTACATGAAGGCCGACCCCGGCTTCGGGCGCTTCTTCGCCTACATGAACCTGTTTGTGGCTTCCATGCTGATTCTGGTGCTGGCCGACGGCTTCGCCCTGCTCTTCGTCGGCTGGGAGCTGGTGGGCCTGTGCTCGTATCTGCTCATCTCCTTCTGGTTCGAGAAGCCCGTCGCCGCCGCCGCCGGCAAGAAGGCTTTCGTGGTCAACCGGGTGGGCGACGCCGGCTTCCTGGTGGCCCTGATGCTGGTGTTCGCCGCCTTCGGGTCGCTGAGCTACGAAGAGGTGCTGGGCCGGGCAGCGGGCGAACTGTCGACCGGAATGGCCACCGCCATCACCCTGCTCCTGCTGATGGGGGCTGCGGGCAAGTCGGCGCAGTTCCCCCTGTACGTCTGGCTGCCCGATGCCATGGAGGGCCCTACCCCGGTCTCGGCGCTGATCCACGCCGCCACCATGGTCACCGCCGGGGTGTTCATGGTGGCGCGCACCGGCGTCCTGTTCGACCTGGCCCCGGTCTCGGCGGCGGTGGTAGCCGCGGTGGGCATCGGCACCGCCCTGTACGCCGCCAGCATCGCCGTGGCCCAGTACGACATCAAGCGGGTGCTGGCCTACTCCACCATCAGCCAGCTGGGCTACATGTTCGCCGGGGTGGGGGCGGGGGCCTACGTAGCGGGCATGTTCCACCTCACCACCCATGCCTTCTTCAAGGCCTTGCTGTTCCTGGGGGCCGGGGCGGTGATTCACGCCCTGGCGGGGGAGCAGGACCTGCGGCGCATGGGCGGTCTTTGGCGCCGGCTGCCCGTCACCACCGTCACCATGGTGGTGGCCTGGCTGGCAATCTCCGGCATCCCGCCGCTGGCCGGCTTCTGGTCCAAGGACGAGATCCTGGCCACCCTGTTCGCCCGGGGCGGCGCCTGGCGGGCCGTCTGGGCGGTGGGCCTGCTCACCGCCCTGCTCACCGCCTTCTACATGAGCCGGCTCATCTTCCTGGCGCTGTTCGGGGAGCGCCGCTGGGCCGAGGGAGCCCATCCTCACGAGGCCCCGAAGGTGATGACGGTGGCCCTGGGCGCCCTGGCCGTCCTCGCCCTCGCCGGAGGCGTGGTCAACACCCCCTGGCGCCCGGGCTTGGAGCACTTCCTGGAGCCGGCGTTCGAGGGGCTCGACCTGGCCCACCTCCCCTCGGGGGCAACCCAATGGGTGCTGGCCGCACTGTCGGTAGCCGCGGCGGCGGCGGGGATCCTGCTGGCCGCGGGGGCCTACCTGCGGGCTCGGCGGCCCGCCGAGGAGGGCCCGACATGGGAGCTACTGCGGCGGGGCTACGGGGTGGACGAGGCCTATGCCCGGGTGTTCGCCGCCGGGGGCCAGGCCGTCGCCCGCTTCACCGACGAGGCCGTCGACCAGAAGGGAGTCGACGGCCTCGTCAACGGACTGGGGGTGCTGGTGCGCACCGTGGGGGAGCGCCTGCGGCCCCTGCAGACCGGCTTCGTGCGCCAGTACGGCCTGGGCATCGTGCTGGGGGCGGTGGCCCTGCTCGCCTGGTTCCTGTCGCGAGGAGGGTTCTAGATGGACGCCCCTCTCCGCGCTGCCATGGACTTTCCCATCCTCTCGGTCATCGTGCTCCTCCCCGCCGTCGGCGGGTTGATGGTGCTGGCCCTGCCGCGGCGCCGGGGCGAGTTGGTGCTGCCGGTGGCTTTGGCGCTGAGCCTGATCACCCTGGGAGCGGCCTGCTGGCTGCTGGCTTCCTTCGAGACCGGCGTCGCCGGGTTCCAGTTCGAGGAGCAGGTCATCTGGTACGAGCCGTGGGGGGTCTCCTACCACCTGGGGGTGGATGGGATCTCCCTGCTCATGGTGCTGCTCACCGCCTTCCTCTTCCCCATTGCGCTCTTGGCCAGCACCTCCATAACCACGCGGGTCAGGGGCTATTTCGCTTCGATGCTGTTCCTGGAGGCGGGGATCCTGGGGGTGTTCGTCGCCCTCGACCTCCTGGTGTTCTTCGCCTTCTGGGAGGTGATGCTGGTCCCGATGTACTTCATCATCGGGATCTGGGGCGGGGAGCGACGGATCTATGCCGCTTTGAAGTTCTTCCTGTTCACCGCCCTCGGCTCCGCCTTGATGCTGGCCGGCATCCTGGCTCTGGCGCTCACCGCCGGCGACCAGCTGGGGCGTCCCACCTTCGACTTCGTCGAGCTGTTGGGCGTCGACCTGGGCCGGGCCGCCCAGTTCTGGCTGTTCGGGGCTTTTGCCCTCTCTTTCGGCATCAAGGTGCCGGTGTTCCCCCTGCACACCTGGCTCCCCGACGCCCACGTGGAGGCGCCCACCGCCGGGTCGGTCATCCTGGCCGGGGTGCTGCTGAAGATGGGGGCCTACGGCCTGATCCGCTTCAACCTGACCCTCTTCCCCGAGGCGACGGTGGACCTGGTGCCCCTGCTGGCGGTGCTGGCGGTGATCGGCATCATCTACGGGGCGGTGGTGGCCACCGTGCAGAAGGACATCAAGCGCCTAGTGGCCTACTCCTCGGTCAGCCACCTGGGCTTCGTGGTCCTCGGCATCTTCGCCCTCACCTCCCAGGGCCTGCAGGGTGGGGTCATCCAGATGGTGAACCACGGCCTCACCACCGGGGCGCTCTTCCTCCTGGTCGGCATGATCTACGAGCGGCGCCATACCCGCCAGATCGCCGACTACGGGGGGTTGGCCACGGTGATGCCGCTGTTCGCCGGGGCGTTCCTCTTCGTCTCGCTGGCTTCCATCGGCCTACCCCCGTTGAACGGGTTCGTGGGGGAGTTCCTGGTGCTGCTGGGCTCGTACCTGTCGCTGCCCGGCTACGCCGTTGCCGCCTCGCTGGGGGTGGTGCTGGCGGCGGTGTACCTGTTGTGGGCCTACCAGCGCATGTTCACCGGGCCGATCACCGTGGAGGCCAACCGGGGCCTGGCCGACCTGGGCTTCCGTGAGGTGGCCCTGCTGGCGCCCATCGTGGCCCTGGTGCTCTTCCTGGGCATCTTCCCCAAGCCGGCCCTCGACCGGGTGGAGCCGGCGGTGCAGGGCATCCTGGATCGCATCGAGATGACCACCGACTACCAAGTGCCCCAGTTCGGCATCGAAGCCGATCTGCCCGAGGCGGAGGCGCGGCCGTGAACGGCTCGCTGACCTTCTTGTCGGTGGCCCCCGAGATCGCCCTGGCGGCGGCGGTGGTGCTGCTGCTGCTGGTCGAAGTGACTTTCAAGCCTCGGGCGTGGGCCTGGGCCGTGGTGGCCGGGGCGGGCCTGGCCGCGGGGACGGCGCTATCGGCCTGGCAGTGGGTGGCCCACCGTGGGGCCGATACCGGGACCTTCTGGAACGGCATGATCGCAGTGGACGGCTTCGCCGCCCTGGCCGGCCTTCTGGTGTTCCCTCTGGCCGGGCTGGGGCTCATGTCGGCCTGGCGCCTGGCCGCTTCTCAGGGGCGGCGCGGGGCGGAGTTCATCGCCCTGGTGCTGCTGGCGGCCGCCGGGGCCCACCTGATGGCCGCTGCGGCCGACTTCATCATGCTGTTCATCGGCCTCGAGGTCTTCTCCCTCAGCCTCTACGTGCTGGCCGGCTTCACCCGCGAGCGGGTGGACGCCGACGAGGCCTCCTTGAAGTACTTCCTGCTCGGCGCCTTCGCCTCGGCGGTGTTCCTCTACGGGGTGGCGCTGGTCTTCGCCGCCACCGGCAGCACCACCTTCTACGGCGACGGCGGCATCGCCGACTACCTGGCCGGGACCGTCATCTTCCGCCCCGGGGTGCTGCTCGCCGGCCTGGCCCTCCTGCTGGTGGGCCTGGCCTTCAAAGTGTCGGCCGCTCCTTTCCACGTCTGGGCTCCCGATGTCTACCAGGGGGCCCCGGGCGGGGTCACCGGCTTCCTGGCCGCCGCCGCCAAGGTGGCGGGCTTCGCCGCCCTGGCCCGGGTGCTCACCGCCGTGCTGGGAGCCCGGGCGGACGATTGGGTGCCGGCGGTCGCCGTGCTGGCCGCGGCCTCGGTGGTCGTCGGCACGCTCTTGGCCATCGTGCAGGACGACGTCAAGCGCCTGCTGGCCTACTCGTCGGTGGCCCACGCCGGGTTCATCCTCACCGCCCTGGTGGCAGGACGGGGCGGCGTGGGCGACATGTGGTTCTACCTGGCCACCTACGCGGTGCAGGTGCTCGGTGCCTTCACCGTTGCCGCGGCGGTGTCGGGGGACCGGGCCGGGCGATCACCCCTGGCGCATTGGGCCGGGCTGGGCCGGCGCGCTCCCTGGCTGGCCGCGGCCATGACCCTGATGCTGCTCGCCATGGCGGGGATCCCGCTGACCGCCGGCTTCGCCGGCAAGGTGGCCGTGTTCCGGGCGGCCATCGACGCCGGCTATCTGTGGCTGGTGATCGTGGCGGTGCTGGCCACGGTGGCCGGCCTGTTCTTCTACCTGCGGGTGATCGTGGCCATGTACCTCGCGAGCCCGGAGGAGGGGGCGAGCCTTCCCGCGAGCCCGGCGGTGGGCTGGGGCGCCCGGTTCGTGCTGGCGGTGGCGGCCGCGGCCACCCTGGTCTTCGGCATCGCCCCTTGGCCGCTGCTCGAGGTTTTGCGCGATGCCCTTCCTCTTTAGCCGTCTCCTGGGGCGCCTCGCCGGGATCGTCCTGCTGGCCGGGGGCATTGCCCTGCCGGTGGCCCCCGTGCTGGGGAGCATCCGCACCGCCAACCAGGTGATCGTCACCGAGGACGACACGGTCACCGAGGACCTGTACGCGGTGGGGGGGCGCACCATCGTGGAGGGGGTGGTACGGGGAGACCTGGTGGTGCTCACCGGCGAGGTCATCGTCACCGGGACGGTGGAAGGCGACATCATCGGCCTGGTGGGCGGCCCGGTGCGCCTCGGCGGCGAAGTGGGGGATTCGGTGCTGGTGGCCGCGCTGCGCCTGGAGACCTCCGGCCGGATCGGCGGGGACGTGAGCGGCTTGATCGGAGAGGCCCGCGTCGGGGGCGAGGTGGGGCGGGACGTGCTGGTCGTGGGCGGGGATGCCGACGTCACCGCTCGGGTGGGACGGGACGTGCGGGCCCAGGCCTGGCAGCTGACCGTGGACGGCGAGGTGGGCCGGGACGTGGTGGCCCGGGTCGATGACATGGCGCTGGGTGATTCGGCCCGGGTCCAGGGGGACGTCACCTTCCGGGCCAGCGACGACGTCCGCCTCTCGCCGGCGGCGGCCGTGGGCGGGGCGGTGGTGCAGGCCGAGGTGCTGGCGCCGGTCTGGGCCCAGGCGCTGACGCGGCTGCTGGGTTGGCTGTCGGTGCTGGGCTTCGTGGCGTCGGGGGTGGCCTTGTTCTGGCTGTTCCGGGGGACGGGCGCCCGGGCGGTGCGGGTGGCCCGGCAGCGGCCGGGGCGCTCCGCCCTGGTGGGACTAGCGGTGCTGGTGCTCCCTCCGGTGGTAGCCCTTCCCCTGTTCCTCAGCCTGGTGGGCCTGCCGGTCGCCGTGCTCCTTCTGCTCTTCTGGGTCTTAGGGCTCTTCCTGGGGCCGGCCCCGGCGGTGGCGGCGGCCGGGGAGCGCCTGCTGAAAGGGCGAGGCGGCGTGCTGGCGGGCTTCGTGGTGGCGGCGCTGGCCTGGCGGGCCGGGATGTGGCTGCTCTCGCTGGCGGCGGCGGTGATCTACCTGATCCCCCTGGTGATCGGCCTGGGGGCCTTCACCATTGGGGCCTGGGAGGCGCGACGGGCGAGCGGCCCCGGCCCCCTGCCGCTACTCCCGGCAAGCCCCGCCGCTTAAGGCGGCGGCCGGGGAGCAACGGCGCCCGTTCCCCCGGTGCCGTCTCATACTCGAAGCGGCGACTGCCGCTTGCTGGTCGCTCCCGGCAGCCGGTGGCGCAGGAAGGAACAGGTTTGGTAGGGTGAGGTGCAGCCGAGGCCTGCCGGCGTGAGTCGTGCGGCCCGGCGGTGTGCAATCGACATGGGAGGTGCACACGTGAAGCGACTCAGATGGGTCGTCATCTTCGCCGTTCTCGCGTTGCTGGTTGCCGCTTGCGGCGACGACGACGCGACAACCACTACCGCCGCCACCACGACGACGGGCGCCACGGACGTGATGGAGGGAGCGACCTTCACCGTGTTTGGGGCCCCGGTAGCCGCCGAAGGTGACGCCATGACCGGGTTCCTGAACGCCTACAACAGCGTGAAGGGATCGAACATCACCTTCGAGGGGTCGGACAGTTTCGAGGAGCAGTTGCGGATCCGGGTCGACGGCGGCAATCCGCCGCTCGTGGCCTTCACCCCGCAGCCTGCCTCGATCTGCGTCTTTGCCGAGGAAGGCGCGCTGGCCTCGCTGGAGGACATGGGCTTCGATATCGCCGCAATGGAAGCCAACCATGGCAAGTTCTGGATGGACCTGGGGCTCTGCGACGACGGGAAGCACTACGGCATTCCGTGGTTCCCCAACTTCAAGAGCATCGTCTTCTACCACGAGCCCATGTTCACCCAGATGAACTACGAGATTCCCGAGACCTACGAGGACCTGGTCGCCCTGAGCGAGCAGATCGTGGCCGACGGGATGACCCCGTGGTGCTTCGCCTTCGAATCAGGCGATGCCAGCGGCTGGCCCGCCACCGACTGGCTCGAGGACATCATGGTCCGCCGTTGGGGCGGCGAGGTCTACGGCCAGTGGTTCCGTCACGAGATCCCCTTCAACGATCCGATGGTCGTCGAAGCCTTCGACATCTTCGGGGACATCTTCTTCGGCGAAGGGTTCGTGCTCGGCGGCACCGACGGGGTGGCGGCGATCAACTTCCGCGACACCCCGCTGCCGGCGTTCAACGATCCGCCCGACTGCTTGATGTTCAAGCAGGGCTCGTTCATCGCCAACTACTTCCCGGAGGGCGGGGAGGGGATCATGAAGACCTTCCCCTTCCCCACCATCGAGGGGAACACCGGGGCGATGGGCGGCGGCGACACCCTGATCGTGTTCGATCCGCAGCCCGCAGTGGTCCAGGCGATCAAGGACTGGATCACCCCCGAATGGCAGTGCGTGCTGGCCTCCCCCTCCGGGGGCACCGCGAGCATGCACGGCGGCCACGGGGTGGCCGGCGTGGAGCGCCTGCCGGGCCACAAGGACGTCTCACCCGACTGCTACGAGACGGATGCCGCCAAGGCATTCGCCGCTTCGATCACGGCGGCCCTGGCTTCGAACAGCTTCGTGTTCGATGCCTCCGACCTGATGCCGCCGGCCGTGGGGCAGGGCTCCTTCTGGACCGGGATGATCGACTGGAGCCGGGGCACCCCGACCCAGGAGGTCGTCGACGCCGTTGAAGCCGGCTGGCCCGCGGAGTAGGCCACATTCGGCAGCAGGCAATCGGTGCGAAGCAATCACCTAGAGGAGGGGGGCGGCTAAACCAGCCGCCCCCTCCCTCGCTAGAGTCGGCGAGGGTGGGAAAGGAGCGTTGATGGCCGAGCCGCCGGTACTGCCGGACAAGGCCCCGGAGCCGCGTCGCCGGCTCCTGAGCGCGGGGGCGCGCGGCTCGCTGCTCTCGATTCTCCGGATGGCGGCGGCCCTGGCCGTGCCGATCATCGGCTTCCTCCTGCTCTGGCTCACCTTCAACTTCCTGCGCGACTCCGACGCGAACCGCCTGCTGGTGGCGGTGGTGGCCATCGTGGTGGGAGTGGGGGGCATCTGGCTCCTGTACTGGGGCATGGACCTGCTGGTGAGCACCGTGCTCCCCGCCCGCATCCGCGAGTCCGTACGCCCCGCCGTCTTCGTGGGCCCGGCTCTGGTGATCCTCGCCGTCTACCTCATCTACCCGGCGATCAACACCACGATCCTCGCCTTCAAGGACGCCAAGGGGGAGAACTGGGCTTCCCAGGGGGGCCTGGGCAACTTCATCGACATCTTCACCAACAGCGAAACGCTGGTGGCGATCCGCAACAGCCTGCTGTGGGTGGTGATCGTGCCGGCGGCGTCGGTGATCATCGGACTGGCCTTCGCCACCCTGACCGACAAGCTCGGGCGGCGCACCGAGTCCACCGCCAAATCCATGATCTTCCTGCCCATGGCGATCTCACTGGTCGGGGCCAGCATCGTGTGGGGATTCGTCTACAGCTTTCGCTCGGCGGGCTTCGGCGAGCAGATCGGGCTGCTCAACGGGATCTGGACCGGCATGGGAAACAAACCGGTCGCCTGGCTGCTGCAGGAACCGTGGAACAACCTCTACCTGATGGTGATCCTGATCTGGCTGCAGACGGGGTTTGCCATGGTGATTCTGTCGGCCGCCATCAAGTCGGTGCCCGAAGACCTGCTCGAGGCCGCCCGCATCGACGGGGCCAGTGAGTGGAAGGTATTCACCCGGGTGGTGCTGCCCTCCATCGCCTCCACGGTGGTGGTGGTGGTGACGACCATCACCATTGTGGTGTGGAAGGTATTCGACATCGTCTTCGTGATGACCGGGGGGCGCTTCAACACCTCGGTGGTAGCCCAGCGCATGGTGAAGGAGTTCTTCACCTTCCGCAACGACGGGGTCGGGGCGGCACTCGCCGTGATCCTGTTCATTGCGGTGATCCCCATGATGGTCGTGAACGTGCGTAAGTTCCGGCAGCAGGAGGAGACGCGATGACGGCCACCACCGCACCGGCGCCGGCCCGCTCCGGATCCCGGCGGCACCGTCGCCTCTCCTGGCTCACCGACCACTGGCTGGTGAAGTTCGTCGTCTTGCTCATCGTGATCCTCTGGCTGATCCCCACGGTGGGGTTGCTGATCACGTCCTTCCGTCCCACCGACGACATCAACGCCACGGGCTGGTGGACGGTCTTCCCCCACATGTTCGACAAGGCGACCTGGACCATCAGCAACTACGACGCCGTTCTTTCGCGCCAGGGGTTCGGCAATGCCTTCCTCAACAGCCTGGCGGTGACCATTCCCTCGACGGTGATTCCCATCACCATCGCCGCCTTCGCCGCCTATGCCTTCGCCTGGATGGAGTTCAAGGGGCGCCACGTCCTGTTCGTGGTGGTGGTGGGGCTGCTGGTGGTCCCTCTGCAGATGGCACTCATTCCCATCCTCCGCCTCTATACGTCGGGGGCGGAGGTGTTCGGCGTCACGATTTTCCCCGACCTCGACCTGAACGGGACCTACCTGGCGGTGTGGTTGGCCCACACCGGTTTCGGGCTGCCGCTGGCGGTCTACCTTCTGCGGAACTACATCGGCTCGCTGCCGTCGAGCATCATCGAGTCGGCGCGCATCGACGGCGCCGACCACTTCAAGATCTTCACCCGGCTGATCATCCCGCTGTCGGTGCCGGTGCTGGCGTCCTTTGCCATCTTCCAGTTCCTGTGGGTGTGGAACGACCTCCTGGTGGCCCTGATCTTCCTGGGCGGGGAGCCGCAGAACCGGGTGCTCACCCAGGCCCTAATGGAGTTGAATGCCTCCCGGGGAAACGAATGGCAGCTGCTGACCGCCGGGGCCTTCATCTCCATGACCCTGCCGCTGGCGGTCTTCTTCTCCCTGCAGCGCTACTTCGTGCGGGGCCTCACCGCCGGGTCGGTCAAGGGATGACCCGGGCACTACGCTGACCCGGTGCTGGGTTCGGCCAAGCCGGTTTCTGCCAGGCGCAAGTGGGCCGCCATCGCCGCCGCCACGGTCATTCAGGCGGCGTCGGTCTTCCTGATGCTCTACGGCGCCGTCGAGGGAGCGGTGAACTACGAAACCGCCGCCCCGGGGCCTCCCTTCGCGCTCGGCCTGGCCCTGGTGCCTTTCGCCTTCATCGCCCTGGCTTTCGGCTCGGGCCATCCGGCGGCCGGCGGGGCGGTGGTGGTGGCCCTGCTGGTAGCGGTGCCGGTGGCATTGCCGCTGGCGGCCTTGGCGCGCGATGTGGTCACCGGCTTGGCCGCCGGCTACGGGGCCGGCGGAGTGGTGGCCCTGCGGCGGGAGTATCTGCACAGTCGGCGAGCGCGCATCATCGCGGTCGTCGCCACCGCGGTCTACGTGTTCGCCACCCTCCGCATCGATGCCGCTGCCGGGGTTACCGCCGCCTGCCTCCTTCCCTTCGTGGCGGTGGGCGTGGCCGACCTCGCCGTGGAGTGGCGGGCCGCCTCGCGGTCGCGCGGGCAAGGCCCTGGGCCGGGTGAGTGAGAGCGGGTGTCAGCCGGGTCGGGCTACCCAGTTCAGGGTCTCGGTGAGGGCCTGCGCCGGGATCCAGGCCGAGGCCTTGCCGGCGGCCGCGTCGGCTTCGAGGCGGCGCGCTGCCTTGTCGATGAGGAAGCTGCCCAGCAGCAGGCGGATCTGGCCGGGGTCGGCGGGGAGCAGCCCGCTGCCCTCCATCCCGCCCAGGTAACCGCGCAGGAAGGCGGCGGCCCCCCAGAGCTGCCAGGCCCGGGCCCAGGGCAGCAGGGCGTCGAAGGACCCGCCGCCGGGTAGCACAGCGTGCTCCGCGGCCGCGGCGCAGGCTGTTTGGTGCAGCGAGCGCAGCACGTCGGCGGCATCCCACAGGGGCGAGCGGCGGATACGCCGGTCGCCGACCGGGATGCCGGTATCTCCGGCGAAGTCGTAGAACAGGAAGGCGTCCTCGTCGACCAGCACGTCATCGAGGGTCAGATGCCCGTGGATCCTGATGCGGGTGGCCTCGATCGGCCCGGCGGTGAGGCGGCGCAGCTGCCCCAGGAGGGCCTCTTCCGCTCCCAGCGCCTCGGCAACGGCCGGCCGGGCGTCCTGGGGGGTTCCCTTCAGGGCGCGCCGCACGCTTCGGAGACTGCGCCGCAGGGAGGTGCGCAAGGCCTGGTACAGGGCCCGCTGGTAGAGGCCGCTGAAGCGCTCGGGCCGGAAGTCGGGATCCCGGTCGTCGGAGGCCAGCGCCCGGTGGAGACCGGCGACGAACCGGCCCAGTCGCTCCAGGCCGCCCAGGCCTTCCCCGGTGAGGTCACCGAAGGGAGCGGGGGGCGTGGCCCCCACCACCTCCAGCGGTCCGCCGGCGACCTCCGGCGGCTCGGCGGCCACCTCGCCGGAGGAGACGGCATCCAGCAGGCGATCCAGGGAACGGCGCACCGTCTCGCCGGCGGTGCCGGTATGGCGGACGTACTCCTGCAGGATGGCGAGCACGGCGGGCTCCTCCCCCGACCGCTGGTATTGGGCCCAGCCGAAGACCTGGGGCAGGTTGGTGAGCGGGGTGCGCTCGGTAAGGAACAGCCGCACCTCGAGGTCCGGGTTGACGCCCAGGGCCAATCGCCGATTCAGCTTGAGCACATGGCGGCCGGCCACGGCGATGGTGGTGTGGCCTTCGGGATTGTCCGATGCCTGCACCACCAGCTCCTCGCGAGCCGGCGGCGGGGTCATCCCCGCCGCCCCGTGCAGGGTGACGGCTCCCTCCTCGCCGCTCTGGCGCTTGCGCTGTCGCATCATCTCCAGGAGGGTGGCGGCGAAGGGCGGCCAGGCGGCGGCGTCGAAGGCGACCCCAACCAGATCCTGTTCCTGCACCTCGCCGATGACCAGGTCGGGGTGACGCTGCCGCACCTCGCCGGCGTCGTCTCCGACGGCGAACGCTATCGGCACCAGGTAGCGGGTGGGCTCTCCGTGCTGGAAGTCCGCTTCCAGGAGGGCGAGGTAGGCATCGGGGAGCCGGCGGCCCAGCGGCACCACGTCTTGCAGGACGACGTCGCGCAGATCGCGTCCTTCTCCGCCGAACCAGGGGCGGGTGGGCAGGTAGCGGGCCAGGGCGGCCTCCAGGGCGCGCCGGGCGGGGTCGTGGAAGGCGGTCTCGCTGGAGCCGGGCAAGGTGATCCGTTCACCGCCGCGGTAGCCATCCGCCCCGGCTTCATCCCCGGCGGCCAGGCGCAGCCACAGGTAGCCGTGCGAGCCCAGGGTCAGCAGGTAGGGGAGGTCCCCGACGGCGGGGAACCGCGCCCGGCCGAACATCTCCAAGGGACGCACCCCCTTGAACTCGGAGAGGTCGAGTTGCACGTACTGCGGGTAGCGGGAGAGGTTGGCCACCACCAGCACCGTCTCCGCTTCGTTGCGGCGCAGGTAGGCGAGGACGCGGTCGTTGTCGGGGTGGAGGAACTCGAAGCCGCCGCGACCGAACACCGGATGCCGCCGGCGCAGGGCCAGCATGTTGCGCATCCACCACAGGAGCGAGTTGGAGTTGCGGACCTGCGCCTCGACGTTGACCGTCTCGTAGTGGTACTCAGGGTCGATGATCACCGGCAGGAACAGGCGCTGGGGGTTGGCATCGGAGAACCCGGCGTTGCGGTCGCTGCTCCACTGCATCGGGGTGCGCACCGCGTTGCGATCGCCCAGGTAGATGTTGTCGCCCATGCCGATCTCGTCCCCGTAGTAGAGGAATGGGGTTCCCGGCAGGGAGAGCAGCAGGGCGTTCACCAGCTCGATCTCGCGGCGGCTGTTGCCCAAGAGCGGCGCCAGGCGGCGGCGAATGCCGACGTTCACCCGGGCGCGGCGGTCCCGGGCGTAGTGGCGGTACATGTAGTCCCGCTCCTCGTCGGTGACCATCTCGAGGGTCAGTTCGTCGTGGTTACGCAGGAACAGGCCCCACTGGGCCGAGGGGGGCAGGGGCGGGGTCTGCTCCAGGATGTCGACGATGGGAAAGCGGCTCTCCATGCGCAGCCCCATGAAGATGCGGGGCATCAGGGGGAAGTGGAAGGCCATGTGGCACTCGTCGCCACCGCCGAAGTAGGCGATGGCGTCCTCGGGCCACTGGTTGGCCTCGGCCAGGAACATCCGGTCGGGGAAGCGCTCGTCGAGGCGCCGCCGCAGGCGCTTGAGCACCGCATGGGTCTCGGGGAGGTTCTCGCAGTTGGTGCCCTCGCGCTCGTGCAGGTAGGGGATGGCATCGAGGCGCAGGCCGTCCACCCCCATGTCAAGCCAGAAGTCCATGATCCCCTGCACGGCGCGGACGACCGCCGGGTTGTCGTAGTTGAGGTCCGGCTGATGGGAGAAGAAGCGGTGCCAGTAGTAGGCGCCGGCCACCGGGTCCCAGGCCCAGTTGGAGGTCTCGGTATCGGTGAAGATGATGCGGGCATCGGGGTAGCGGCTGGGGGTGTCGCTCCACACGTAGTAGTTGCGCTCCGCCGAGCCGGGAGGGGCCTGCCGGGCTCGCTGGAACCAGGGGTGCTGGTCGGAGGTGTGGTTGATCACCACCTCGGTGATCACCCGGAGGCGCCGCCGGTGGGCCTCCCGTAGGAAGCGGCGGAAATCGCGCAGGGTGCCGTAGGCGGGGTGCACCCCGCGGTAGTCGGCGATGTCGTAGCCGTCGTCGCGCAGGGGGGAGGGGTAGAAGGGGAGTAACCAGACGGCGGACACCCCCAGGTCCTGCAGGTAGTCGAGCCGTTCGGTCATGCCGGCCAGGTCGCCTATGCCGTCGGCGTTGGAGTCCTGGAAGGCGCGAATGTGTGCCTCGTAGACCACGGCATCGCGATACCAATCAGGCTCGTCGGGCCGAGGCGGCGGCATGGGCACAGCCTAGGCGGGCGGGTCGCGGGGCACCCTGCCTCCGGGGAAGCAGGCCTCAGCCGCCCGCTACCAATAGGGGAACGCGCAGCTCTTCCTCGGTGAGGCCGCCGTGCTGGCCGATGAGGCGGTCGTCGCTGAAGCGGTGCAGCAGCGCCCAACCGGAGTCGGCGAAGAGGACCCCGTCGGGGGCCCGGTCGGTGAAACGGGGATGGGGCTCACCCGGCCCCCACCATCCCTGCATTTCGGTGAGCGGCACCCAGGTGGCGGGGAGCCCCGCCGCCAGTGAGGCCCCCTCGCCCTTGACGAAGGTCACCCGGGGGTCGCCGTAGAAGGTGCGCCCCTCGTGGTCGGGCTTGGCCAGGCGCACCTGGCGGGCCTTGGGGATGTCGACGTGGCCGTGGTCGGCCGTGCCCACCATCACCACCCCCGGCGGCAGCGAGGCGCCGACCGCCTCCCACACGCCGGCGACGAGGCGCAGGGCCTCTCGATAGCCGTCGGAGTCCTGGCCCCAGACATGGGCGGCGAAGTCCACCTGGGGCAGGTAGAGCATCACCAAGCGCCGCGGCGCCCGGGTGAGCTGCACCGCGGCCGCCACCGCCTCGCCGGGGTCGGCGTACGGCTCCACCCGGCAGTTGCGGTACAGGACCCGGGTGAGGGGAGTCCCGAGGAAGTTGAGCGGCTGGATGACGATCGGCTCGGCGCCGGCAGCGGCGACTCGCTCCCACGTGTTGGGCTGGGGCAGGAAGGAGGGGAAGTCCAGGTCGAGAGGGTCCCCCCACAGGGTGGTCCACTTGATGGTGTTGGCCACGCGGCCGAGGTCGGGCAGCCACAACTGGTAGGCGATGAGGCCGTGGCGGGCGGGAGGCAGGCCGCTGGCGATGGTGGCCAGGCTCACCGTGGTGGTAGTGGGGAAAGGGGCGTCGAGCGCCCCGCGGCGCGCGGCGCGGAGGGCGGCGGCCACGGGATGGGCCAGCTGGGCGTCGCCGAGGCCGTCGAAGAGCACCAGTAGATAGGTGGCGGCTTCGGGGACGGCGGCGGCGAGGTCGGCATGCAGGCCGGGAGTGGGGGCCTTCCCGGCGAGCCGCCTTTCCAGTTCGGCTACCAGGTTGACCAACCCGCCGCCGGTGTAGTCGGGGGGGCGCACGACGGCGAGGGTAGCGCCGGTGGGCCGGGGCGGCGGCTCCGACCGACCGGGGGTACCCTCCGTCCGAGGCCGCAGCCGGCGGTGAGCGAGGCGACGCCTCCGGGCGCGGCCGGGGCAAGGCGAAGGAGGCGAAGTGCCCGGCGCCGGCGGCACGATCGATGCGAGCGCCTACGACGAGTGGTTCGAGACGCCCTGGGGTCGTTACGCCTTTGCCGCAGAGGCGGCTCTGCTCCGGCGCGTCCTGGGGGATCTGGGCGGCAGCCGGGCGCTGGACGCCGGCTGCGGTCCCGGCCGATTTACCGAGGTGCTGCGCGCCGCGGGGGCGGCCACGGTCGGGCTGGACCTGGATCCCTCGATGGCGGCGCGGGCCGCGGCACGGGGCACGGGCCCGGTGGTCGTAGGCGACGCCGCTCGTCTCCCGTTTCGGGCCGGGTCCTTCGATGTGGTGGTGGCGGTGACCCTCCTGGAGTTCGTCGCCGACCCGCCTCGGGTAGTGGGCGAACTGGCGCGGGTCACCCGGGCGGGCGGACGGCTGGTGTTGGCCCTGCTCAACTCCCGCAGCCCGTGGGGCCTGGCTTCGCGGTCGCGGCGGCGTGGGGGAGCCTGGGCTGCGGCGCGGCTGCTGCGGCCGGAGGAGGTGGCGGGCTGGTGCCGGGGCCATGGGGAGGTCCGGCGCCAAGGCGCCCTCTTTGCTCCCGGGCCTCTTCCGGGTCTGCGCCGGCTGGGGCCCCTCCTCGAGAAGTGGGGCCGGGTGGCTCCGGGCCGGGGCGCCTTCCAGGTGATCGTCGTAGAGCGGAGGTGACCATGGAGGTGAGCTGCCAGTTCGCCGTCTACCCGTTGGGGGTGTCGTCGCTGGAGCCCTGGGTCTCCGCGGCGCTGGAGGCCGTGCGCCGGGCGGGCTTGGAGCCCCGGCCGGGAGCGATGAGCACCCTGGTCGTCGGCCCGGCGGAGGCGGTCTTCCGCGCCCTGGCGGGTGCCTTCGACGCCGTTGCCGCCGCCGGGTGTGTGATGACGGCGACGGTGTCCAATGCTTGCCCGGCGGGGTGGGCGGAGTCGTCGGGGAAGGGGGGCGACTGAAGGCCGCCCTGGGCTCCCCAGGGGGCGGCGGCTGAGCGTGCCGGCCGGCTCTGCGCTGGTGCCGCCCCGTCATCGTCGGTATTGACCGCGTAGTCTCGGGTGGACGCTCGTTTGCCTCAGGGAGGTATGGCGATGAGGCGGATCTTGCTCGTGCTTGCAGTAGTGGCCGGTCTCTGCCTAGGGGCGCTGCCGGGGGTGGAGGCTGCGGAAGGCCAGGTCAACTGGACCCGCCAGTTCGGTAGCACCGGTTACGAAATAGCCCGTGCGGTGGCGGCAGACTCCGGCGGGGTGTACGTGGCCGGTGACGTCGAGGGCGTCCTGCCGGGGCAGACTGCGGCCGGCGACTTCGATGTGTTCGTTCGGAAGTACGACCCGGCCGGCAAACACCTCTGGACCCGTCAGTTCGGTACTGCCGGCGAAGACCACGGCTATGGGGTGGCGGTGGACGTCAGCGGGGTGTACGTGGTCGGCGGGGTCGAGGGTGCCCTGCCGGGGCAGAGTCTCGCCGGCTCGGTGGATGCCTTCGTGCGGAAGTACGACCCCGACGGCAAGCACCTGTGGACCCGCCAGTTCGGCGACATCGGCGTCGGCAGCGAATTCTCGGCCGAGTACGGCCGGGGCGTGGCGGTAGACGCTACCGGGGTGTACGTGGCCGGACACACCTCGGGTTGCCTGCCCGACCAGGAGTACTGCGAGAGCCGGGATGCCTTCGTGCGCAAGTACAGCCATGCCGGCAAGCACCGGTGGACCCGCCAGTTCGGCACCAACGATGTGGACGAGGCCAATGGGGTGGCGGTCGATGCCACCGGCGTCTACGTGGCCGGCATGACCTACGGGGTCTTCCCCGGGCAGACGACCTATCCCGGGGCATGGAACATGGACCCAGACGCCTTCCTCGCCAAGCTCGACCATGCCGGCAACCAGGTGTGGGCCCGCCAGATATGTTCGACCAGCGGGTCCAACTACTTCGACTTCGGCTGGGGGGTGGCGGTGGGAGGCGCCGCAGTCTATGTCGTGGGCAGCACGAGAGCGGTCTTGCCCGGACAGACCTCTACCGGCGGCGAGGACGCCTTCGTGCGCCAGTACGACCCTGCCGGCGGCGAGGGTTGGACCCGCCAGGTGTGTGGTTCGGAGGTCCCTGATACCCAGATTGGCTGGGGGGTGGCGGCGGACGCCGCCGGGGTCTACCTGGTGGGGGAGACGTCGGGCCCGTTGCCCGGGTTGCCCCAACAGGGCCTAGTGGGCTTCGTCCGTAGGTACGACCACGCCGGCAAGGAACTGTGGACCCGCACAATCGACACTGAAACGGGCAAGAACTACGCCTATGGGGTGGCAGTTGGGGAAAGAGCGATGTACGTCGCCGGCGCCACCAGCGGGACCCTGCCCCTCCAGGAGCCCAACGCCGGCTCACATGATGTGTTCGTGCGCAGTTACGAGGTGGAACCGCTGCAAGTAGAGGCGGTCTTCCGTTCGGCAGCCGCCAACGACGGCTGGGTGTTGGAGAGCGCTGTTGGGTCCGGCAAGGGAGGCTCGCTGGAGGCAGCGGCGATCACTACCCGGGTGGGGGACGATGCCGCCGGTCGTCAGTACCGGACGGTGCTGTCGTTCAACACCGCCTCCTTGCCGGACGATGCGGTGGTCGTGGGTGCGACGGTGCGGGTTCGTCGGCAGGGCCTGGTGGGGGATAACCCGTTCGACTCGATGGGCTTGCTGAAGGTGGACATCAAGACCGGCTGGTTTCACGACAGCGTGAGCCTGGAGCGTTTCGACTTCCACGCCATGGGCACGCGCGGGAACGTGGGACGGTTCGTGAAGACGCCGGAGGACCGCTGGTACCGAGCTCCGCTACGCGCCTCGGCCTGGCCGCTGGTGAACCTGACCGGCGTCACCCAGGTGAGGCTGCGGTTCGAGGGGAACAACCTGAACGGGCAGGCCGACTACCTGTCGCTGCTCACCGGCGAGGCGATCACCGCCAGCCGGCCCCAGCTGGTGGTGACTTACCAGGTGCCCTAGGCACGGAGGCAGTCGACCACAGCGCTACCGGCGGTGCCGGGCGAGGCAGGCGGCGCCCCGGCCGCCCTGCGGGCCGTCTCGCGGGGCGACGCCGTCTTCCCCGTTCCTATACTCCGGCCGTCCTGATCCCGGTAGGAGAGCAGTGGCGGAGTACTTCCAGGACTACATCACCGTCGCCGTCTTCGCCGGCTTCGGCGCTCTCCTGGTAGCGGCAGCGGTAGGAGTCGGCTGGCTGCTCCGCCCGAGCCGTCCCTCGGCCGCCAAGGCCACAGCCTACGAGTGCGGCATCGACCCGGTGGGCGGCGGCTGGAGCCAGACCCACATCCGCTACTACATCTTCGCTCTGCTGTTCCTGATCTTCGACGTCGAGGCGGCCTTCATCTTCCCCTGGGCGGTGCGGCTGGAGCAGCTGGGCCTGTTCGCCCTGGTGGAGATGGTCATCTTCATCGTGATCCTGCTCGCCGGCTTGGTCTACGCCATCCGCAAGGGAGTGCTCAAGTGGGAGTCCTAGATCGGTTCGACTCCCCCAAGCCGCTGACCTGGCTCCTCAACTGGTCGCGCAAGTACTCCCTCTGGCTCTTCCAGTTCGGCCTGGCCTGCTGCGCTATCGAGATGATGGCCGCCGCCGGGCCGCGCTACGACTTCATGCGCTTCGGCATCATCCCGCTGCCCGCCTCCCCCCGGCAGGCCGACCTCATGATCGTGGCGGGCACCATCACCGACAAGATGGCCCCGGCGGTGCGCAAGCTGTACGACCAGATGCCCGAGCCCAAGTACGTCATCTCCATGGGGTCGTGCGCCAACTGCGGCGGCCCCTATTGGGACTCCTATAACGTCACCAAGGGGGTCGATCAGATCATCCCGGTGGACGTCTACGTGCCCGGCTGCCCGCCGCGGCCCGAGGCGCTCATGGAGGGCATCGTCCTGCTCCAGCGCAAGATCATGGGCGAGGACATCAAAGAGAAGTGGAACGCCGGTGAGCGAGCCTGAGCCCCCCGCCGCCCCGGCGCCCGATCCGGAGACCCCCTCTGCCGAGACGCCGCCCGCGCGCGCCGCACACTGGGCGGCCCTGGTCGGCTCGGCGGAATGGGCCGACGCCTTCCGCACCGTCAAGGTGCGGGTGCCCCGGGAGCGCTGGGTGGAGGCCCACCGCGCCCTGCAGCCGCACCTGCCCTTCTTCGCCTGGCTCTCGGCCATCGACTGGTCCAACGAGGTGGCGGTGGGAGACCCGCTGGAAGGCGAACCGGTGGAGGAGCGCTACGAGGTCATCAGCCGCCTTTCGGACGTCTCCGCCGGGGAGGCGGTGATCCTCTCCACCGACTTGCCGCCGGACGACCTCACCATCGACTCGCTGGCGGGCGTATACACCGCCGCCGACTGGCACGAGCGCGAGGCGGCCGACATGTTCGGCATCACCTTCGTGGGGCATCCCAACCCGGTGCGCATCTACCTGTCCGAGGGGTTCGTGGGTCATCCCCTGCGCAAGTCTTACCCGCTGCTGGCCCGCGAGGTGAAGGCCTGGCCGGGGGCGGTGGAGGTCACCCCGCTGCCCGCCGCCGAGGGATCCGCCGGCGAGCCGAAGGAGGGCGGGGCGTGACCACTCCCGCCGATCGGCACCTGCTGGCCATGCACCGCTCCGAGGCGGCGGTTTCGGTGGAGCTGCAGACGGAGGACATGGTCCTCAACATCGGCCCGCAGCACCCCTCTACCCACGGGGTGCTGCGCCTGGTGGCCACCGTCGCCGGAGAGCGGGTGCGGAGCGTGCAGCCGGTGATGGGCTACATGCACCGCGGCTACGAGAAGCTGGCCGAGGTGCGCACCTACGCCCAGATCACCGCTCTGGTGAACCGCATCGACTGGGTGTCGGGTTTCGCCAACGAGATCCCTTTCATCGTCGCCGCCGAGCGCCTCATGGGGGTCGAGGCGCCGGAGCGAGCCCAGTGCATCCGTCTCATCCTCACCGAGATGTTCCGTATCTCCAACCACCTCATCTTCCTCTGCTCCTTCCCCGCCGAACTGGGGGCGCCGACTCCGCTGATGTATGCCCTGCGGGAGAGGGAGCGGGTGCTGGACCTGATCGAGGGCGTCACCGGGGGCCGCTTCCATCCCAACTTCAACCGTATCGGCGGGGTGAAGCCCGCGGCCGGGGGCGGGTCCACGCAGCGCACCCGCGCCCAGGACTTACCTAAGGGCTTCATCGAGGGGACGCGACGGGCCATGACGGCGGTACGCCACGTCTGCGACGACCTCGAGAACCTGGTCCTGGGCAACGAGATCGTGCAGCAGCGCACCATAGGCATCGGGGTGCTCCCCGCCGACAAGGCGGTGGAGTACGCCATGAGCGGGCCCAACCTGCGGGCCTCCGGCGTGCCCTTCGACCTGCGCAAGGTGGAGGACTACCTGCCCTACGACCGCTTCGACTTCGACGTGGTCACCATGCCCAACGGCGACAACTACGACCGTTGCCGGGTGCGCCTCGAGGAGATTCGCCAGAGCGCCCGCATCATCGAGCAGGCCGTCGACTCCCTGCCCGGCGGGCCGCTGCAGGCCAAGGTGCCCCGGGTCATCAAGGTGCCCAAGGGCGAGTGCTACGTCCGGGCGGAGAACCCCAAGGGGGAGATGGGCTACCACATCGTCTCCGGCGGGGGGCGGCGTCCCTACCGGGTGAAGATCCGCTCGGCCTCGTTCTGCAACCTGCAGGTGCTGCCCTGGCTGCTGGAGGGGGCCTTGATCCCCGACGTCATCGCCATCCTGGGCAGCCTCGACTTCGTCCTCGGGGACGTGGACCGATGAGCCTGCTCGACAACGTCTGGGTGGTGCTGGCGGTCAAGCTGGGCCTGGCCGTGGTGATCCTCTTTGCCTTGGCCCTGGTGGTGATGTTCGCCGAGCTCAAAGTGTCGGCCCACATGCAGCACCGCATCGGCCCTTACTTCGCCGGGGGCCGCTGGGGCTGGGCCCAGGTGTTCGCCGAGGCGCTGAAGTTCCTCCAGAAGGAGGATCTGATCCCCCGCGACGCCGATGCCCCGGTGTTCCGCCTGGCCCCCATGGTGTCGCTCTTGGGCACCTTTGCGGTGATCGTGATCATCCCGCTCTCCCCGGTGCTGGTGGCCGGCGACCTGGACGTGGGCATCTTCTACGCGCTGGCCGCCGGGTCGGTGAGCACCATCGCCCTGCTCATGGCCGGCTGGTCGTCGGGGAACAAGTACTCGTTGATCGGCGGCCTGCGGGCCGGGGCCCAGCTGATCGCCTACGAGCTGCCCCTGGTGCTGGCGGTGGTGGGGGTGGTCATCCAGGCGGGCACCATGTCGATGGTAGGAATCACCGAGGCCCAGGCCCAGCCCCTGTTCCACATCGGCTCGGTGGGCATCTCCCTGCCCTACGCCCTGCAGGGCCAGATCATCGGCTTCGTCATCTTCATGATCGCCGCCCTGGCCGAACTGGTGCGCATCCCCTTCGACATGCCCATCGCCGAATCGGAACTGGTGATGGGCTACCTGACGGAGTACTCCGGCATCCGCTTCACCATGTTCCTGCTGGGGGAGTACGCCGGCATGCTGGCCATGTCGGCCATCGCCTCGGTCCTCTTCCTGGGCGGCTATCACTTCTGGGGGCTGAACGCCGACTGGTTCGGGCCGTTCGTGCTCATCGGCAAGTCGCTCATCCTGGTGTTCGTCATGATCTGGTTCCGCTGGACCTGGCCGCGCCTGCGCGAGGACCAGCTGCAGTCGCTGGCCTGGCGCTGGCTGGTGCCGCTGGCCCTGGCCAACATCGCCGTCACCGCCACGCTGAAGGTGGTGCTGTGAGCATCCCCCGCTCCTCCTCCGGCAAGCGCCTCCGCTCGGTGGTCCCGGGCTGGGGGCTCTTCAAGGGCATGTGGCTCACCTTTCGCACCTTCCTGCGCAAGCCGGTCACGGTGATGTACCCGGTGGAAAAGGAGATCCCGCCGGAGCGGGCGCGCGGGGTCATCGCCCTCGACGTGGAGGCCTGCACCGTCTGCATGCTCTGCGCCCGGGAATGCCCCGACTGGTGCATCTACATCGAGGGCCACAAGGTGCAGCAACCGCCCGCCGAGCCGGGGGGTCGGGCCCGCACCCGCTCGGTGCTCGACCGCTTCGACATCGACTTCGCCCTGTGCATGTTCTGCGGGATCTGCGTGGAGGTCTGCCCCTTCGACGCCCTCTTCTGGTCCCCGGAGTACGAGTACTCGGCGGAGAGCCTGGCCGACCTGCTGCACGGCAAGGAGCGGCTGACGCAGTGGCTGGCGACCGTGCCCGAGCCTCCCGCCCTCGAAGGGAGCGAGCCGGAGGGGGGTGAGCCGTGAGCTTCGGCGAGTGGATCGGCCAGAGCGAGAACATCGTCTTCCTGGTGATCGGGGTGGTGATGCTGGCCGCCGGGTGGTGGGTGGTCACCTCCCGCAACCTGGTGCACGCCGTCCTGATGCTGGTGGTGGCCCTGGCCGGGTCGGCCGCCCTGTTCCTGCTGCTCGGAGCAGAGTTCGTGGCCTGGACGGTGGTGCTGGTCTACATCGGGGCGGTGGTGGTGCTGTTCCTCTTCGGCCTCATGATCACCCGTGCCCCGCTGCGCCGTGATCCCATACCTCTCGACCACCGGCGGCGCTGGCCGGCGCTGGCGGTGGCGGCGGCGGTGTTCGCCACCCTGGCCTATGCCACCACCGCCTTCTTCGGCTGGGCCGAGGGGGCGGCGGTGGAGCGGAACCTCACCGGGGATCTGGGCGACGCGCTCTTCCGGCGCTTCGTGATTCCCTTCGAGGCCGTGTCCTTCGTGTTGCTGGCGGCGCTGATCGGCGGCATCGTGGTCGCCCGAAAGGACCCCAAGGGAAGCGATCCCAAGAAGAGCGATCCCAAGGAAAGCGACCCCAAGGAAAGCGATCCCAAGGAATGACGGTCAACCAGTTCCTCATCCTCGGGGCCCTGCTCTTCTCTCTGGGCGTCTACGGCGTGCTGGTACGGCGCAACGCGGTGGCGGTGCTGCTCTCCATAGAGCTGATGCTGGCGGCGGTGAACATCAACCTGGTGGCCTTCGGCTCGCTGCTGGGGGACACCCTGCACACCGGCCACATCTTCGCCCTGTTCGTCATCACCGTCGCCGCCGCCGAGGTGGGCATCGGCCTGGCCATCGTGATCCTGATCTTCCGCAACCGCTCGTCGGCCAACGTGGACGAGCTCGACCTGATGAAGTGGTGATGACCGGGATGCTCTCCTTCGCCGCACTGAGCACCGCCGAGGGCGGGCATGCCGCCGCGGCCGCCGACCCCTCCGGGTTCCTCGGCCTGCTGGCGCAGGGGGCCTGGCTGATCCCGGTGGTCCCGCTCTTGGCGGTGGGCCTCATCGTGCTCTTCGGCAAGCGGCTGCCCTTCAAGGGGTGGGAGCTGGCCGAGGGGGCGCTGGCCTTTGTGGCCCTCTACAGCATCGCCCTGCTCATCGGCAACTGGGTGGAGCCCATGGCTTTCGAGCGCCATGTGGAGATCGCCCGCGTCGGCCTGCTCCCCGGCGGGGGCAGCCTGGTGCTGGAGTGGGGCTGGGTGGTGGACGGCCTGTCCATCATGATGTACTTCGTCGTCGGCGTCGTCGGCTTCTTCGTGTTCACCTACTCCAAGGGCTACATGAAGGGCGACGTCCGCTTCACCTGGTTCTTCGCCGCCTTTTCGATCTTCGCCGGCGGCATGCTGGTGCTGGTCTCCTCGCCCAACACCATCCAGCTGATCGTGGGCTGGGAGCTGGTGGGCCTGGCTTCTTATCTGCTGATCGGGCACTGGTGGGAGGACCACGCCAACAACGCCGCGGCCACCAAGGCTTTCATCGTCAACAAGGTGGCCGACCTCGGCCTCTTCCTCGGGGTGATCATCGCCGCGCTGGCAGTGGGTTCCTTCCGCTTCACCGACCTGCTGGATGCGGTGGAGGCGGGCGACTCGGCGCTGGCCGACGTGGGGGTCTGGGTGGGCCTGGCCCTCTTCATCGGCGCAATGGGCAAGAGCGCCCAGTGGCCCTTCCACGTGTGGCTGCCCGACGCCATGGCCGGCCCCACCCCGGTCTCCTCGCTGATGCACGCCGCCACCATGGTGACCGCCGGGGTCTACCTGCTGGGGCGGATGTTCCCCTTCTATCAGGCGGAGGGCTTCGGGGCAGGGCTGAAGCCCTTGATCCTGGTGATCGGGGCCCTCACGCTGTTCCTCGGCGGCCTGGTGGCCCTGGTGCAGGACGACATCAAGAAGGTGCTCGCCTACTCCACGGTGAGCCAGCTGGGTTACATGACGGCGGCCATGGGGGCCGGGGCCTACACCGCCGGCCTCTTCCACCTGTTCACCCATGCCTTCTTCAAGGGCCTGCTGTTCCTGGCCGCCGGTTCGGTGATCCACGCGGTGCACTCGAACAACATGAGCGACATGGGCGGCCTGCGCCGCTTCATGCCGAAGACCTTCTGGACCTTCGTGATCGGCTCGCTTGCCCTGGCGGGCATCGTGCCCTTGTCGGGGTTCTGGTCTAAGGACGAGATCCTGGCGTCGCTGTACTACGACTCCCAGCACGGCGGCGGGGGGCTGGCCACCTTCGTGCTGGTGCTGGCCGTGGCCGGGGCCTTCGTCACCGCCTTCTACATGGCGCGGGCGGTGAACCTGACCTTCTTCGGCAAGTACCAGGGGGCGGGGCACCCCCACGAGTCGCCCAGGGTGATGACCTACCCGCTCATCGGCCTGGCGGCCCTGGCGGCGGTGGGCGGCCTGGTCAACATCCCGGGGGCTTTCCCCGCCTTCACCGACTGGCTGGCCGCCCGGGTGCACCTGCCCGGGGACCACCACGCCGCGGCTCTCAACCTGGGCCTGGCCGCCATCGGCACCCTGGCGGCCCTGGCCGGGATCGCGATAGGCACGGCCATCTTCGGGCGGCAGCGCGCCACCCAGCGGGAGCGGGACCGCTTCCGGATCCCGTTGCTGTACCCGCTGCTGGAGCACAAGTACTACATGGACGACCTGTACGACTACGCCCTGGTCCGGCCCATCCGGGGCCCGCTGGCCCGGGCGACCAACTGGTCGAACAACGTGATCCTCGACGGCGTGGTGAATGCTTGTGGCGCCGCCGCCCGCCGGCTGTCGGCGCTGGTGTACGGCGGGCTGGACCAGCGGGGCATCGACCTGGGCATCAACGCCGCCGCCGCCGCCGCCGGCGAGGCCGGCGGGGCATTGCGCCGGGTGCAGACGGGCAAAGTGCAGCAGTACGCCGCCGCCCTGTTCCTGGGGGCGGTACTGCTGGTAGTCGGTTTCCTGATCTTCGGCTAGAGGAGGGCGAGCGAGATGGGCTGGTTCGAGAACGGGTGGGGGCTGAGCCTCATCGTGTTCCTCCCCCTGGTGGGGGCGGCCGTGGTGCTGGCGGTCCCGCGCGCCCGGGAGACGGCGATCAAGGCCATCGCCCTCGGCTTCGCCGCCGCCTCCTTCGTCGTGTCGGTGATCGCCACCGTGGCTTTCGACTTCGGCTCGGCGGGCTACCAGTTCGGGGCCGACACCTCCTGGATCCCGGCCATCGACTCGCGGTTCCACATCGGGGTCGACGGGATCAGCCTGCCGCTGGTGGTGCTTTCCACCTTCATCACCCTGCTGTGTGTGATCTATTCGTGGAACCACTGGCCCGAGCCGCACAACCCCAAGGCGTTCCTGGTGCTGATGCTGGTGCTGGCCACCGGCATGGCGGGGACCTTCGTGGCGCTGGACCTGGTGCTCTTCTTCATCTTCTTCGAGTTGGTGCTGCTCCCGATGTACTTCATGATCGGGATCTGGGGCGACCGTAACCCCATGCGGCTGCCGGGCTTCAAGCGCCCGGTGGAGACCCGGCTCTACGCCGCCATCAAGTTCTTCCTCTTCACCCTGTTCGGCTCGGCGTTCATGTTGCTGGGCTTCCTGGCCCTGTACTTCCGCTCCGGCAACGGGGGCCTCCCCCGCACCTTCGACATCGAGGCGCTATCGGCCCGGGGGGCGGAGGGGCAGTTGTTCACCGGGACCTTCGCCTTCTGGGTGTTCTTCGCCCTGTTCCTGGGCTTCGCCGTCAAGGTGCCGATGTGGCCGCTGCACACTTGGCTGCCCGACGCCCACACCGCCGCCCCCACCGTGGGCTCGGTGCTACTGGCGGCCATCCTGCTGAAGCTGGGGTCCTACGGCTTCATCCGCATCGCCCTGCCCATCCTCCCCGAAGAGGCCAAGGCCTGGGCCCCGGTCATCGCGATCCTGGCGGTGATTGCCATCATCTACGGGTCGCTGGCCTGCCTGGCGCAGACCGACATGAAGCGCCTGATCGCCTTCTCCTCCGTGGGCCACATGGGCTTCGTGATGCTGGGGATTTCCACCCTCACCGAGGTGGGCATCAACGCCGCCATCGTGGGCATGGTGGCCCACGGCATCATCACCGGCCTGCTCTTCTTCCTGGCCGGGTCGATCCAGCACCGCTACCACACCCGGGAGATGGCCCGCCTGGGCGGCAACCAGAAGATCCTGCCCCGGTTGGGGGGCATCTTGGGCTTTGCCGCCATGGCCTCACTGGGCCTGCCCGGCCTGGCCGGCTTCTGGGGCGAGTTCATGGCCCTGCTGGCCTCGTACAACCCCTTCGCCGGGGCCAACCTGGCGCTTTTCCGCAGCGCCATGGTGATAGGGGCCATCGGCACCGTGCTCACCGCGGGCTACCTGCTGTGGATGCTGCAGCGGGTCAACCTGGGGGAGATCCCCGAGGAGTGGCGGGAGAAGTCCTTCCGCGACGCCGACGGCTACGAGCTGGGGGCCTGGGTGCCCCTGGTGCTGGCCACGCTGGCCGTCGGCGTGTACCCGGCCATCGTCTTCGGCACTACCAACGATTCCGTCCAGCGCCTGGTGGCGCGGGCCTTTGGAGGCTGAGCGAGTGTTCGACTACCACGCCCTGCTACCAGAGTTCATCCTCGGCGCCACCCTGCTGGTGGTGCTGGGGGTGGACCTGCTGGTGGCCCCGCGCCGCCGCTGGCTGGCCGGGGCGGCGGGCATCGTGGGCCTCCTGGCCGCCGGAGTGCCCCTCCTGACTCTGGCGGGGGTCGGGGGGACGCGAGAGATGTTCGCCGGGTCCTACGTGGTGGACGACTTCGCCCTGGTGGTCAAGGGCCTGTTCCTGGTCGCCGGGGCCATCGTGCTGCTGGCCTCGATGAGCTACCTGCGGGGCGACCGCTACTACGAGGGCGAGTACTACTTCCTGATCCTGGCGTCGATCGCTGGGGCGGTGGTCATGGCTTCGGCGCGGGACCTGATCACCATGTTCATCGGCCTCGAACTGGTCTCCGCACCGGCGTTCCTGCTCGCCGGGTGGCGCAAGGGCGACCTGCGCTCCAACGAGGCCTCGCTGAAGTTCTTCCTCATCGGCGTCCTGTCGTCGGCGGTGCTCCTCTTCGGCATGTCGCTGGTGTACGGCACCACCGGGGAGTCCACTTTCACCCGCATTGCCGGGGCGACCGCCGCCGTTTCGGGTGAGTCGGCCTTCGTGCTCGGGGTGCTCTTCACCCTGGTCGGCTTCGGCTTCAAGATCGCCGCCGTCCCCTTCCACTTCTGGGCCCCGGACACCTACCAGGGGGCGCCCCTCCCCGTGGCCGCCTACCTGTCGGTGGGCTCCAAGGGAGCGGGTGTCGTGGGCCTGCTGACCATCTGCTACTCGGCTTTTGCCGGGGCGCGCGACGTGTGGGGCCCCGCCCTGTGGGTGCTGGCCGCCTTGACCATGACGGTGGGCAACCTGACCGCCCTGCGCCAGAGCAACGTGGTGCGCCTGTTGGGTTACTCCTCGGTGGCCCACGCCGGGTTCATCCTGGTGCCCTTCGCCATGGCCGCCGCTTTCGAGGGCCCGGCCCTGGAGGAGGCCTTCTTCGGCTCGCTCACCTACCTGCTGGTCTACGCCTTCATGAACTTGGGGGCGTTCGCCGCGGTCATCGCCATCGCCGAGCGCACCGGCAGCCGGGAGATAGACGACTGGGCCGGCCTGGCGCGGTACTCGCCCACCCTGGCCACCCTGCTGGGAGTGTTCTTCTTCTCGCTGGCCGGCATCCCGCCGTTGGCCGGATGGTTCGCCAAGTTCGTCATGTTCAAGGCGGTCCTGGGCGACCCGGGGAACGCTTGGGGAGTATCGCTGGCAGTGATCGCCGCGGTGAACGCGGTGATCGCCCTGTTCTTCTACGCCCGGGTGCTCAAGGCGGCCTTCATGGACCCGGCTCCCGAGTCTCTGCCGGAAGGGGCCCCGCTCTCCCGGCCGCTGGCGGCGGCGCTGGTGATCACCCTGGCGGTGACTCTGGCCGCCGGCTTCTACCCGCAGCTGCTGGCCTTCTTCGGTGAGGCGGCGCGGGGCCTGGCCCTGCCGTAGCCTGGGAGCGTGCTGGGAGCCCGCCTCGCCGCCCGCATCCGTGCCGAGGGGCCGCTGCCTTTCGATGAGTTCATGCGGGCCGCTTTGTACGATCCCGACGAGGGCTACTTCACCGCCGGCCCGCTGCGCTCGGCGCGGGAAGGCGACTTCCTCACCAGCCCCGAGGTGAGCCCGCTCTTCGGAGCGGTACTGGCTCGCTTCGTCGAGGCGGAGGCGGGGCGGATCGGCGCCGACCCGGTGATGGTGGTGGATGCCGGGGCGGGCTCGGGGACGCTGCTGCGTTCCCTGCTGGACGCGGCGCGGGTCGGGGTGCGGGCCTGGGCGCTGGAGGTCTCCCCGGCGGCCCGGGAGTCTCTGCGCCTCTTCGTGCCCGAGGCGGCCGTGGCGCAATCCCCCGCCGCCCTGACCCTGCCGATCCGGGGCGTAGTGGTGGCCAACGAGCTGGCCGACAACCTGCCCGCCGCCGTGGCGGTGCGGCGCGACGGGGGGTGGGCGGAGCGCCTGGTGGGAGAGGAGCAGGGGCGCTTGTGCTGGCTCGAAGGCCCCGCCCGGCCTGAGGTGGCGGCCTGGGCGGAGCGCCATGCCGGGCCGGTCCCCGAAGGCGGCCTGGTGGAAGCCCAGATCGCCGCCGGGGAGTGGCTGCGGGGCACGCTGCGCCGCCTCGCCGCCGGTGCCGTGCTGGTTGTGGACTACGGGGACACCGGCCCGGGGCTGACGGCGAGGCGTGCCGAGGGGACGCTGCGCACCTACCGGGGGCATCACCTCGGGCCCGATCCCCTGCTGGAACCCGGGCATACCGACATCACCCTGGACGTGGACTTTGGGGCGCTGCGGACGGCGGCGGAGGAGGAGGGCGCCCGGGCCGAGATCTACTCCCAGGCGTCCTTCTTGGAGCGCTGGGGCCTGGGCGACCTGCTCAAGGCCAGGCGCGCTGAGGAACTCGCCCTCGCTCGGGAAGGCAATGCACTGGAAAGGCTGCGGGTCCGGAGCCTGATCACCGGCGGTGAGGCTCTCTTGCACCCTCGCGGGCTGGGGGACTTCCGGGTACTGGTGGCCCGCCGCTGAAGGCGAGATCCCGGCCCGTCGGCGAGGTCGCGAGAGGTGGCGGTCCTCCTCGACCGGCCCCGGCGGACCCCGCGCCCCGGCGAATGGAGCCCTGCAGAACGCCGCGGCCTACCGAATGAGGGCCTTCGGACCGCTCTCGGCCGACGCGGGGTGAGTCCGGCGCGCTAGATTCGGGGGTGGCACGTCCTATGGGCGCGCCGGAGGTAAGCGCTCAGGAAGGGAGCGGGCTTTGAAGCGCACACTCGTGTTGTTTGTAGCCCTGGTCACGCTGCTCAGTATGGCCGCGGTGGGCAGCGCCCAGGAGATCGATAGGCCCGAGCGGGCCCTACCCGATCATGTCGCCGACCTGAAGCTGGACAACCCGGTCTCGGCATCGGGTGTCACCGCGGCCGACAAGATCGACCTGGGCCTGTTCGGTGCCGAGGGCCGCGTGAGGGTCAGCATTCGCCTCACCGGTGACCCGGTTGCCGCGGTGGCGGCCACCGGGGCCCGCGCCGACCTGCAGAAGATTCAGCTGCGCGCCGTGCTGGATCAGCAAGCGCAGTTCACCACGGCATTGCGCGGCCAGGGCGGCACCGTCCTGGGCTCGGCGCAGGTGGCCCTGAACACCGTCTTCGCCGAAGTGGACGCCTCGGCCCTCCAGGCGCTGGCCGCCAACCCGAACGTGGCCTCGATCAGCCGCGTCAAGGACTTCGAGATCGATCTGTCCGAGACGGTGCCCTACATCGGCGCCACCGCGGTGCAGACCCTCGGTTTCGACGGCACCGGCGTCACCGTGGCCGTGCTCGACTCGGGCATCGACTACATCCACGCCAACCTCGGCGGCAGCGGCGACCCGGCCGAGTACGCCGCCAACGACCCGACGATCGTCGAGGTGGGGACCTTCCCCACCGCGAAGGTCATCGGCGGGCACGACTTCGTCGGCGCTGCTTGGCTTGGATCCGGCGGCCCGGCCGAGTCGCCCGACCCCGACCCGCTGGACGACGGTCCCGGGGGCGGCCACGGCACCCATGTGGCCGACATCATCGGCGGCCTGGGCGGCGTTGCTCCGGGCGTCGGCCTGTACGCCGTCAAGGTCTGCTCGTCGGTCTCCACCGCCTGCAGCGGCATCGCCCTGATCCAGGGCATGGACTTCGCCCTCGACCCGAACATGGACGGCGCGGTCGACGACCACGTCGACGTCATCAACATGTCCCTCGGCTCCGACTACGGCCAGGCGTTCGACGACGACCTGTCCCAGGCCGTGGAAGCCGCCACCCGGGTGGGCGTGCTGACGGTGGCCTCGGCCGGCAACGGGGCGGACAAGCCCTACGTCGTCGGCACCCCGTCGGCGACTTCCTCCGCCCTGTCGGTGGCGCAGACCAACGTGCCTTCCGCGGTGCAGCCTCTCCTGGAGATCACCGCTCCGGCGGCCATCGTCGGGCAGTACCCGGCGGTATTCCAGGACTGGTCGGTGCCGCTCGAGACGACGGGCAAGATCGAGGGGTTCGTGCAGTACGCCGACGGAGCGGGTGGCAACCTGAACGGATGCGCCCCCTTCGCCCCCGGCTCCCTGGCGGGCAAGATCGTCCTGGTCGACCGCGGGGCCTGCAACTTCACCCTCAAGATCAGCAACATCAGCCAGGCGGGCGGCCTCGCCGGCATCATCGGCCTCATCGCCCCGGGAGACCCCTTCAACGGCGGCGACGGCGGCGACCGGCCGATCGACATCCCCGGCTTCATGGTGAGCCAGGCCATCTCGAACGCCCTGAAGTCGGGCCTGCCCAACACCTACGTCGTGTTCGACCCGGCCAACGGGATACCGCTCATCCAGCACATGGTGGGCTCTTCCTCCCGCGGGCCGAGCATGATCACCAACTTGATCAAGCCCGAGATCGGCGCCCCCGGCGCCTCCGTGTCGGCCATCTACGGCACCGGCACGGGTACCGGGCCCTTCGGCGGCACGTCCGGCGCCGCCCCGATGGTGAGCGGTTCCGCGGCCCTGCTGGTGCAGGCCTATCCGGGCCGTTCGCCGGCCGAGATCAAGGCGGTGCTCATGAACACCGCCGAGACCGACATCATGAACATGGCGGCCTTCTTCGGCGGCGGCCTGGCCCCCATCAGCCGCATCGGCGGCGGTGAAGTCCGGGTCGACGAAGCGCTCACCTCCGAAGCGGCGGCCTGGGAGACGCGGACGCTGAGCGGCGCGCTGTCGTTCGGGTTCATCGATGTGTGGGGCACCAAGCGCTTCACCAAGAGGGTCACCATCACCAACTACAGCGATGCGGAGATCACCTACGCCATCGCCAGCGACTTCCGCTTCGCCGACGATGAGGCAAGCGGGGCGGTGACCCTGAAGCACCCGGCGAAGATCAAGGTGCCGGCTCACGGCAGCCGTACTTTCCGGGTGAGCCTGACCATCGACGGCAGCCTGCTGCCGACGAACAACATGAACTCGGGGGCCAATGGGGCCAACCCGGCGGCGCTCACCCTGAACGAGTACGACGGGTACCTGACCTTCACCTCTTCGGAGGGGTCGCTCCACATGCCGTGGCACGTGCTGCCGCGGCAGGCCGCCCGAGAGATTGCCGGCCCGATGACCTTCGCCGCCGGCATGGCCACGGTCGACCTGAACAACATCGGGGCGGGCTGGGCGCAGAATGACGCCTACACCCTGATCGCCACCAGCCCGGACATCCCGTCCGGTCCGGCGGGCGGTCAGGCCCCGGTTCCGGACATCGAGGCGGTTGGCGTCACCACTTACCCGGTGATGGACTACTGCGATGCGGGGCTCTCCTTCGTGTGGGCCTTCGCCATTACCTCGCACGAGCGCCAGTCGCATCTGCTCCCGGTGAGCTACTGGCTCTACCTGGACACCAACATGGACGGCACAGACGACTACCTGGTGACCACCGCCGATGCCGCCGGCCCGTGGGGTGTCTCCGACGGGCGGCAGCTCACCTGGACCATCGACTTGGCCACGGGGGCGGCCGATGCCTGGTTCTATGCCGAGCATGCCACCAACACGGCCAACACATCGTTGTGGCTCTGCGGCGAGCAGATCGGCATGAACGGGGCGGACATGGCCTACTTCGGCGCCGGCACCAACGTCGGCCTGGATGTCTACGCCGCCGACATCTACTACGGCGGGCCCGGCGACCTGGTGTCCGACCTGGTGGTGACCCCCTACGGCGAGGGCTACTACGGGGTCCCCTCCGATGTGGCGCCGCTGTCCGCGGGGTCGCTGACCGCGTACGACTTCGGCCTCTGGCCGGGGAACACCCCGGAGCTGGGCATCCTGCTCTTCAGCAACGGAGATCGGGGCGCCGGCCTACGCGGCGGGGCCACCAAGGGCACGGAGTCGATCTTGCTCTTGCCGACCCCATAACGTCCTAGCGACCGAGTCTGGAGACGGGGCCCTTCGGGGCCCCGTCTTCGCGTCTGCCCTACCCGGAGCAACTCGTGGGCGGCGGGCCCACAACCAAGGTGGTGTGGCTGGGGCGACCGGTCCCTGCGGCGGCCCCGAGGGCCGGGGCCGCGCCGGGGACCAGCACGGCAGAGGCCGATGCCGGGCCGGGGCGCATTCCCCGTCCCCGAGTCCCTCACGACGGAAGAGACGGTCTTCCTCAATGCAGCGGGCCTCTCTACCATCCCGGCCATGCGCAACAACTTCAAGACCCTGGTGCTGATGTCGGTCCTGGGGGCGCTCTTTGTGCTGGTAGGCCAACTGGTCGGCGGCACCAGCGGGGCCATCACCGCCCTGGTGATCGCCGGGGGGATCAACTTCCTCATGTACTTCTTCTCGGACAAGGTGGCCCTGGCCGCCACCCGGGCCAAGCCGGTGGAGGAGCACGAGCTTCCCAACGTCTACGCCATCGTGCGCTCGCTGACCCAGCGCGAGAACATGCCGATGCCCCGCCTCTACTTGATCCAGTCGGCGCAGCCCAACGCCTTCGCCACCGGCCGCAGCCCCCGGCACGCCGCGGTGGCGGTCACCACCGGGATCCTGCAGATCATGGACCTCCAGGAGCTCGAGGGGGTGCTGGCCCACGAGCTCTCCCATGTGCGCAACCGGGACGTGCTCATCGCCACCATCGCCGCCACCGTGGCCGCCGCCCTCAGCTTCCTGCTGCGCCTGGCGCTGTGGGGCGGCCTGGGGGGCAGCGATCGGCGCGACATGGGTCCCCTGGGTGCCATCATCGGCCTGGTGAGCATCATCCTGGCCCCGCTGGCGGCCATGGTCATCCAGATGGCCATCAGCCGGGCCCGGGAGTTCGAAGCCGACCGTAGCGGGGCGGAGATGACCGGTTCTCCCCTCGCCCTGGCCCGGGCGCTGGAGAAGCTCGAGGCCGGGACCTCCCGCATCCCTATGCCCATGAACCCCTCCACCGCCCAGCTCTTCATCGCCGACCCGCTCAAGGCTCTGGGCCGCCACGGCGGGGGCGGTGGCTTGGGACGCCTGTTCTCTACGCACCCGCCCATCCCCGAGCGCGTGGAGCGGCTGACGGAGATGGCCCAGGGGATCCGCTAGGGGAGACCCCTGGGGGAGGAGAGCCCGTCGCGAGGGAGCCCGGCCCTTCCCGCCGTGACCGGGGCCCGCCGCCGCCGGCGGGCCCCTCACCGGAGCCCCAGCGACCGAGGCCGACTATCATCGCGGCGCCTCGGGGGGATGCCCGAGCGGCCAAAGGGAGCAGACTGTAAATCTGCCGGCGAAGCCTACGGAGGTTCAAATCCTTCTCCCCCCACCGGTGCGGTAACCTGGCCGCACTTGCCCCCTTAGCTCAGTGGTAGAGCACTTCCATGGTAAGGAAGGGGTCCCCGGTTCGAGCCCGGGAGGGGGCTCCGGGTGGCGGCCTACGCGCCATCCTGCCGGGGGAAAGTCCCCCGGGGCGACGAGGCGGCGTAGCTCAGTGGCAGAGCACCCGGCTCATAATCGGGTAGTCGGTGGTTCGAATCCACCCGCCGCTACGACCGAACGAAAACGACGACAACACCAGAGAAGGAGTCCGCTGCGATGGGTAAGGAGAGGTTTGAGCGTACGAAGCCGCATGTGAATGTGGGGACGATGGGTCATATTGATCATGGTAAGACGACGTTG
>JAFGCH010000026.1 GCA_016932695.1 Acidimicrobiia bacterium | reverse complement strand
GCCTCTCCCGGCGGAGCCGGGAGAGGCTAATCAACCGGCACTCAGCCCGGCGCCAACGTGCAGACGCAGTCGGGGTCGGCCGGCGGGCGCGCCGTCCCCGCCGGTGGGGGCCCGGCCGGGTCCCAAGGCAGGCCGCGCCCCGCCGGGCAGGCGGCGCACAAGAGACCCGATGCCACCGGCACCACCGACTTCACTCCCACGACCGCCAGGCCGGCGAGCAGGCTGTCGTGATAGGCCGCGTAGGCCACCGCCCGCACCCAGCGCTCGGCCTCTTCGCTGCGCCAGGCCCGGAACACCCGGGCCACCGCCGCCGCCACCTCCAACGGCCCGGCCCCGGAGGCTTCGGCAATCGCCCCCTGCACTTCGGTGGTCAACGCCGCGGCCATCGCCTCCACCAGCCCACCGCAACGAGCGCTGATGACCGGCGCCGGGGCTTCCCCTCCCACGAACCGGCCAACCGCCGTCGCCCCCGCCTCGGCCCCTTCCTCGGCCACCGGGTCCAGCGCCGCCGTCAGCGCCTCCAGGGCGGTCACCGCCCCCTCCCAGGACCCCGAGACCCTCAGGCCGTCCAGGGCCACGTTATGCAGCTCGACGATCCCCTCCTTCACCCGCCGCAGCGCCCGGTTCTGCACCGGCAACAGAAGACGCTCCCGCAGCTCCAGGGGATCCACCGCGGGCGCCGGAGGCTCGGCCGGTCGATGATCTAGAGGCTTCGCTGCGGGCGGCGGCGCCTCTTCCTCCTCGGCTTCGGAACGGCGATGCACGGCTCCGCGCAGCCGGGAGAAGAGGTCGTCGATGACTCCTGCCGGCTTCTTGGCCTCCGGGGCCGCCGAGACCGGACCGGGGCCCTCGGGTCTTCCCTCCCCGGCGGGCGCCCGAACCGGAGCCAACGTCTCCTCCACGGCCGGCTCCACCCCGCTCGTCGCCCCCGGGAAGCCCGCAGCCCCCTCTCCCGGGGGAAGGGGCCCCTCCTGGCCGGGTCCCTCCTCCACCCCGGGCAGGGCCTCCCCCTCGTCGCCGGCAGACTCTTCGACCGGGACGGGCTCCTCCACCGGCGCGGCCACTACCGGCGCGGCCACTACCGGCGGGCGGGTCACCGCAGGTGCCGCCGGCCGTTCCACCGGCACCACCTCCGCCTCGCCGCTGCCCCGCAGGGCCTCAACCTCGGCGGCCAGGGCATCCCCGTAGGAGGCCGGGTCGATGCCGGCCACCACCGGGCGGCGGGCCCCCGGCGGCTGGATCACTCGGATGACCTCCTCCGCCCGAGCCGCCGGCTCGGGAGCGGCGCGGCGACGACGCGACCGGCCCGCATTCGGCTCCTCGAGGGGAACCTCCGCCGGGGCCACCGGCACCGGCTCGACCGGAAGGATGCGCTCGGGCTGCGCCCGCAACTCCAGCACGGTGCGCTCAGCCTCGAAGCGCGCCCCCCGCGTGATCCCCTGCGCCTCTCGCTTCGCCGCCGCGACCAGGCGATGCGCCTCCTGCTCGGCCTCAGCGCGGATCACCAGGACCTCGGTGTCGGCCGCGGCGATCATCTCCCGGTGCGCCTCGTCGGCCTGGCGCAGCAGCAACTCGGCAGCGGCCCAGGCCTCGGCCCGCAGCCGATACGCCTGGCCCTCGCCCTCGGCCACCAGCTTCTCGGCCTCGGCGGCGGCGGCCGTCAGCCGCTCGGCCGAATCGACCCGGGCGCGTTCGCGCAGACCCCGGGCGGCCTCCTGGGCGTCGGCCAGCAGCCGGCGCACCTCATCGCCCACCGCTCCCAGGTCGCGCCCCAGGTACTCCACACCCCCGGCATGGTCGATCTCGGTCAGCAGGCGGCGGTGCTCCTCTTCCAGGGCCGCCCAGGCCGCCCGGGCCTCCGCCAGCAGCTTGTCCACCGCGTGGCGGTCGTAGCCGCGTCGGGCCCCCGGCAAGCCCTTGGGGACGAGGCGATGGGGGCCCATCTCCTGATCGGGCATGGGCGCACGATACCCCCTGGCCTTGCCGAGCATCGGCATCAACGGCCGCGCCCGGCGCCGCAGGCCCGAGCGCTCAGGGAGCAGCGACGAGTTCGGCAGCCGGCGGCAGCGATTCGAGGAAGTCGAGGGCGTCCTGCAGGGTGCCCACCGCCACCACCTCGATGTCCTTGCCCGCGGCCCCCAATGCCTCTTCGTAGTTGTCGGTGGGCACCAGCACGTACTCCGCCCCCACCGAGCGGGCGGCGAACACCTTCTGGCGCACCCCACCGATGGCGCCCACCGTCTCGTCGACGCTGATGGTGCCCGTGCCGGCGATGCGATGCCCCTTAGCCAGGTCCTCCTCTGTGAGCAGGTCCAGCACCGTCAGGGCATACATCATCCCCGCCGAGGGCCCGCCGATGTTGCGCGAGTCCACCTGGAGGTCGATGGGCAGGTCCAGGTCCAGGTTCACCGTGTCGAGAACCACCCCCACCATCGGCGACCCTTCGAGATCGGGATGGGGCGCCAGGGTGATCTCCACCTCCAGGGGTTGCTCGCTGCGCAGGCCGGACATCCGGATGGTGTCCCCGATCTGGTAGGAGCGGATCTCGTTGGAGGCATCGTCCACCGTCAGCACCCGGGTGTCGTTGATCCGGCTGATGATGTCGCCCACCTGCAGCACACCGTCGGCCGGGCTGCCCGCCACCACCTCGTTGATGACCACCCCCTCGCCGGTGAAGCCGATCTCGTAGCCCAGGCGAGTGAGGGCGACGTAGACCGCGGCATCGATCGACTGGTCCATCGCCTCCAGGTTGCTGCGGGTCTGCTGTTCCTGGGTGACCCCGGGAGGACGGATGACGTCGCGCCCCACCAGGTCCACCCGCGGGTCGAGTTCGGCCTCGACGAACTCGAACACGTTCACCTCGCGCAGCCCCACGGTGAGCAGGAACAGGTCGCCGTTGGGGGGATACACCGTCACGTCGTCCACCGTGATCAAGTCGGCCACCTCCTCCACCGGGCCGGGGGCCACGGCGAAGTAGGGCACCTTGAGCGGCCAAAGCGCCAGGACTGCCGCCCCGATGAGCAGGAAGATGCCCACCAGCACGAAGGGCCACCGCGGCGGGCGCTGCCGCAGGGGGCGGAAGCCGGGGTCGGGGGCGAAGGGGTCGTCCATGCCTGGGGGCTGATGGTAACGAGCGACCGGCTGTAGAGGCTGAGTCGCGCCTGTGCCCTCACCCCAACCCTCTCCCGGCAAGCCGAATGATGCGGAAGCCCTCACCCCAACCCTCTCCCGGCAAGCCGAATGATGC
>JAFGCH010000132.1 GCA_016932695.1 Acidimicrobiia bacterium | reverse complement strand
CGGGTCTACTATTCGGTGCTCGGCGACGAGGCCCAGCACCGGGAGACCGAGGCGGCCCTGCTGCGGGCCTCCCCCCGGATCCGCTCGGTGGTGGGACGGCAGGTGCGGCTCAAGTACTTGCCCGAGCTGCATTTCGAGCCTGATGCCGCCATCGAGCACGGCCAGCGCATGGAGGAGCTCCTGCGCCGGTTGCGGGAGGAACGCGATGAAGGAGTCGATACGGCGGGCGCTGCGCCGGGCGGCTGAGGCTTTGGCCGCCGCTCCCCGGCTGGCACTCGCCTGCCACGTGTCGCCTGATGGAGATGCTCTTGGCTCTCTGCTCGGCCTGGCCCGGTCGGCTGCAGCCGCGGGCAAGCCGGTCGTGGCCTCCTTCGGCTCGCCCTTCGCCTTCCCCGCACAATTCGACTTCCTCGACCGGAGTGCCCTGGTGGCCCCCGAGGAGTTCCCACAGGCGCCACAGGTGATGGTGGCACTCGATGTGGCCGACCCGGAGCGGCTCGGGGAGCTGGCCGTTGCCGCGGCCCGGGCCGACACGCTGGTGGTCCTGGATCATCACGTCACCAACCCCGGCTTCGGTCATGTGGCGGTGGTCGACCCGACCGCCGCCGCCACGGCCGAGATCGTCTTCCACCTCATCCGGCGCCTCGGCTGGCCCCTCGATCCCGACACCGCCGCGGCTCTTCTCGCGGGCGTCGTGTCGGACACCGGCCGCTTCCAGTACTCGTCGACCTCTCCGGCGGTGCTGCGAGTGGCGGCCGGGCTGGTGGCCGCCGGAGCCCGCCCCGACCGGATCGGCCAGCGCCTCTACGAGTGGCGGCCCTTCGGCTATTTGCAGCTGGCGGCGGCGGTGCTGGGCCGGGCCCGCCTGGAGGACGGCTTCCTGTGGAGCGTCCTGTACTCCGCCGACACCGCTGCGGCCGGGATCGGGCCCGAGGACCTCGACGCGCTGATCGACGACCTGCGGGTGGCTCGGGAGGCAGAGGTCACCGCCCTCATCAAGGAGGCGGGCGAGGGCTGGAAGGTCTCGCTCCGCTCGCGAGGGCGGGTGGACGTGGCGGCCATCGCCGCCCGGCACGGTGGAGGCGGGCACCACAATGCGGCCGGCTTCAACGCTACGGGCGACCTGGGGTCGTTGGTGGCCGCGGTACGCGAGGCGGCCCGTGCCTGACGGTTTCCTGCTGGTGGACAAGCCGGGGGGGTGGACCTCCCACGATGTGGTGGCTCGGTGCCGGCGGCTCATGGGGGAGCGGCGTCTGGGGCACGCCGGCACCCTGGACCCTATGGCCACCGGCCTGCTGGTGCTGGGCTTGGGGCGGGCGACCCGGCTGCTCCGCTTCGTGCAGCACCTGCCCAAGGTCTACCGGGCGGTGGCGGTGCTCGGCGTGGCTACCGACACGCTGGACGCCGACGGGGCGGTGTTGTGGCGGCGGCCGATGCCGGTGACCGAGGAGGAGGTGCGCCGGGCGGGGGCGCGCTTCGTGGGGGTGATCGCCCAGGTCCCCCCCATGGTGTCGGCGCGGAGAGTCGAAGGCCGGCGCCTGTACGACCTGGCCCGGGAGGGCAAGGAGGTGGAGCGCGAGGCGCGCCCGGTGGAGGTGCACTCCTTCGAGTTGCTGGACTTCGCTCCCTCGGAGTACCCCGAGGCGACCTGGCGCATCCGCTGCAGCAGCGGGACCTACATCCGTACCCTGGCCGACGACCTGGCGCGCTCTTTGGGAGGACGGGCCCACCTCACCGCACTGCGCCGGCTGAGCAGCGGCTCGCTGCGAGTGGGCCAGGCGCACACCCTGGAGGGGCTCGAGGCGGCTGCCGCCGCGGGCCGGGCGGCGGAGGCCCTGCTCGACCCGGCCGAAGCCCTGGCGGACCTGCCCGCGGTGCGGGTGACCACGGAGACGGCGGCGGCGGTGTGCCACGGGGCGGTGTTTCCCGCCCCCCTCCTGGGGATCACCCCTCCGGCGGCGGGGCCGCACCGCGTCCTGGACCCCGGGGGCCGTCTGCTGGCGGTGTACCGGGTGGAGGGCAAGGCGGCGCGTCCCGAGGTGGTGGTGGCATGAAGGTGCTCACCGGGCCGCCCGCCACTTGGGTGCCGGAGGAGAAGCCCCGGGCGGTCACCATCGGGGTGTACGACGGCCTCCATCGGGGGCACCGCCACGTGATCTCGATCCTGCGTGCGGCTGCCGTCGCTTCCGGCGGCCTGGAGTGCGCCGTCGTCACCTTCGACCCGCACCCCCTTGCTGTGGTGGCCCCAGACCGTGCCCCGCGGCTGCTCACGTCCATCGAGCACCGCCTGGAGTTGCTGGCCGAGGCCGGGCTCGACCTGGCGGCGGTGCTGCCCTTCGATGAAGTCATGCGGCGCCAGACCTCCGCTCACTTCGCCGCTACGGTGCTCTCCGGGGCTCTCCACGCCCGCCTGGTGGTGGTGGGAGAGGACTTCCGTTTCGGCCATCAGCGCACCGGGAACGTCGCCTCGCTGGCTGAATTGGGCGACGCCCACGGCTTCGCCTCGCAGGTAGTGCCTCTGGTCGGGGGGCAGGCGCCGGTGTCTTCCACCCGGGTCCGGGCCCTGGTGGCCGCCGGCGATTTGGCGGGAGCGGCGGAGGCCCTAGGCCGGCCCCATGAGCTGCGCGGCCCGGTGGTAGCGGGGGCGGGCCGGGGGCGCGACCTGGGCTTCCCCACCGCCAATGTGGCGGTGCCGGCTGAATTGGCGCGGCCGCCGGCGGGGGTGTACGCCGTGCGGGCGGGGAGGCGCGGCGAGCCGCTGCTGCCCGGGGTGGCCAACCTGGGTACCCGCCCCACCTTCGCTGGTGACGGCGAGACAGTGGAAGTGCATCTGCTGGACCACCCGAGGGACCTGTACGGCGAGGTCCTGCGGGTGGCTTTCGTGGCTCGCCTGCGCGACGAGCGGCGCTTCGACGGGCCGGAGGACCTGGCGCAGCAGATCCGCGCCGACGTGGCGGCAGCGCGAGCCTTGCTGGGGGCTTAGGGATCCCAGACGCAGCAGGCGGCCGCCTTCCCCGGCGCATGCCGGCTTCCGCACGCAGGAGTCTTGAAACGCTGCCCGCCCGGGTTCACCTTTGTGGGGCCGCTCCACAGGAAGTACCGTGACTGCTGCCCTCGCCTTGGCCCTCGTCCTCCTCGCCGACCCCGCTCCCGCCGACGCCGTCCGCCTGGCCCCCGAGCCGGTGGGTCCGGCGGCCGTCGTGACCACCGCGGCGCCGGGGCCATCGCCGGCAGTCCCGGCGCCCGCGCCGGCCTGGCCGGCGGCCGCCGGGGTTGCCGCCGCCGGCGCGACGGCCCTGGCGTCGATGCGGTGGCGCCGCCGGCCCGGGGAGGACGAGGGGGAGCCGCTGGTGGTGTTCGTGTCGGGGCACGGCAACGGCTCGGCCCCGGGCTTGTTTTCCCACCTGGTGTCCCTCATGGGCCTGGACCCGGAGCAGGCCCGCTACTACGACTACCGCTGGGCCGACGGGGCCGGCGACCACCGGCGCGCCTCGGAGAACGCCACCATCGACGAGACCGCCGACGCCCTCAACGGTTACCTGGCCGGGCTGGCCGAAGCGGGCCGGCCCCTCTACCTGGTGGGGTTCAGCAAAGGGGGCTGCGGAATCGCCGAATTGGTGGCCCGCTGGGACCGGCGCGATCCCGGGGCGGCCCACGGCGTGGTAGGGGCGGCCCTGCTCGACCCGCCGCTGGCCTCGGGCATCCACGGCTGGCTGCAGAGCGTGGGCCGGGCCTGGGGGCCGATCCCCGACGACGGAGGGTACGACCCCATCTACTGCGACGGCGGCGGCTGCCGCGACACCCGCCGCCATTTGGGAGAAGCTTCGGGGGTGGACGTGATGGTGGTGCGCAACCCACAGGCGGGCATCACCAATTTCTCCGACGTGCCCGACGGCCTGCGGGTGTACGAGGCCTCCGACGGCGGCCCGGGCTTCCTGCAAACCCTGTTCACCCGCCCCTGGGACCTGGTGTCGCGCGCCAACCGGGCCCATCTCGCCGTGCTCGATGACCCGCGGGTGGCGCAATGCCTAACCGCGGAGATCGCCGGTACCGGCGCCTGCCCCCTGCCCGTACCGGGCCAGCATCCTCCCGCAGGCCTCATCGGGCACGGCCCCGGGGCCGCCCTAAAGGTGCCGCTGAACAAGATGCTCTAGGGTGCGGCGGGGCCGCCCCGCCCGGGTCGGCCGCCTTGGTGGAACGGCCTGCTATGCTCCCCTTCTGCCGGGTCCGACCCCGGCACCTTCTATGAAGGACACCCGCACCATCATCGAGGAATTCGGCATGCACGCCGCCGACACCGGTTCGCCGGAGGTCCAGGTGGCGCTGCTCACCGAGCGTATCAACCACCTCACCGATCACCTGAAGGGCCACGACAAGGACCATCACGGGCGGCGAGGACTCCTCATGCTGGTGGGCAAGCGGCGGCGCCTCCTCGACTACCTGCGTAACCAGGACGTCGAGCGGTACCGGACCCTCGTCTCCCGCCTCGGCCTGCGCCGATAGGGGGTCGAGCCGGCGGCTCGGGTGCCCGGAAGGGCTTGGGCCGGTCGCGGCAGTCCAGAAGGCCCACCGGGGGACTCCGGGTCAGTTGCTAGTTGCCACCTCTCGACTCCGCCGAGGCGTGACCACTGGTAATTGGCTCGCTCTCCCCCCCAACGAGAGGTTGTAGAGCGTGTCCGAAACATTCGTACAGGGCGTCGCGGGCGGCGCCGAGATCGTTTTGCGCACCGGCAAGCTGGCCCTGCAGGCCGACGGGTCGGTAGTAGCCATCATGGGCGGCACCGAGGTGCTGGCCACCGCCACCGCCACCCGGGCTCCCCGAGAGGGGGCCGACTTCTTCCCCCTTACGGTGGACGTCGAAGAGCGCATGTATGCCGCCGGGAAGATCCCCGGCTCCTTCTTTCGCCGTGAGGGGCGGCCTACCGAGAAGGCCATCCTTTCCGCCCGGCTCATCGACCGCCCGCTGCGTCCCTCCTTCCGCGAGGGGTACCGGTGCGAGACCCACATCGTGGCCACCGTGCTGTCGGTGGACGATGAGCACCCCTACGACGTGGTGGCCCTGAATGCCGCCTCGGCGGCCCTCACGGTGAGCCCCATCCCCTTCCAGGGCCCGGTGGGTGCGGTGCTCATGGCCTACGCCGACGGCGCCTGGATCCCTATGGCCACTTACCCCCAGTTGGCCCAGGCGGTGTTCTCCATGGTGGTGGTGGGCAAGCGCAACGCCGAGGGAGGCATCGACATCGCCATGGTCGAAGCCGGGGCCAGCGAGAACGCGCTGCGGCTGGTGGCCGAGGGGCAGCCCCCGGTCGACGAGGCCGCCGTGGCCCGGGGCCTCGAAGAGGCCAAGGCACCCATCGCCGCCCTCATCGATCTGCAACTCGAACTGCGGGCCGCCGTGGGCGAGATCCCGGTAGTGGAGTTCCCCCTCACCCCCGACTACAGCGAAGAGCTGCTGGCCCGGGTGAGCGAGGTCGCCGCTCCGCGCCTTGCCGAGGTGGTGCTCCTCGCCGCCAAGCAGGAGCGCCAGGCGGCCGAGGACGCCGCCCGTGAGGCCACCCTGGCCGAATTGGGCATCGGGCCCGAGCACGAGGACTACGCCGCCGCCACCCGCGCCTTCAAGACGGCCACCAAGAAGGCCATGCGGCGCCGGGTGATCGAAGAGGGCATCCGCCTCGACGGCCGCCGCGCCGACGAGGTGCGCCCCATCTCGGTAGAGGTCGGAGTGGTGGGCCGGGCGCACGGTTCGGGCCTCTTCCAGCGGGGCGAGACCCAGGTGCTCAACGTGACCACCCTGGGCATGCTGCGCATGGAGCAGATGCTCGACACGATCTCCGTCGAGGAGTCCAAGCGCTACATGCACCACTACAACTTCCCGCCGTTCTCCACCGGCGAGGTGGGCTTCATGCGGGGTCCCAAGCGGCGGGAGATCGGCCACGGCGCCCTGGCCGAGAAGGCGGTGCTCCCGGTGATCCCCACCGAGGAGCAGTTCCCCTACGCCTTCCGCCTGGTGTCCGAGGTCCTCGGCTCCAACGGGTCCTCGTCCATGGCCTCGGTGTGCGGGTCGAGCCTGTCCCTCATGGACGCCGGGGTACCCGTCGCCGCCGCGGTGGGCGGAGTGGCTATGGGCCTCATCGCACATGAGGGCGGTTACATCACCCTCACCGACATCCTCGGAGCCGAGGATGCCCTGGGCGACATGGACTTCAAGGTCGCCGGGACGCGCGAGATGATCACCGCCCTGCAGCTCGACACCAAGGTCGAGGGGCTGCCCGCCGAGGTGCTGGCGCAGGCGCTCGACCAGGCCCGGGCCGGGCGGCTGCACATCCTCGACGAGATGGACAAGGTCCTCGCGGCCCCGCGTCCCGAACTGAACCGCTACGCCCCGCGTATCGAGGCGGTGCAGATCCCCCGCGACAAGATCGGCGAGGTCATCGGCCCCAAGGGCAAGATCATCCGCCAGATCGAGGAGGAGACTGGCGCCACCCTCGAGATGGAGGACGACGGCACGGTGCGCATCGGCTCTCCCGACGGAGAGAGCCTCCAGAAGGCCAAGGATTGGGTGCTGGCCATCGCCTTCCCCCCGGAGCCCGAACTGGGCAAGGAGTACGAGGGCGAGGTGGTCAACATCACGTCCTTCGGGGCCTTCGTCAACATCCTCCCCGGCCGCGACGGCCTGTTGCACATCTCCAAGATGGGCGGCGGTAAGCGGGTGGAGCGGGTCGAGGACGTCTTCGCGCTGGGCGACCAGGTCAAGGTCGTGGTGCGCGACATCGATCGCAACGGCAAGGTCAGCCTCGACCTGGCCGGGGCCCCGGCGCCGGAAGGCGAGGAGGGGCGCCGCGCCGAGGGCGGATACGGCGAGCGGGAGCGCGACCGCGGCCCGCGCGGTGGCGGCGATCGTGACCGGGATCGCGGGCGCGGGGGAGACCGGGGACGCGACCCCGGCCGCCGACCGCGCGGCGACCAGCCGCGGGGCGACCAGCCGCGGGGCCCCCAGCCTTCCGGCGGCGACCGCCAGGGAGGCCGGCCGGGACGCACCGTGGTGTCCTTCGAGGACGATTTCGAGCGGGGCCTCTAGGCCCTAGACGGCATTCGACGAGATGAGGAGGGCGGCCTGCGGGCCGCCCTCCGGCTTTTCCGGCGCTCTTGTCGATCGAACATATGTTCGATTAAGATGTGAGGCCCGGCACAGGGAGGCGGGTCTCATGCCAGAGGCGGCGCGGGCGGAGGCGGCGGTCCCCGAAGCCTTCCCGCGCGCCGTTGCCGGCGCCGAGCCGGGCCGGGTGCTGGGCCTGGTGGGCCCGCCCGGGTCGGGCCTTACCCGCCTCGGCCTGTCGCTCCTGGCGGACCCGGCCCGCCGCGGCCCGGTGGCGGTGGTGGATGTGCGCGGCTGGCTCTGCCCGCCGGCCGCCTGGGAGGCCGGGGTGCCCCCGGAGCGCCTGGTAGTGGTGCGCTGCGCCGAGCGCGACCTGTGGGCCCGGGTGACCGCCGCCCTGCTCGAAGGTCTGCCGGCGGTGTACGCCGAGGTGCCCGCCGGGGTCAACGAGGCGGTGCTGCGCCGCCTGGGGGCCCTGGCCCGGTCCCGGCGAGCCGCTCTCATCCTGCGCCCCCTGCGCGGTGACCTGCCCTCGGGCCTGGCCCATCTCAACCTGGTGGGCGAAGTGGTGCGTTGGGAGGGGGCCGGGCCGGGGCACGGGCGCCTCACCCGGCGATGGCTCACCCTGCGTGCCGCCGGGCGGGGAGTCGGAGGCATCGATCGAGTCCTCGAGGTGGTGGATGACGGCACGGACGCTCTGCGTGTGGTTCCCCGGCTGGCGGCTGCGCCGGCCGGACGCGCCGCCGGGTGAGCCCTGCCAGGTGGTGGGCGACGGGGTGGTGCTCGCCGCCAACTCCCCCGCGGCCGCGGCCGGGGTGGCGGTAGGTATGCAGCGGCGCCAGGCGGAGACCCTCTGCCCGGCGGTAGTCACCCTGGCTGCCGACCCCGGGGCCGAGGCCGCCGCCTTCGAGGCGGTGGCCGCCGCAGTGGAAGACCTGGTGCCCCGGGTCGAAGTGGTGGCCCCCGGCCTGCTCTTCGTCCCCGTCGCCGGGGCTGTGGGCTACTACGGGGGGGAGGGGCCCCTGGTGGCGCGGGTGGCGGCGGCGGTGGAGGCGGCCGGGGGCCCCGGCGCCCGCCTCGGCCTGGCCGACGGCCCCTTTGCCGCTCGCCTGGCAGCGGAGAGCGCTACCGCCGGCCTGGTGATCGTCCCCGACACCCGGGCGTTTCTCGCCGGCCTCGAGGTGGCGGTGCTGAACCGGGAGGAGATGGCGGCCACCCTGCGCTGGCTGGGGATCAGCACCTTGGGGGCTCTCGCCGCCCTGCCCCGGGAGGCGGTGGCCTCGCGCTTCGGCTCGGCCGGCCTGGAGGCCCACCGCCTGGCCAGCGGGGAGGACCGAGAGGCCCAGCCCCGCCCCCTGCCCGAAGACCTGGTGGTGGAGGAGCGCTTCGACCCGCCCCTGGACGACCTGGAGCAGGCCGCCTTCGCTACTCGCGCTCTGGCGCATCGCCTCATCCAGGGGCTGGGGCCCTGGGGCGGGGCGCCTCACCGGGTGGTGGTGGAGGCCGAGTCGGCCTCGGGGTTGGTGCGCTCCCGCACCTGGCGCAGCGCGGACCCCTTCGGAGAGGCCGAGGTGGCCGAGCGGGTGCGCTGGCAGTTGCGGGCCTGGGTGGAGTCGGGCGGGGTGCCCGGGGGTCTGGCGGTGCTCCGCCTGGCGCCGGCCGACCGCTCCGACCGGGGCCGCCAACTGCACCTGGGCGACGACGCCGCTTCGGAACTGGAGGCCGCCCGGGCCCTGGCCCGGGCCCAGGCGCTGGTGGGGCCGGAGGCAGTGCTGGCCGCCCGGCCGCAGGGTGGCCGCCACCCGGGGGAGCGGGTGCTGTGGCACCGCTGGGGCGATCCGGCCCCGGCGCCCGAGCGCGACCCCCGGGCCCCCTGGCCGGGGCACCTGCCCGGCCCTTCCCCGGCGCTGGTGCCTCCCGAGCCCCGGTTGCTGGAGGTGGAGTGGGACGAGGGCTTGCCGGAGCGGGTGCGCTTGGGCAGCCGCTGGGAGCCGGTGCTGGCCTGGGCCGGGCCCTGGCGGCACACCGGGCGCTGGTGGATGGGGGAGGGGGCCGCCGACCGCTACCAGGTGGTCACCTCGGTCGGGGCCTTCCTGTTCGAGGTGCGCGACGGCGCCTGCTACCTCGTCGCGGTGTACGACTGAGGGCCCGGCAGGCGCGTCTTCGGATGCCTACCCTTGCGGACCATGGACCGCGACGCCTGGGACCGCCGCCATCGGGAGAGGGATTCCCTCTGGCACCTGGATCCCAACCGCTTCCTGGTGCCCGAAGTGGAGGGCCTCACCCCCGGGCGGGCGCTCGACCTGGCCGCCGGGGCGGGCCGCAACGCCGTCTGGCTGGCTACCCGGGGGTGGTCGGTCACCGGGGTGGACTGGTCCGAGGTGGCGCTGGACCGAGCGCAGCGCTTGGCCGAGCACCACGCCGTGGAGGTGGAGTGGATCCTGGCCGATCTGCGGGAGTGGCAGCCGCCTCCGGCGCTCTTCGACCTGGTGGTCATCATCCACCTGCAGCCGCCCGGGGCGGAGCGGGCCCGGACGTGGGGCAAGGCGGCAGCGGCGGTGGCCCCGGGGGGTCGGCTCATCGTGATCGGGCACGACGCGGCCAACCTCACCGAGGGCTGGGGCGGGCCCCAGGACCCGGCCAACCTGTACACCGCACAAGAGGTGGTGGACACAATCGGCGGGGATCTCGAGGTGGTGCGGGCCGAGCGCGTGCTGCGGCGCGAGGAAGCCGAGGACGGCGTGCATCACGCCGTGGACAACATCGTGGTGGCGGTGCGGCGTTAGCGGACCGCCGGGCACCCCTGCCTACACCTCGCGGCGGATGCGCTCATAGGTCTCGCCGATGATCTCGTGCACCTGTTCGAGCAGCGGCTCGATGTTCTCTTCTTCCATGCCGGCGGTCTCGATGGGGGAGTGGAAGACCATCTTGGTCTGCCCGCCGCGCCACCACTTCTCGCCGTGAGGCCAGACCTTGTTGGTGCCGGCGATGGCGATGGGGAGCAGGGGCATCTGGTTGTGCACTGCGATGCGGAAGGCCCCCTTCTTGAAGGCTTGCAGTTCTCCGTCGTGGGAGCGGGTGCCCTCCGGGTAGATCATCAGCGAGCGCCCTATGGAGATCACGTAGCTCACCCGGTCGTTCAAGACGCGCAGCGCTTCGGGGGAGTGCGCCCTGCGATCGGTCTCCACCATGCCGACGGCCCGCAGCGTGGAGCCGAAGAGCGGGATCTTGTAAAGCTCCTTCTTCGCTAGGAAGCGCACCCCCACCGGCATGAGCCCCAGGTGATAGGGGGCGTCGAGGTTGGAGAGGTGGTTACTCACACAGACGTACGACCGGCTGCGGTCGACGTTCTCCAGGCCCTCGATGGTCACCTTGGCCCCGGAGCAGAGGATGAAGACCTGCCCCCAGCCGCGCCCCCACAGGTCGGTCTGGCGGGCGGCCGATCCGAAGCGGGTGGCCACCATGAGGTACACGCAGGCGGCCACGGTGTAGGGGAGCACTACGAAGGCGAACCCCAGGACGGTCCGGGTGGCGTTGTAGGCGGTGCGCATCGGCTAGGTAGGCTACCCGTGCCGTCGGCCGGAGGCTGCATGCCCGATGTCCTGTACGAGGTGGCCGGCCACGTGGCCGCCATCACCCTCAACCGTCCGGAGCGTCGCAACGCCCTCACCTTGCCCATGCTCGACCTGCTCGCCGAGGTCGTGCGGCGCGCCGATACCGACCCGGAGGTGCGCGCCATCGTGTTGACCGGGGCCGGTGAGGGCTTCTGCGCCGGCCTCGACCTCGTGGAAGCGGCAGCGCAGGGCCCCGGGGCGGTGGACGACATCGCCACCTCCTATCGCCCCGAGCGCATCCCCGTGCTGGCGATGCATCGAGCCGACACGCCCATCGTCGCTGCGGTGAACGGGGCCGCCGCCGGGTACGCGGTGGGCTTGGCGCTGAACGCCGACATTCGGGTGATGGCCCGCACGGCTCGCTTCGTGCCCCCCACCCGCCGGGCGCTGGTGCCCGAGAGCGGCGACACCTTCCTGCTGCCCCGCCTGGCGGGGTGGGAGAAGGCCGCCCGCTTCTACTTCCTGGGGGAGGACCTCTCGGCCGAGGCGGCACTGGCCGCCGGGGTGGTCTCCGAGGTCGTCGACGACGCCGCTGCCTGCCGTTCCCGGGCTTCCGCCCTGGCGGGGCAGATCGCCGCCATGCCGCCCCTGGCGGTGCAGGCGGCCAAGCGCATGATGCGGGCGGCGCTCGCCGAGGGGTACCAAGACCATGTGTCGCGCGTGCTCCTACAACTCCTGCCCCTCTTCCGCACGGCCGACTTCGCCGAGGCCACCGCGGCGTTTCTGCAGAAGCGGCCGCCCGAGTTCCTCGGCCGGTGAAGCCTCTGCGTCTCGCCGTCGCCCGGCGGATGGCCCTCGTCGCCCAGGGCCTGGCCGCGCCCCGGCCCTCGGGACGGGTGGACCTGCGCCACCTGCACCGTGTCTTCGCCCGCGTGGGGGCGGTGCAGATCGACCCCATCAACGTGGTGGAGCGGGCCCACTACCTTACGCTCTACTCCCGCCTGGGACCCTACGAGCGCCGGCTGCTGTGGCGGGCCTACCACGAGCGGCGGGAGCTCATGGAGTACTGGGCGCACGCCGCCTGCTTCCTGCCGGTGGAGGACTATCCCCTGTTCCGCCACCGCATGGAGGCGGCGCGTCCCTGGCGCGAGGTGCAGCACCTGGAACGGGAGCGCCCGGGCTACCTAGAGGCGGTCTTCGAGGAAGTGCGCCGTCGCGGCCCGCTTGCCGCCGACGAACTGGAAGACCCGGGCGAGAGGCATACCCCGTACTGGAGTACGGGATGGACGACGGGGAAACTCGCCCTGGAGTGGCTCTTCGTCACCGGGCGGCTGGTGGTAGGCGAACGGCGGGGCCTGGTGCGGCGGTACGACCTGCCCGAGCGGGTGATTCCGCGGGAGTACCTGGCAGCCCCCGCCCCATCCCGGGCCGAGGCGCAACGCCGGTTGTTGCTCCGGGCCGCCGGTTCGCTCGGGGTCGGCACGGCGGCCGACCTGGCCGGCTACTACATGATTCCCATCAAAGAGGCGCGCCCGGCGGTGGAGGCGCTGGCGGCCGAGGGGCGGCTGGAACGAGCGGCGGTGGAGGGCTGGCGGGAGCCCGCCTACCGGCACCCGGAGGCGGAAGCGCCGCGCCGGGTGCGGGCCGCTGCCCTGCTCTGCCCGTTCGATTCGCTGATCTGGGATCGGAGGCGCACGGCGCGCCTGTTCGGCTTCGACTATCGCGCCGAGATCTATACCCCGGCGGCGCAGCGCACCTGGGGCTACTACGTGCTGCCCTTCCTGCTGGGCGAGCATTTGGCGGCCCGGGTGGACCTCAAGGCGGACAGGGCGCGCCGGGTGCTGCGGGTGCCGGGGGCGTTCCTCGAGGCGGGCGGCGACGCCGCCACGGTGGTGCCGGCCCTGGCCGTAGAACTGGAACTGATGGCGGGGTGGCTCGGTCTCGAAGGGGTAGAGGTGGGCGAGCGCGGTGACCTGTCGGGCCCGCTGCGCCGGGCGCAATCGGGGCGGGGATTCCGCTAGGTTGTGAGTCGGCGTTAACGGGAACCCCGGGCGGACGCGGCGAGGCGCCGCACGGCGGCGAAGGAGGCGGGAGATGATCTCATTCACGAACCGGGTGGCGGTGATCACCGGGGCGGGGCGGGGCCTGGGCGCGGGCTACGCCCGCCTGCTGGCCTCCCGCGGGGCGGCGGTGGTGGTCAACGACCCGGGCGTGGCATCCGACGGCACCGCTACCGAAGCCACGCCGGCCGAAGAGGTGGCCGCCGAGATCCGGGCGGCCGGAGGGATGGCGGTGGCCGAGCATTCGTCGGTCGCCACCCCCGAGGGTGGGGCGGCCGTCGTGCAGAAGGCCTTGGACGAGTTCGGCCGGGTGGACATCCTCATCAACAACGCCGGCATCCTGCGCGACAAGGCCTTCCACAATCTGGAGTGGCCCAACCTGGATGCCGTGCTCGACGTCCATTTGCGCGGCGCCTTCTACGTGACCCAGCCTGCCTTCCGGGCGATGCGGGCGCAGGGGTACGGGCGCATCGTGCTCACCGCCTCGAACGCCGGGATCCTGGGCAATTTCGGCCAGGCCAACTACGGGGCCGCCAAGATGGGCCTGGTGGGCCTCATGAACGTGCTCCGTCACGAAGGCGCCAAGTACGACATCAAGGTGAACACGGTGGCGCCGGTGGCCCGGACCCGGATGACCGAGGAGATCCTCGGCCCCGCGGCGGCGCGCCTCGACCCCGAGGCGGTGGCGCCGGTAGTGGCCTACTTCTGCTCCGCGGAATGCGCGGTGAACGGGGACGTATGGTCGGTGGCCGGAGGCAACGTCAGCCGCTTCTTCATCGGGCGCACCGCCGGCTACTTCAAGCACCCCGGGGGCGAGGGCGGGCTCACCGTGGAGGACGTGGCCGGCCACGTGGACGCCATCCGGGCCGAGGCCGGCTACACCGTGCCCGGGTCGGTGCAGGAGGAGCTGCAAGGGATGGCGCCGCTGCTCTTCTCCTGAACTGCTCGGAGCGGCCCTGCCGGGACGAGCCGGGTATCGTCGTGGCCATGCCGATCTCCTCCCAACTGCGCCGCCGCACCGAAGCCTGGATCGCCGCCGATCCCGATCCCGAGACCCGCGCCGAGCTGCAGGCGCTGCTCGATGCCGGGAATGAGGGCGCCCTCGCCGACCGGATGGGGGGCACCCTGGCCTTCGGCACCGCCGGCATCAGGGGAGTGGTGGAGGCGGGGTCGAACCGCATGAACCGAGCGGTGGTCATCCGCACCACCCGCGGCCTGGCCGATTACCTGCGGGCCACCCGTCCCGGATCGGGGCCGGTGGTGGTGGGCTTCGATGGGCGGCTCAGCAGCCGCGACTTCGCCGCCGACACGGTGGGGGTCCTGGCCGCCGCCGGGATCCCGGTGCGCTACTTCCCCGCGGTGGCGCCCACCCCCTTGGTGGCTTATGCGGCCCGGGTGCTGGGGGCTACGGCGGCGGTGGTGGTCACCGCCAGCCACAACCCGCCCCGGGATAACGGCTACAAGGTCTACGACGCCAACGCCGCCCAGATCATCCCCCCGGTGGACGCCGGCATCGCCGCCGCCATCGACCGCGTGGGCCCGGCGAACGAGGTGCCCCGGGTGGAGGGCGTTCTTGAGGGGGCGAAGGGCCAGGTCCGGCCCATCGAACCGGTCATCGTCTCGCGCTACGTGGAGGAAGTGCTGGCGTTGCGCCCGGAGGTGGAGGCCGACCGGAGTCTGCGTCTCGTCTACACCCCGATGCACGGGGTGGGGGCTCGGCTCGTCGAGCGGGTGCTGCGCCCCGCCGGCTTCGCCGACCTGCACGTGGTGGCCGAGCAGGCCGAACCCGACGGGCGCTTCCCCACTGTGGCTTTCCCCAACCCGGAGGAGCCGGGGGCGCTGGATCTGGCGCGCGCCCTGGCCGCCCGAGTGGGGGCGGACCTGATTCTGGCCAACGACCCCGACGCCGACCGCCTCGCCGTCTGCCTGCCCCGCGCCGAGGAGTGGGTGATGCTCACCGGCAACCAGGTCGGGCTGCTGCTGGCCGACTTCCTCCTCGAGCACGCCGGGCCCGGGCCCACCCCGCTGGTGGTCAACTCGATCGTGTCTTCGCCGATGCTGGCCTCGATCGCCGCCCACCACGGAGCCCGCTTCGAGGCCACCCTCACCGGGTTCAAGTGGATCGCCAATGCCGCCCTCGACCTGGAGGCGGCCGAGGGCACCCGCTTCATCTTCGGCTACGAGGAAGCCCTGGGCTACACCGCCGGGCCGGTGGTGCGCGACAAGGACGGCATCTCGGCCGCGTTGCTCTTCGCCGAACTGGCGGCTCGCTGCCGGGCGCAGGGGGAGACGGTGTGGGACCGCCTGGCCCGCCTGTACCGCCGCCACGGCATGTGGGCCAGCACCCAGCTCAGCCTGGTCCGGCCGGGCTCGCAGGGGGCGGCCGAGATCGCCGCTGCCATGGAACTGCTGCGCCGCCGCCTGCCGGAGCGCCTGGGAGAGGTGGCGGTGACCGGGGCCGTCGATTTCCGCGAAGGAGCGGAGGCACGGCCTCGCTGGCTGGCGGCGACCCCGCTGGTGGCCCTCGACCTGGGGGAGGCCGGCCGGGCCCTGGTGCGTCCCAGCGGCACCGAGCCCAAGCTGAAGATCTACGTCGACCGGCGGGCGGTGGTTGGGCCCGGGGAGGACCCGGCGGAGGTCGAGGCGGCGGCGCGGACCGATGCCGATGCCATGGCGGCGGACCTGGCGCGGTTCTTGGGCCTGGCCTAGGCGGTAGCGGCCACCGCGCTACCCTCCGCGGCCATGGCCCCGGCTCCGGCAGTCGAGGAGCGAGATCCCTTCATCGACCTATTGCGGGTCGTCTGCATCGCTGCCGTCGTGATCGGGCACTGGGCGACTACCACGGTCGTGTGGGAGCCCGATCGGGTGCTCAGCATCAACGCCCTTTCGGAGATCCCGGGGACGCGGGTCGCCACCTGGCTCCTGCAGGTGATGCCCCTGGTCTTCTTTGCCGGGGGCTACGCCAACTCGGTCTCGCGCCGCGCGGCCGGGTCGTACCTGTCCTACCTCGACCGCCGCCTGGGCCGGCTGCTGCTGCCGACGGGCGTCTTCCTGGCCGTGTGGCTGGTGCTGGGGATCGCCGCCGAGGCCCTCGATCCGGCCTCGGCGGGCAAGGCCCGGGCCGCCGAGGTGGCCGCCCTTCCCCTGTGGTTCCTCGGCATCTACCTGGTGGCGGTGGCCCTGGCACCCGCCATGGAGGCTCTGCACCGCCGCGTCGGCCTGTGGGCCGCCGTCGGGCTGGTGGCGGCGGTGGGGGTGGTGGACCTGGTGTCCATCGGGTTCGGCTTGGAGGGGGTGGGCGGGGCCAACTACGCCTTCCAGTGGCTCTTCGCCCACCAGCTGGGCTTCGCTTACGCCGACGGCACCCTGCAGAGATGGGGGCGGCGCGGGGCGGCGGCGTTGACCCTCCTGGGCCTGGCGGTGCTGGTACTGCTCACCACCGTAGGCGGCTACCCGGTGAGCCTGGTGGGGGTGCCGGGGCAGGAGCGTTCCAACGCCCAGCCTCCCAGCCTGGCCATGGTCGCCCTCACCTTGTGGTTGGTCGGCCTGGCCCTGCTGGCGCGTGCCGTAGCGCAGCGGGCGATGCGCCGCCCCGGCTGGGAGCGGTTGGTGCGGGGGATGCACCGCCTCCTCCTGACGGCCTTTCTCTGGCACGTCACCGCCATCATCCTGGGAGGGGCGTTGGCCCGGGCGGCCGGGGCGCCGGAGCCGGCGATCGGCTCGGGACTGTGGTGGGCGCTGCGACCCGTCTGGGTGTTGTGGTTGCTGCCCTTCTTCGGCCTGCTGCTGTGGGCTCTCGGGCGGTTCGAGGTGCATCCTCGCGGGAGGGCGATCGGCGACCATCCGGTGTCGGCGGCGGCGGCCGGCTTCGGGGTGTTCGCCGTGGCCGTGGGGATCCTCGGCTTTGGGGAGACCGGGTTCTTCCCCTTCGCTCCCGCGGTAGGGGAGGCGATCCTCATGTTCACCTTCAACCCCCTGCAGAACCTGCTGCACGTCTCTTTGGGGGCGGCGGTGCTCTGGGCGCTGGGCGCGGGACGGGGGAGGGCGGCCGGCCTGGCCGGGCTGGGGGCGGCAGTGTTCCTGGCTATGGGGGCGGTGCGCCTGGCCGGGTGGGAGCCGGCGCAACGGCTGGGGATGGACGATTTCACCGCCTGGGCGCACATCGTCGCCGGGGCGGCCGCGGTGATCGCTCTGGGCCTGGGAGCAGCGCTGGGCCGGGCAGGAGCGCATCGGGCGCGGCCCGGCCCGCAGGCTCAGGCGCTTTCAGGCCCGCCGGGCGGCTAAGGGACAACGACCCTACGGCGGCCCGGCAGGCGTGCCTGTTTTCATCTAGCCTCGTTCATCGATGATCGATGGGGATTCAGCCCCTCGACCTGGGAGGAGGTTGGGATGAGGACACGCCGCATCATCGGCGTCTTGCTCGTGCTCATGGCGGTACTGGCCGCCTGCGGGGATGACGACGCCTCGGTGTTCTACACCACGGCCGGGCCGCTCGGCGAAGACGAGGTGGGCAACATCCTGGCGCACCAGCACATGTTCGTGGAGTTCGGGGTCGAGCAGCCGGTGGCCTACGTAGATGCCACCCCCGAGGAGGTGTACGAGGTCATCGGGCCCATGGTGGAAGAGGTCAAGGGCCTGGGTTACAGCGTCTTCGTAGACCCGACCATGGAGGGGGTGGGTCGCCGTCCCGACATCGTGGAGTACGTGGCCGACACATCGGGACTGCCGGCGATGATGGTGACCGGCTTCTACTGGGGCAACACCATGCCGGCCTGGATCAACGATGCCACCGTCGAGGAGATCCGGGATTGGATGCTGGAGGAGCTGAACGTAGGGGTCGGTGATACCGACGTCAAGGCGGGCTTCATCAAGCTCGCCCATAGCTGGGACGGCATCACCGACAACGAAATGAAGATCCTGGAAGCAGCCTGTTACGCCTCGCAGGAGACCGGCGCTTCGATCGCCAGCCACATCCTTTCGAGCAGCACGGCGCTGGCCGTGATCGACAAGCTCGAGGAGTTCGGCTGCGACCCGGGCCGCTTCATTTGGGTGCACGCTCCCTACACCGCCTTCACCGAGGAGAACGGGGTTGCCGGCCTGCTGGCCGCGGCCGAGCAGGGTGCCTATCTGTCCTGCGACTTCATCGGCAGCAACTTCTGGGCGGGCTGGCTCGACGGGCACAACGAGAACTCGCGCCACATCGAGCTGATCCAGACGCTGGTGGACGCCGGCTACGAGGACCAGATCATCATCGGCTCCGACACCGGCTGGTACGACCCCGGATTCCCGGAGGGCTTCGTGGTGGAGCCGTACGACCAAATCATGAACTCGTTCCTGCCCGATGCCCGGGCGGCCGGGTTCTCCGAGGAGCTGATCCAGAAGCTCATGCACGACAACCCCTGGGCCGCCTACTCGCGGTAGACGGCCGGGAAGAGGCGCCCGCTGCGACGCGGCGCCTTGGGTGACGGCCGGGGCCCCTCGCTCACCCGGGATCCCCGGGGAGGGAGGGGCCTCGGCCGCGTCCGCGACCGGCCGACGTAGGCATCCCGGGCATGGCCATTCCCGAAGACGCTATGGACTTCACCGCCGGCGTGAGCATCCGGCCGACGGGTCCGGAGGACCTTCCCGGCTTGATGGCCCTGTGGAACGACGGGGTGGTGATGCGTGGGGTGGGGTTCCCGGAGGGGCTGGGGTACGACGCCGAGGATATGGCCGCCTGGTGGCGCGCCTTGGCCGCCGACCCGGATCGCCACCATTCCGTTGTCCGCAGCGGAGAGGGCGACTTCTGCGGCGAGGCCTGCTACCGGGTGGAGCGGCGGGCGCGGCGGGCGGCCCTCGACATCAAGCTGTGCTCATGGGCTCAGGGTCTCGGCGTCGCCACCATCGCGCTGGGGATGCCGGTCGGAGTGGTGTCTGCCGACGAGCCCGGGGTCGACGCCGTTTGGGTGGAGCCGTCGCCGGCCAACCTCGCGGCGCGGCGTCTCTACGAGCGGTGCGGCCTGCGGCCCCGGCCGCGACCGGAGGATCTGCCTCCGGGGGACTCCTACTGGGAGCTGCGCCGGGACCGAGAGGCGGCCGACGGAACCGGGTGAGGCTTCGCTGCGGCGACGGACGCACCACAATGGGGCCAGCCACCCGAGGAGAGTTGTGACGACCGCCTTTGACCCCTGGGCCGAGGAAGGGACCGAGGTCCCGCCGAAGAGCGAGGGCCCTTCACGCTTGCTGGCGATCGAGATGGACGACGTCCTGCGGGCCCAGGAGGCGCTGCTGGCCTCGCTTCGCCTCCACCAGCGCCAGACCAGTCGTATTGAAGATGCCGCCATCGTCTCCAAAGACGCCGGGGGACGCATCCGCATCCACCAGACCCGCGACGTCGGCCCGGCGCAGGGGGCCATGACGGGCACCTGGGTGGGCATGCTGGCCGGCCTGATCTTCATGGTGCCTCTGGTGGGGGCGGTGCTGGGCGCCGCGGTGGGCGGCATCTGGGCCAAGTTGCGCGACATCGGCATCTCCGACAAGGAGATGCGCGAGATGGGGGAGCACCTCGAGCCGGGGACGGCCGCCCTGTTCCTGCTGTTCGAGCCCCTGGCTCCCACGACCCTGGTTCGGGAACTGCACCGCTTCAACGGCAAGGTCCTCCGGTCCACCCTGGACGACGATCTGACCGCCGAAATCACTGCGGCCCTCGAGGAACTGGTCTGAGGGGCGGCCGCCCTCAGAGCAACGAGACCTCGCCGGGATCCAGGCTGAGGCGGACCGGCTCGCCGGGAAGCGGGGCCTCGATCAGGACGGCCTCCAGCAAGAGCCCGCCGGTGGCGATCTCCACGGCGTAGTCGCTGCCGCGAAAACGGCGGTCGCGCACCACGCCGGCGACCGGCCCCGCCGGGTCGAGGCGGAACGCCCCGGGGCGGATCACCAGCCGGGCCGGGCCGTCGGGGGTGCCGGGGGGCACGGGCATGGGGCCGGCGGCGGTGAAGGCGAAGCCACCCTCGATCCGGCCTTCCAGGATGTTGCGCAGGCCCAGGAAGCGAGCCACCTGCTCCCCGGCGGGAGCCCGCCACACCTCCTCGGGCGTTCCCACCTGCAGCGCTCGGCCGGCATCGAGGATCATCACCCGGTCGGCCAGGCCGAAGGCCTCCTCCTGGTCGTGGGTGACGTAGAGGGCGGTGACGCCCAGGCCGGCGAGCAGCCGCCGCAGTTCGCCGGTCAGCCGCTCTCGTAGCGCCCGGTCGAGCGACCCGAGGGGCTCGTCGAAGAGCAGCAGGCGCGGGCCCGGGGCCAGGGCCCGGGCCAGGGCGACCCGCTGCGCCTGACCGCCCGACAGCGTGCCCACCTTGCGCCGGGACATGCCGGGCAGTTCCACCCTCTCCAGGGCGGCGGCGGCGCGTCGTTGGCGCTCGGCCGGGGGCAGCCCCTGCATGCGCAGGCCGAACTCCACGTT
>JAFGCH010000025.1 GCA_016932695.1 Acidimicrobiia bacterium | reverse complement strand
GCCCATGGGGGCGCTGCGCGACTACATCGCCCGCGACCCTCTCACCGAGCGGCCGGCGGTGGTTAACTTCCCGGTCTGCCCCGACAACCCCTACCGCATCGACGTGGCGGCCACCGGAGAGTTGCTGGCGCACCTGAACCCCGAGGTCGTCATCTTCGGCAAGAGCATGGTGCTCCACCCCGAGCCGGTGGCCGAGATCCGGGCGATGGTCGAGGGGCGCGAGGAGCGGCCGGTGATCATGTACGACATGGCCCACGTGCTCGGCCTGGTGGGGCCCCACTTCCAAGAGCCCTTCCGCGACGGGGCCGACATCGTCACCGGGTCCACCCACAAGACCTTCTTCGGCACCCAGCGGGGCATCGTGGCCGCCGACTTCGCCGAGGGCACCCCGCTCTACGACCTGTGGAAGGCGGTGCGCCGCCGCTCCTTCCCCGGCATGCTCTCCAACCACCACCTGGGCACCATGCTCGGCCTGCTGCTGGCCGCCATCGAGATGAACACCTTCAAGGCCGAGTACCAGCCCCAGGTGATCGCCAACGCCAAGGCCTTCGGCCGGGCCCTGGCCGCCGCGGGGCTGGCCGTGGAGGGCGACCCGGCGGTGGATTACACCGAGACCCACCAGGTGATCGTGCGGGTGGGCCATGCCCGGGGGGCCGCGGTGGCCCGTGCCCTGGAGGAGCGCAACATCATCTGCAACTACCAGGCCATCCCCAGCGATGAGGGCTTCACCGCCTCGTCGGCGCTGCGCCTGGGCGTCTCCGAGATGACCCGCTTCGGCATGGTGGAGGCCGACTTCACCGAGTTCGCCGCCCTCTTCGCCGCTGCGGTGCGAGGCGAGGAAGTAGGCGCGGCGGTGGCCGCCTTCCGGCGCCGCTTCCAGGAGATGCGCTTTTGTTTCCGGGGAGGCGACTTCACCGCCCTGGAGGAGAGGCTGGTGCAGACCCTCTGAGCGGGCGCACTACAGGTCCAAGCGGTAGAGGCGGTGCCGCTGCTGCCAGGGCACGCCCACGGCGCTCATATTGCGCAGCATGCGGGCGTTGCTCTCCTCGACCTGCACCAGTTCGGCATGGTCGTAGGGGAAGTCGTCGATGGCCCGGGCGATGGCGGTGTACATGACGGCGTTGGCCCCGACACCGCGGTGCTCGGGGAGCAGGCCCATGCCGAACCAGTCCACCCCCCGGGTGCGGCGGTAGGCCCACAGCAGGTGCCACCAGCCCAGGGGCAACAAGCGGCCTCGGCTGCGGCGCAAGCCGTCGCCCAGATCGGGGACGATGAACAGGTGGCCGGCGATGGCGTCGCCCTGCATGAGGAGCACCATCATCCGGGGATCGGCCAGGGCGAGCAGGCGGTCCCCGATGAGTTTGATCTCCTCGGGGGTCAGCGGGCAGAACTCCCAGTTGTCGGCGAAGGCGCGGTTGTAGGCCTCGCCGATGCGGCCGAACCAGCGGCGCAACTCCCGCTTGGAGGTGAAGGGGTGCAGGGCGTATCCCAGCGCCGCGGCGGCGGCGTCGCCCATCTCGGCCATCTGGGGAGAGAACGTGTAGGGCTTGGAGAGGCGGCCGGAGAGGTAGTCGGTCTCCTTGGTCAGACCGCAGCCGGCCAGCAGGGAGTCGTAGTAGGGGTGGTGGTAGGGGACCCCCATGGCGGCGGGATGCTCGAAGCCCTCCACCAGGATCCCCAGGCCGTCGCCGGGCAGCAGGCCCTTGGGGCCGATGAGGCTGTCGAGCCCTCGGGCCCGGGCCCAGTCGGCGGCGGCGCCGATGAGGGCGGCGGCGACCCGGGGGTCGTCGACCGTCTCGAAGAAGTAGAAAAAGGCGTCGCACCGTCGGCGGATCTCGTTGAAGCGCCGGTTCTCCATTACGGTGATGCGGCCCACCGGGCGGCCGCCTTCTTCGGCCAGGAAGGACTCGGCCGTCGAGTGCCGGTAGAAGGGGTGCCGCTCCGGGTCGAGCGCCAGCGCCACGTCGCGCCGCAAGGGCGGGCACCACTGCGGGCAGTCGCGGTAGAGGTCGAAGGGGAGGCCGATGAAGCGGCGCACCTGCCGGCGAACGGTGGGGTTGAGGTGGGTGAGGGTCATGCCGGTCTCTGCTGGAGGCATCGCTGGGCAGGCACCCTACCCGGTCCCGCAGGTGGGGGAGCCTGACGGCCGGGGCGGCTCGGCCTACGCTGCTGTCTTCGGGAGAGGAGAAGTGATGCGCAGGCTCGCCGCGGTTTCGGTGGTACTGGTGGTACTGGGGGTGCTGGGCGGGGGGTGTGGTGACGACGATGCTGCCACCACCACGGCGGCGCCCAGCACGACGGCGGCCACTACGACCACGGCGGCGCCGACCACCACGGAAGCGCCGACGACTACGGCGGCGCCGACCACCACGGAAGCGCCGACGACTACGACGACTACCACCGCGGCTCCCACCGACACCCATCCCGCGGTCCCTTACTCGTGGTCGGCCGGGATCCCGGCGGAGGGGGCCACCGCCACCTACCGGGTGACGACCTACGGCGGCGCCACTCTCGACCTGCCCGCCACCATCGAGCGCGGGGTGGAGTGGAAGGGAGGCATCTGGGACCGGTTCGTCATCGGCACCCCGGAAGGGGGCAACGACGCAGCGGCGATCTACATGGATCTGAGCGACCCGTGGGTCGTCGTGCTGAAAGGGGCCGAGACCTACACCGCGGGGACGGCCGGCGGCCCCGAGATGGTGGAGTGGTTCGAGGATCCTCTGGTCTTCGACGTGAACCTGCTGCCCGATACGCCCGTGGAGGTCGAGACCGAGATCACCCTGGAGTTCGCCGGAGGCGGGGGCATGACACAGGGAGCCACCTACCGGCTGGAGGTGGTCACCCGGGGAGAGGACGTGACCGTGCCCGCCGGCACCCTGGGGCCCACCGTGCAACTGCGGGCCACCATAGGGGGAGCCTTCATGGGGGGCGGCACCTTCTCCCTCGACCTTTGGATGCACCCCGAGCAGTACCTGGTGAAGATGAACGACGGCCCCGCCTTCGCCGGCATCGAACTGCTCAGCCCTTGGGCGTAGCCGAGAGCGCGGAGGAGAGGCCTTGATGACGGGCCGGTACGGGTCGATCGAGGCGGTACTCCCCGAGGTCCGGGCGCTCCTGGGCGAGCGGGTGACGACCTCGCCCGACGAGCGGCGCCATCACGGCACCGACGAGGGCTGGCAGGACCCGGCGGCCCCGGAGGCGGTGGCCTTCCCGCATTCCACCGAGGAGGTTGCCCGCCTGGTGCGGCTGTGCACCGAGGCCCGGGTGCCGGTCATCCCCTTCGGCGCCGGTACCTCCTTTGAGGGCGGAGTGGGTGCCCTGCACGGCGGCCTGTGCCTGGACCTGTCGGGCCTGTCGCGGATCCTGGCGGTGCACGACTCCGACCTGGACTGCCTGGTGGAGGCTGGGGTGCGCCGCACCCAACTCGAGGAGCACCTGGGACGCCGGGGGCTGTTCTTCTCGGTGGACCCCGGGGCCGACGCCACCATCGGGGGCATGGCGGCTACCGGGGCCTCGGGGACTACCACGGTGGGCTACGGCACGATGCGCGAGGCCGTGCTGGGGCTGACTGTGGTCCTGGCCGGCGGCGAGGTCGTCCACACCGGCGGCCGGGCGCGCAAGTCCTCCGCCGGGTACGACCTCACCCATCTGCTCCTGGGCTCCGAGGGGACTCTGGGGGTGATCACCGAGGTGGCCCTCCGTCTCCACGGCATCCCCGAGGCGAGCGCGGTAGGACGGGCCGGTTTCGCCGCTCTGGCGCAGGCGGTGCAGACCGCCATCGAGATCATGCAGCGGGGGCTGGGGCCGGTGCGCCTGGAGTTGCTCGATGAGGTGCAGGTGGCGGCGAGTAACGCCTACTCGGGCCTCGACCTGCCGCGGCGGCCGCACCTGCTGGTGGAGTTCCACGGCACCCCCGGGGCCGTAGCGGAGCAGGTGGCCGCCGCCGGCGAGGTAGCCGCGGCCCACGGGGCGCAGGACTGGCGGTCGACTTCCGACGCGGCAGAGCGCCGCCGGCTGTGGAAGATCCGCCACGAGGCCTACTACGCCGCCCGCGCCCTGCGCCCGGCGGTGCGGGGGATGGTCACCGACGTCTGCGTTCCCCTCTCCCGCCTGGCCGACTGCATTGCCGAGACCCGGGCCGACCTCGACGCGTCGGGGATCCCGGCACCCATCCTGGGGCATGTGGGCGACGGCAACTTCCATGTAGTGCTCCTCTTCGACCCCGAGGACCCGGTCGAGTCGGCGCAGGTGCGGGCGGCTCACGATCGCCTGGTGCAGCGGGCCCTGGGGATGGGCGGCACCTGCACCGGAGAGCACGGCGTCGGGCACGGGAAGCTGCGCTACCTGGCGGCCGAGCGAGGGGCGGCCGCCGTAGCGGCGATGCGGGCGGTGAAGGCCGCGCTGGATCCGCAAGGGATCATGAACCCGGGCAAGGTGATTCCGCCGGAGTAGGGGCAGGTGGAAAGCCGAGGCCCCGGGCAGGTGCCCGGGGCCTCGCCGGGGTATTGGATCGGCGGGAACTCAGCCCGCCAAGGTGCCGGCGAACACCTGCCAGGCGAGCAGCGACTTGGCCACCAGGCTGAGGAGCACGTAGGCGCTCTCCCCGAACAGGTAGTTGCGCCACTTCCCCACCTTGCGGTACTGCAGCACCATGTTCACGGCGAAGATGTTGAAGAACACGAACAGTGAGAAGAAGATGCCGTACACGAAAGCCGGCGGCTCGGCGGCCACCCCGGGGCTCCACAGATAGACGGCGATCACGATCCACGGCACGGCGCCGGCCAGGCAGCCGAACACGAAGGACATCCAGTTGGGCTTGCCGGGGCTCTCGTAGTGCTCCATCAGCAGGCCGAACAGGATCATCGCCGCGTTGACCCCGAAGATGGCGCCCAGGGCGGCGACGTCGGTGATCCCCGGGAGCAGGGCGATGAGCACCACCATGATCGAGGACGAGAAGGCGTACTCGATCCAGCGGGCGTAGTTGCGCTCCCGCCGCAGGTTCTTGACGTACCACTGGTAGATGCCCGGGGAGGCGATCAGCCAGTGGGCCAGGGCGGACAGGAACACGAAAGCGGCCACGCCCCAAGCCACCCGGATTTCGAAGAGGGTGCTGATGGAGCGCGGCTCCGGGCCTCCCGGCGGGCCCTCCAGGAAGGTGGCCGTGACGGGAAGGGCGAAGTCGTTGGCCAAGGCCAGGATGACCACGCCTTGGATGGCGTGGAAGGCCCCCATGACGACGTTGTACCAGCGGAGGCGGCGCAGGCGCCGTTCGGCGCCGGCTTCCTCCGCGGCCGGCGCGATGGCGGGTTGAGTGTCCATGGCGACGACTGTAGAGAGGTGAGCGCCGCCAGACAACGGAAGGCCGCTCCGTCGAGCGGCCCTCCGGACGCGATGAGGGGGCCGCTCCGTGGACCGGCCCCCTCGGTGCGGCTTGGCTACTTCTTCTTGGCCGGAGCCTTCTTGGCCGGAGCCTTCTTGGCCGGAGCGGCCTTCTTGGCGGGGGCGGCCTTCTTGGCCGGAGCCTTCTTCGCAGGCATTGGTTTCCCTTTTCTCGGCCCGGCCCAGGCCGGGCGCCCGTACTTGCGGCGCGAGGCCGAAGCCATCGCGCTGTGCGCAATTCAAGCGAGGGTCGCGATGATGGTCCGTGACGCGGGGAGTAGCAGGGCCGTCTTTGTGGTGGCAGGGTACTGCCAGCCATATTATGGTTGGGCGTCATGGCACAAAATGGGAGGCAGGCTCCGTTGGGATCGAACCGAACTGCAATGGGCCGGCGAAGCCGGGTCGACGGCCCGCATGATGGTGGTGGCCGGCGTACCCTTGCGGCCATGGAGGGTGAGCGCCTGGCAATCCGGGTGATCGAAGAGGCGGCGGCGTACCGGCGCGGCCTGGAAGAAGCCTTCGTCGGTGCGGGGCACCGGGTGGCGGGTGAGGAGGAGACGGCCGACCTGGTCCTGGTGTCGTGGAGGTCGGCGGCGGACTGCGCCGCTCTCGATCTCTGGTCGGGACGGGGCCGGGTGCTGGCCCTGGTAGCGCCCGGTGATGCGGAGACGGTGGCGCACGCGCTGCATCACGGCGCGGTGGCGGCGGTGGAGTGGCGGGCCGAGACGAGCCGCATCGTGGAGGTGGCGGAGGCCGCGGCGCGCGGCGACGCCCTGCTGCCCTGCGCCACGGCTCGGGCACTGCCCGGGACGGGCGGCGACCCGCACGGCGATCGCCCCCATGTGGACGAGGAGGAGGTCGAGTGGCTGGAGGCCCTGGCCCGCGGGGCCACGGTGGTGGGCTTGGCCGACGACTACGGCTACTCCGAGCGGGTCATGTTCCGCCGGTTGCGCGATCTGTACGAGCGCTTGGGCGCCTCGAACCGATCGGAGGCGCTGATCAACGCGGTTCGCTTCGGCCTGCTGCGCAACGAGGTCGACTGACTCCACCGCGGCGCCCGGCGAGGTGCCTCTCCTCCTCGTAGGATCGGTGGGTTAGCCGACGAGGAGGTGCCGGGTGGCCAGCGACCAGGTGGATTTCTCCATCTACGGCGACGACATGCAGTTCGTGGAGATCGAGTTGGACCCGGGCGAGACGGTGATCGCCGAGGCGGGGGCGATGATGTACCTGGAGGAGGGGATCACCTTCGAGACCCGCATGGGCGACGGCGCCGAGCCGGATCAGGGGATGTGGGGCAAGCTCAAGGGAGCGGGCAAGCGAGCCTTGACCGGTGAATCGCTGTTCATGACCCACTTCACCAACGGCGCTTCCGGGCGCCGCAAGGTGGCCTTCGCCGCCCCCTACCCCGGCAAGATCATCCCCATCGACCTGGCGGCGTTGGGCGGCAGGCTCATCTGCCAGAAGGATGCCTTCCTGTGCGCCGCCCGCGGCACGCGGGTGGGCATCGCCTTCAACCGCAAGTTGGGGGCGGGCTTGTTCGGCGGCGAGGGCTTCATCCTGCAGGATCTCCAGGGCGACGGACGGGTGTTCGTCCACGCCGGGGGGACCATCGTGGAGAAGCATCTCGCCGGGGAGACGCTGGCGGTGGACACCGGGTGCCTGGTGGCGTTCGAGCCGTCGGTGGAGTACGACATCCAGCGTGCCGGGAACCTCAAGTCGATGATGTTCGGCGGGGAGGGGCTGTTCCTGGCCACCCTGCGCGGTGCGGGCCGGGTCTGGCTGCAGTCACTGCCTTTCTCGCGGCTGGCCGACCGGATTGCTCCCTTTGGGGGAGGGTCGGGGAAGGACGAGGGCTCGGTCATAGGAGGGCTGGGGTCGCTCTTCGAGCGCTGAGGCCGACCGGCGGGGATCGACCGGCCGGGCCGCGACGGGCCTCCGTCGGGAGAGAGCGGAGACGGCGGCACGCCCCGTGTCACCTCCGGAGTGGCGCGACCGGCCTTCTCCTTGGCAAACTACGGGCATGAGCATTCGGGTGCGGAAGGCATGGATGATCGTGGGCGGGATCGCACTCGCCCTGGTGGTGGCGGTCGGCGCCGTCCTCTTCGCTTTCCGCGACACCGCGACCTCGGTGGATGAGGAGGAGATCGGCCTCACGGTGGTGACCGGCGGCGGCGCCCCGGGCGACTACGGCCTCTACACCTACGCCACCACCGGGTACGAGACCACCGACGCCCTGGCCGGGGGGCGGCACGACTACCCAACGCAGACCTACCTGACCATCCAGCCGGGGGGCTGCGGCAGCCTGGTGCGCTGGCAGGCCCTGGAGGAGCGCTACGAGGAGTGGGATATCTGCCCCGACGGCACGCTGGCCGGCTTTGCGTCGTTCCACGAGTGGTTCCGGGTAGCCAACACCGACGTGTTCGAGTGCCCCGAGCCCATGCCGATTCAGGGCGAGCCCGGGGAGACCTGGACGGCAGAGTGCCTCCGGGTGAGCAGCCAGGAGGCCGGGGAGGGGACCCACACCCTGTCCTACGAGGTGATCGGCACCGAGACCCTGGTGGTGGGCGGCGAAGAAGTCGAGACCCGGCACGTGCGCATCTCCACTCTGGAGACGGGCGACACCGAGGGGTACGCCAACCGTGACATTTGGTACCTCCCCGGAACCAACCTGCTGGTGCGCTGGGTGGAGCAGCGAGCCAGCACCACCCAGAGCCGCATCGGTGAGGTGGACTACGCCGAGCAGTTCGAGGTGCTGCTCACCTCGCTGCGGCCCGCTTCCTGAGCGACGCGTCGGCTTGCGCGTCGAGGATCCCGGGCCTTGGTGGGGCCCGGTCGGCTCAGGCCTCGCAGCCGTGGGACTGCTCCAGTAGGCAGGTGTCGGCTCCGGGGCCGCCCCCGCCCCGGTCCGGCCCCTCGCCCCCGTTGAGCAGGTCCTCGCCCGGCCCGCCGCGCAGTTCGTCCGCCCCGGAGTCGCCTTGCAGAAGGTCGCTCCCCGCGCCGCCGCCGAGGAAGTCGTCCCCGGGCCCTCCGTAGAGGCGGTCGGAGTGGGAGCCTCCGATGAGCCGGTCGGCGTCCCGGCCGCCGTGGAGGCGATCGTCGCCGGCCCGGCCGTGCAGGACGTCCCGGCCCGGCCCGCCGCGGAGCACATCGGGGCCCGGCCCGGCCCGCAGCACGTCATCACCCGGCCCGCCGTTCAGGGCATCGCGGCCTCTCCCTGCGGAAAGGAGGTCGGCGTCGGCCCCCCCGTCGAGGCGGTCGTTCCCGCCGCCGCCTACCAGGGTGTCGTCGCCGGGCCCACCCTCCAGGTGGTCGTTCCCTTCCTCCCCTATGAGGCCGTCGGCGCCGTCGCCGCCGTGGAGGCGATCGTCCCCGGAGCCGCCCCGCAGCACGTCATCACCCGCTTCGCCGTAGATGACGTCGTGGCCCTCACCTCCGGAGACCTGGTCGTCGCCCTCCCCGGCACAGATGAGGTCGTTGCCGCCGCCGCCGTCGATGAGATCCCTTCCGCCCAGGGCCACGATCACGTCGTCGCCGCCGGTGCCGACCAGCACGTCGACTCCCGGCGTGCCCAGCAGTGTCGGGGCGCGGCCGGCGCAGCTGAAAGGGCCGGTGCCGGTGACCGACTGCACCCAGGGCGTCAGCGAAGAGACCCGCGTGTACAGCGCCGGCAGCCCCGGCAGGGCGCAGCCCACCCCCCATCCGGCAACCCCCACCTGCACCGGCCCATCGGGCCCGGCCACGAACAGGGGCGCCCCACGATCGCCGCGGCAAGCACCCACACCCCCGCGCTCCAGGTCTCCGGCACACACCATGGACCCGGCGGCGAAGTCGTTGCCGTGGGCCCGGGCGCAGTCGGTGTCGGGGAGGAGGGGCACCTCGGCCTGTTGCAACTCGCGAGGCAGTCGATTCGGGGTGAGGGTGTCGCCCCAGCCGGTCACCACGGCGGGGCCGGGGGGAAGGTCGGCGGCGGGCAGGCCGACGGGGTCGGCAGCTACGGCTTCGGCCAGTTCGACCAGGGCGGCGTCGTAGAGGTCGGCGCCGTCGTGCCGAGGATGGACGTGGAAGGCGACCACGGCCACTCGGTGCCCCTCGGTGGTGGTGAGATCGTGGCGGCCGATCACCACCTCCACGTCGGCGGGCCGGCGATCGTCGAGGCAGCGGGCGGCGGTGAGCACCCAGCGGCCGGCCACCAGAGAGCCGTCGCAGAAGCGGCCCCGCCAGGCGTCGGCCAGGTGGCGATCGACCAGGGCGGCGGCGAAGGGGTAGCGGCCCGGGGGATCTACCTCGGCGGCTCCGACCAGGCGGGGTGGGGCCTGGTCGGCGGCGGCGGGCGCAACTCCGGCGAGGCAGAGGATCAGGGCGAGAGGGAGGGTCAGGGGCAGTCGGGCGGACGACATGAGGCTCCGATCGGGGACCCGGCCAGTATCCGGCGGGGCCGAGCCCGATCACAGGGCTTGACACGGCGCCGCGAGGGTGCCTCGTGGCGGAGGTCGGTGACCGGCGGGGCGCCGCAGGCTGCAGGCCCTTGATTCCAGGGACCGGCGGGCCGATGGGTACCCATGGCCGCCTTTCGCGCCTGGGGCCGATACGCGCTCGGCGCCGCCGCCTCGATCGCCATCGGGGTGGTGGCCTTCGGCATGAAGCAGCCTGTGCCCGCCCTCGACCTCTTCGACCTGGCGGTGCACGAACTGGGGCACCTGGTCACCGCCCTGATGCCGCGGATGATCATGTTCCTGGCGGGGTCGGTCTTCCAGGTGGCCGTCCCGGTGGGCCTGGCCGCCTACTTCCTGTTCCGGCGCCGTGAGTGGGCCTCTTCCGGCTTCTGCCTGGCCTGGGCGGGCACCTCGGCGCGAGATGTGGCGGTGTATGTGGCCGATGCCCCTGTACAGGCACTTCCCCTGATCGGCGGGGGCACCCACGACTGGGCCTACCTCCTGGGGCCGCAAGGCTTCGACTGCATCGAGAAGGCGGGGGCCATCGCCCGGTCCGTCGAGGTGCTCGGCCTCCTGATGGTGATCGCCGGGACGGGGATCTGCCTGTGGCCGCTGGTGGGGTGGCGGTCGGCGGCTCGGCGCGCCCCGGTAGTGGCCCCGGTGCGGGCGCGTCTGGTGCGGCCTCCCGTCGACACCTCGGGTGACCCGTGGCTGGTGGGGGCCGGCCGCGGGGCTGCTCCGCCCGGGACGGAAGTCCTCACCCCGCCGGTGCGGGGCGCCGGGGAGGAACGGGGCGCCGGCCCCGACGGGTGAGCGCGGCGGCTCGGCCCCTCAGTCGCCGCGGCGGAAGTGGGTGCCGCTCAGCAGGATCACCACGCCGAGGGCGATCACGAACACCGGCCACAGCCGCCAGACGCTGACCTGCCACACGTTGAGCGCATAGAGCAGGTAGGCCAGGCCGATCACCACGAAGACGATGCCCGACACGAAAGTGCCCGGGTGCTCCTTCATCGCCGCACCTCCACTCGGCCCATGGCCACTTCGAGTTCGAGGCGCAGCGACAGCTCGCCGGGAGGGGACCGGTCTCCGCATTCGACGGCGCGGCCGGTGCCGGTGCATTCGAGAGCGGGATCCACACCGCTCTCCGTGGTGCCCAGCACGTTCACTTCACCCAAGCCAACGCGCGCCTCGATGGCCAGGGGCACGTCGTCGGGGACGATCACCACCAGTTCTCCCACCACCACACTGGCGGCGATGTCTCGGCCGGCGAGGCCGGGGGTGCGGGTGAGGTCCAGGGTCATCTTGCCGAGGCCCCAGCGGTACTCGCCGGCGGCGGTGGCGGTAGGGGCGTGGTTCTGGTCGCCGACGCCGCCGGCCAGCGGTACGTCCAGGAGCACCTCGACGGCGCCGGCGAGGAGCACCAGGACGGTGAGGACCGCCCCCACGGCGATGAGGCCACCGTGCCGTCCCGTCCGGGCTCCCAGGACGAGGGCGACACCGACGAGGATCAGCACCGAGGGCAGCAGGAAGCGCCAGGGCACGTCGGCCAGGTCGAGGGCCTCGAGCAGCCAACCCAGCCCGATCAGCACCAGCACCGCGCCGAGGACGATGTGCCCCAGGCTGGGGCCGCGGCGCCGGGCCGGGGCGGCCGGCGCCGGGGGCAGCGGCAGGGCGGGGGTCTCCGCCGTAGGCTCTTCGGAGGTGGGGCCGGTGGGGCCGGTGGGGTCGGTGGGGTCGGTCATCGACGTGCTCCGTAGAGGAGGAGTCCCAGGCCGAGGGTGATGATCGCCGCCGGCCAGAAGAAGTGGCGCAGGCCGGGGAGGGCCCAGTCGAGCAGCAGCAGGCACCCGATGGCCACCAGGATCGTGCCCACCACCAGCCGGGCGCCGCGTCCGGCCGCCGACCCCGACCGGGGCGCGACGGCGGGAACGGCCGTTGCCGCCTCGGCGGGGCCTGCGGCCCCCGGGTCGGCGGCCGATGGTTCACTCGGGCGGCCGGCGGCGAGCGGTTCCTCGGGGATCACGATCCAGGCGATGACGTACAGGAGGATGCCCGTGCCGGCGGCGAGGACGAGGGCGACGAAGGCCAGGCGCACCAGGGCGGAATCGACCTGCAGGTAGTCGGCCAGGCCTGCGGCGACGCCACCGAGCATGCGATCGCCCCGGCTGCGATACAGGCGGCGGGTGGGGGCCGGGGCGGTCATGGGCGCCAGGCTAGGCCGCCGGGAGGGGAGGCGCGTGACCGGCGGCAGCGGGCGGCGCGGGCGTGTCGTTCCGGACGCGGGACCGCCCGCCCCGGTTGGCCCGGAGGCGGGCGGCCGCACTAGGGGTAGATCAGCCTTCGAAGAGCACACTGGCTCCCGGCCGCTCGATCCACTTGTCGTAAGTGGTCTGGTAGAAGCCGTCGGCCAGCATGTCGGCGAAGATGGCGTTGATGGACGCCAGGAGCGGCTCGTTCGCCGGGTTCACCGCGAAGCCGTAAGCCTCGCCGGTGATGATCTCCTGCGCCACGACGATGCCCGGACGGGTGGCCGCGGCGTCGAGTGAGGGGTCGAGGTCCAGGATGCCCGCGATCACCTGCGCGCCCTCGAGGGCGGCGAAGCAGTCCGGCGGCTGGACGAACTCACGGATGACGATCCCCAGCGGCTCCAGGTTCTCCTTGGCCCAGATGGCCCCGGTGGTCCCGGTCTGCACCGCCACCGCATCGCCCGCCTGGAGGTCCTCCCAGGTCTCGATGTCCGGCGTCTCGTTGCTGTTGATGGTGAGCGCCTGGTTCGAGTTGAAGTAGGGGGTGGTGAAGTTCACCATCTCCTCGCGCGCCGCGGTGATGGTCGTGGCCGAAGCCACCACATCGAAGTTCCCCTGGGCCAACTGGGTGAAGATCGTGTCGAAGTCGGTATCCACCCAGCGGGGCTCCAGCCCGAGGCGGCGGGCGACCTCGTTCATGATCTCGATGTCGAAGCCGATCGGGTTGCCGGCGGCGTCGAAGTCCTCGAACGGCGGGTAGGGGATGTCCGAGCCGATCGTCAGGATCCCCGGCTCGATGGTCGCGATTGCCCCTGCCGTGGTGCCGGTGTCGTCGTCGTCACCGCAGGCCGCCACGATCAGGGCGAGCGCGAAGACGAGCAACATCCACTTGCGCATGCTTTCCTCCCTCGCTGTCGTCGGTTCGAATGCCACGCAATTGGGGGGAGTAGCACTCTCCCCCTCTCATGAGGCTATCACGCCGCTCCCCGGCGCGACGGGGGTTCCCGGAGGGGCGGCCGGCCCACCCCGGCGCGACCGGCGCGCGGGTACAGTCGCTGCATGATTCCGGGGATGGCCACGCCCGTGGTGCTCGGCCTGAGCGCGGTGATCGTGGCGGTCACCGGGGAGGAGCCCAGGCTGCTTACCGTCGGCACCTCTCCGGTGGGCCTGCCCAGCGGCCAACTGGACCCGGAGGGGGACCGGACGCTCGAGCGTGCCCTGCGCCGCTGGGTGCGGGAGCAGACCGGCATCGACCTGGGGTACGTGGAGCAGCTGTACAGCCTGGGCGACCGGGACCGAGGGCCCCACCAGGGGGAGCGGCTGGTGACTGTGGCCTACCTGGCGCTGGTCCGGGAAGGCCCGGTGCCGGTGCAGTCGGGCGCCCGCTGGCGGGACTTCTACTCCTTCTTCCCGTGGGAGGACTTCCGGGAAGGGCCGCCCCCGGCCCTGGGGTCGGCGGTGGTGCCCGCCCTGGAGGGGTGGGTTGCCGGCGCAGCGGAAGGGGCGGTGGGCGAGGCCCGCCGCGAACGGGTGCAGATCATGTTCGGCCGCCGGGGCTCTCCCTGGGATGTGGAGCGGGTGCTGGAGCGCTACGAATTGCTGTTCGAGGCCGGGCTCATTTCGGAGGCGGGGGCTCCCGATGGCCCGGTGCCGGGAGAGCCGATGGCTCTCGACCACCGCCGCATCGCCGCTCAGGCGCTGGGGCGCCTGCGCGGCAAGCTGCGCTATCGCCCGGTGGTCTTCGAGCTACTGCCGCCGACCTTCACCCTGGGGCGCTTGCAGCGGGTGGTGGAGGCCCTCTCCGGGGTGCGCCTGCACAGCCAGAACTTCCGCCGCCTGGTGGGCAAGGGGGGCCTGGTGGAGCCCACCGGGGAGGTGGACGCCTCCACCGGAGGCCGTCCCGCCGCGGTGTACCGTTTCCGCCGCGAGGTGCTGCGGGAGCGGCCGGCGCCCGGAGTGGGGCTCCCCGGAATGCGCACCAGCGGCTGAGCGGGCAGGACCGCCGCGGGCCGCTCTTGCGCCGGGTTCTCCACAGGGTTATGCTCAGATGGAGTAGAAGGAGAACCGGTGGCCCTCGATTCGTCCCCGACGATGACCCTGCCCGATCTGGAGGCACGGCGCGAGCGACTGCTCCGGGTGCTGCCCGAGGCCGAGTGGGAGTTGCTGCGGCCCACCCTGGCCGCCATCGAGGACTGGAAGCGGCAGCGCAACGCCATCGTCCTGGCCCACAACTACCAGACGCCGGAGATCTTCCACGGCGCGGCCGATCTCACCGGCGACTCGCTGGCCCTGGCCCAGCAGGCCGCTGCCACCGATGCCGAAGTCATCGTCCTGGCCGGGGTCCACTTCATGGCCGAGACGGCCAAGATCATCAACCCGGCCAAGACGGTGCTCATCCCCGACCCGGCGGCGGGGTGCACCCTGGCCGACGCCGTCACCGGCGCCGACGTGCGCCTGCTGCGGGAGCGCTACCCCGATACCCCGGTGGTCACCTACGTGAACACTTCGGCCGAGGTCAAGGCCGAGTCGGACATCTGCTGCACCTCCTCCAACGCCGTCGAGGTGGTCGAGTCTCTGGGCGTGCCCCGGGTGATCTTCCTTCCCGACGAGTACCTGGGCAGATACGTCGCCTCACAGACCGACGTCGAGGTGATCCTGTGGAAGGGCCACTGCATCGTCCACGAGCGCTTCACCCCGGAGGAGATCGGCCGCTTCCGCGCCGCTTACGACGGGCAGCTCGAGGTGCTGGCCCACCCGGAGTGCCCGCCCCAGGTGCTGGCCGCTGCCGACTACGTCGGTTCCACCTCGGGCATGGTGCGCCATCTGGAGACGGCGCCGTCGCCGCGGGTGCTGCTGGTCACCGAGTGCTCGATGAGCGACAACGTGGCGGTGAACTACCCCGACCGCGAGTTCGTGCGGCCCTGCAACCTCTGCCCCTACATGAAGCGCATCACCCTGCCCAAGATCCTCGAGTCGCTCATCCACCTGCGCTACGAGGTGACCGTCGACCCCGAGATCGCCGCCCGGGCCCGCCGGGCGGTGGAGCGCATGCTGGTGGTGGGCCGAGGCCGCGGCGGCTGAGGCCATGCGCTACCCCTTCGACCGCCTGATTCGGGCCGATGCCGTAGTGGTGGGCTCGGGCATCGGCGGGCTCACCGCCGCTCTGGCCATGGCCCCGCGCCGGGTCCTGGTGATCACCAAGGGCGACCCCGGCGGAGGGTCGACCCCCTGGGCCCAGGGCGGCATCGCCGCCGCCGTGGCCGCCGACGACTCCCCCGCCGAGCATGCCGCCGATACCGTGTCCGTAGGCGGGGGACTCAACGACCCCAAGGCGGTCAAGGTGCTCACCTCGGCCGCCCCGGAGCGGGTCGCCGCCCTGGAGGCCATCGGGGTGCACTTCGATGCCGATGTCGAGGGCCACTTGCTGCTGGGCCGGGAAGGGGGGCATCACCGGCGGCGGGTGCTGCACTCCGGGGGCGACGCCACCGGTGCGGAGATGATGCGGGCCCTGGTGCGAGCCGCCGCCGGGGCGGACCACGTGGAGACCCTCCCCTTCGCCTTCGCCGCCGACCTGGTGACCGACGGGGGCCGGGTGGCCGGGGTCACCGCCCGCACGGACGAGGGGGAGAAGGTGCTCGCCCTGGCGCCGGCGGTGGTGCTGGCCACGGGAGGCATCGGCCGCCTCTACGCCAACACCACCAACCCGCCCGAAGTCACCGGGGACGGCCTGGCCATGGCCGCCCGGGCCGGGGCGCGACTGGCCGACTTGGAGTTCGTCCAGTTCCACCCCACCGCCCTGGCCAGCGGGCGTGATCCCATGGCGCTCCTGACCGAAGCGCTGCGCGGCGAGGGGGCGGTGCTGGTGGACGACGACGGCCGGCGCTTCATGGTGGAGGTTCATCCCGACGCCGAGTTGGCGCCGCGCGATGTGGTGGCCCGGGCCATCTGGGCCCGGCTGCAGGCAGGCGGCCGGGTCTTCCTGGACGCCACCGCCGCGGTGGGCGCCTCTTTCCCCGAGCGATTCCCCACGGTGTTCTCCCTGTGCCTGGAGGACGGCATCGACCCCCAGACCCAGCCCGTGCCGGTAGCTCCCGCCGCTCACTACCACATGGGCGGGGTGGCCACCGACCTGGAGGGCCGCACCTCGCTGCCCGGGCTGTGGGCGGTGGGCGAGGTCTCCTGCACCGGGGTCCACGGGGCGAACCGCCTGGCGAGCAACTCCTTGCTGGAGGCCACCGTGTTCGGGCACCGGGCGGGGCAGTCGGTGCGGGCCGCCGCCGCTCCGGCGGTGGAGGCCACCGCCGCCTTCGCCGCCGCCGACCCGGGCCCGGCGCCGGGCGACGTGTCCGGGCCCGTGGCCGACCTGCGGCGCACCATGTGGGACCAGGTGGGCCTGGTGCGCAATGGCGGCGGCCTCACGTCGGCCCTGGAGCACCTCGACGAGTTGGCGCTGCTCCTGCCGTTCGGCGCGTCGGAAGCCCGCAACATGGTGGACGCCGGGCGGCTGATCGCCCGTGCCGCCCTGGCGCGCCCTGAGAGCCGGGGGGCGCACTACCGGTCGGACTTCCCGGCGCCCGACCCGGCATGGGCGGCCCGAGAGCCGGTGGGAGCATGAGCGGCCTTCGCCCGCCGCCGCCCCTGCTCTACGAGCCTGTACTGGAGGCGGCCCTGCGGGAGGACCTGGGACGAGCGGGCGACATCACCACCGACGCCGTGGTCCCGGCCGGCGCTGCGGCGACCGCCGATCTGGTGGCCCGCCGAGAGGGGCGGGTGGCCGGCCTCGCGATTGCCTGCCGAGCCTTCACCCTGCTCGACCCACAGGTGCAGGTGGAGTTCCGGGCGGCCGACGGCGACGACGTGGCCGCCGGGACGGTGCTGGCGGTGGTATCCGGGCCGGCGCGGGCGATCCTCTCGGCGGAGCGGGTGGCCTTGAACCTGCTGGGGCGCCTCAGCGGCATCGCCACCCAGACGCGGCGGGTGGTGGCACTCGTGGCCGGCACCCGGGCCCGGGTGGCCGATACCCGCAAGACCACTCCGGGGCTGCGGGCCTTGGAGAAGTACGCGGTGCGGGTGGGGGGCGGGAGCAACCATCGTCACGGCCTGGACGACGCGGTGCTCATCAAGGACAACCATGTGGCCGTGGCCGGCGGGGTGGGCGAGGCGGTGCGCCGGGCGAAAGCCGCCGTGGGGCATCTGGTGAAGGTGGAGGTCGAAGTCACCAGCCTCGTCCAGGTACAGGAGGCACTGGATGCCGGTGCCGAGGTGATCCTCCTCGACAACATGACCCCGGGGCAGTTGCGGGAGGCGGTGGCCCTGGTGGCGGGACGGGCGGTCACCGAGGCGTCGGGGGGCATCACGCCCGAGAACGCCGCCGAGATCGCGGCGACGGGGGTGGACGTGGTGTCGCTGGGGTGGCTCACCCACAGCGTGGCGGCCTGGGACGTGGCGCTGGACGTGGTGGTGGGGTAGGGGCCGCTCGGGCCTCGTCTCGGCCTCGGCAGCCGGGAGCAGTGAGGGCAAGAAGCAACGAAGCCCGGGTCGCGTGTTTGCCCTCACCCCGACCCTCTCCCGGCAAGCCGGGAGAGGGAGCTTCATCGCCCCGGCCGGCGCGCGCCCCAGCCGGCCTCGATCGCCGTTATTCCTGATTAGTCCTTAACGTGGTACCATTAGGCCCCAGTAAAGGAATATTAGGGAATAGCCCAGTGTACACGGTCACGGAAACGGCTCGGATCCTGGACCTCCACCCGAAGACGGTGCGTCGTTTCATCAGGGAGGGCCGGATCAGAGCGCGGAAGATCGGCCGGGAGTGGCGGATCCGCAAAGAGGACCTGCGCGAGTACGCCCACGGGGAGCTTGCCGGGCGATCGGCCGAGGTCGAGAGCGCCCTTCCCCTCGCCGATCGGATTCGCGTGTCGGCGGTGATCGATCTCGAGGACGGGTCGTCCGAGGAGACGTTGCGCATCTCCAACGGCATCCTCGCCATCCTCAACGGCAAGGACCCGGCCTGGGGAGACGCCCGGTACGACCTGATCTTCCATCCCGAGACACGCCGGGCTCGCTTCGTACTCTTCGGGAACCCGCAGTTCATCCGCAACCTCCTCGACTGCTTGGAGGTCCTGGCCGGCCCGGGAGAGGGCCGGGGAGGGGACACAGTTCGCTTCATGGAGAGGGGTCGGAATGCCGGCGCGGCGAGCGGTCTATCGGAGTGAGCCGGGCCGTCTGGTCGTCACCGGCTTCTACCGGCGAATACTGGATGAGGCGCCGAGCGCGCTGCGTAGGCGGTTCGTTCCGACCGGTGAGGGACGCACCCACCTGCTCGAGGCGGGCCCAGAGGACGGCGACGTCGTGCTCCTGCTCCATGGGTCCGCCAGCAACTCCGCCACCTGGCTGGGGGACATCCCCGTCTGGGCGCGCGCGTTCCGAGTCGTCGCCGCCGACATCCCCGGCCATCCCGGCCTGAGCGAGGGACTGCCCCTGGCTTTGTCGAGCCCCGATACGGCGGCCTGGCTGCAGGGTCTCCTGGACCAGATCGGGGCGGAGACGGTGCGGATGGTGGGCATGTCGCTGGGAGGCTGGGCGGCGCTCGACTACGCCACCCGCCATCCGGATCGCATCCGTGGGCTGTCGTTGCTCGCCCCCGCCGGGCTCGCTCCGGTGAGGGGGAGTTTCGTGCTCAGGGCGCTCCCCCTGTCCCTCCTCGGCAAGTGGGGCTCGGATCGCACGCAGCATTTGGTCTTCGGAGGCCGGGAGGTCCCGCCGCCCGTTCTGGAGTTCGGCCGCCTGGTCGCCCGCCACCACCGGCCCCCGCTCGAGCGGCCGCGGGTGTTCACCGACCCCGAACTGGGGCGCCTGCAGATGCCGATCCAGTTCTTCGCCGGGACGCGCGACGCCCTTGTGCGCGCCGCGGACTCCGCCCGCCGCCTGGCGCGCGTGGCGCCGCAGGCCGAGGTGCACCTGCTCGAGGGCGAGGGCCATGCGATCCTGGGACGGGCCGAGCAGATCCTGTCGTTCCTGGAGGGCTGCTAGCGATCCGGCAGGCTCAGGGTGGCGGAGCCCGTTGCGGCTGACTACTGGTCGTCGTAGCCCTCGACGGAATCGTCCAACACGATCAGCTCTACTCCGGCCTGAGCCAGGATGCGGCGGGTGTCCTGCCCGGCGTGGTAGCGCCGGCGCGCCACCACCCGGGTTATCCCGGTGGAGGCTATGAGTAAGGCGCACACCCGGCACGGCTCCATGGAGCAGTAGAGGGTGGTGTCGGCCAGGGACAGCCCGTAGCGCGCCGCCTGGCAGATGGCGTTCTGTTCGGCGTGGACGGTGCGCACACAGTGGTGGCGCGCGGTGCCGTCCTCATCGATCACCTGACGCAGATCGTGGCCGACGTCGTCGCAATGTGGCAGCCCCGACGGTGAGCCGACGTACCCGGTGCAGATGATCCGTTTGTCCCGGACCACCACGCAGCCACTCTTGCCTCGATCGCAGGTGGCCCGGGTGGCCACCTGGTCCACGAGGCCCATGAAGTAGTCGTCCCAGCTAGGCCTGGCCATGCTCCACCCCGATCGCGGTGACGCTGCCGACGTTACCCGGTCGAGGGCTTGCGGGCCTTCCCCGAGACCGTGACCCTCCGTCCCCGGGGGCGCCGCCCTCCGTTCTCGTCACCCCCGGTTGTTACGATCGACCCGGTGGCTTACCAGGCGCTCTACCGCAAGTACCGGCCGCAACGCTTCGGCGACATCGTCGGCCAGGACCACGTCACCCTCACACTGGCTCGCGAGGTGCAGCAGGGGCGGCTGGTGCATGCCTACCTGTTTGCCGGGCCGCGCGGCACGGGGAAGACCACCACCGCCCGGATCATCGCCAAGGTGCTCAACTGCCCCGACGTTGGGGTGGACGGCGAGCCCTGCAACCGCTGCCCCTCGTGCGCGGCCATCACCGAAGGGTCCTCTCTGGACGTAATCGAACTCGACGCCGCCTCGCACAACAAGGTCGAGGACGTGCGCGAGATCAGGGCCAATGTGGGCACGGTGGCTTCCACCGGCGGCGCCCACCGGGTGTACATCCTCGACGAGGCCCACATGCTTTCCCGGGCGGCGGCCAATGCGCTGCTCAAGACGCTCGAGGAGCCTCCGGAGCACGCCTACTTCGTCCTGGCCACCACCGAGCCCTACAAGCTGCCCGACACCATCCGCAGCCGGGCGCAGCGCTTCGATTTCCACCCCATCGGCTCCGAGGCGCTGGCCACCTACCTGGCAGACATCGCGACGCGCGAGAAGTACCAAGCGGCGCCCGACGGCCTGGCGCTGATCGCCCGCCACGCCCGGGGCTCGGTGCGTGACGCCCTGGGTCTGCTCGAGCAGGTGGCCGCCCTGGGCGGGGGCAAGGTCGACGGCCGGGGGGTTACCCGGGCCCTCGGCCTGGCGCCGAGTGAGGCTTTCACGCGGCTGGCGCGAGCCATCAGCGAGCACGATGCTCCCGGGGCGCTGGGGCTGGCCGCCTCGCTGGCGTCCGAAGGGGCCGACCTGCGGCGGTTCGTGGCCGACGCCATCGAGTTCTTCCGCGGCGTCTTCCTGGCGCGCTACGCCCCCAAGATCGAGGAAGTGGTCGATGAGCCCGCGGAGGTCATCGAGGAGTGGCGCGCACAGGCGCGACTTCTCGAGGCGGGCGACGTGCTGCGGGCCGTCGAGGTACTGGGGGAGGCCCTGGCCGCCCTGCGCGAGGGGCGGGAGGAGCGGCTGGTGGTGGAGTTGGCCCTGCTGCGCCTGGCTCGACCGGAGACCTCCATCGACCCGGCCTCCCTAGCGTCGCGGGTCGATCGTCTCGAAGAGCGGGTGCGGCGCCTGGGCGAGAGCAGCCTGCCGCCCGCCATGCCCGTCCCGGAACCGCGCCGGCCGGCCCGGCAGGCGTCTGCAGAGCGGGGGGCCCCGGAGCCGGCGTCCCCCGAGCGCGCCGCGGCTCCAACGGCCCCGGACGAGGCCAAACCGGCCCACCGGGTCGCGGCAAAGCGGGGGGAAGCACCGGGCGCACCTGCCGCCCCGGACGAGCCGCCGAGCGGTGAGGCTGCTCCGGCCGAGGCAGCCCCCCCGGCGCCGCCGCCGCCCGGCTTGTCCCTGGCCGCGGTAGAGACCGCCTGGCCGGCGTTGCTGGAGCGGGTGCGCCGGGATGCCGGGCCGCGCCGCCACGCCTTGCTGCGCGATTGCCGGCCGGCGGCCGTCGAAGGGGAACGTGTCGTCCTCGAGGTGCCGGCGAACCTCACCTTCCACCTCGCCCTGCTGGTCGAGGACCGCCAACTCGACGAGATCGTCGCGGGGATTGCCTCCGCATTGCTCGGAGGCCGGGTGAGCGTGGTCTATCGCGCCGGGAACGGCGAGGAGCGCCCCGGAGCGCTGGAGACTGCGGGGCGCGCCCCCGACAAGGAGCACCTGATGGGGGGAGACGAGCCCGCCCCCGACCCGAGGGCCGTGGTCGAGGAGATCCTCGGCGGCACGGTGGTTTCCCCGCCGAAGCCGGAGGGTGGGAGAGGGTCGGCGAAGCGGCGCCGGTAGGGAGGCGGCGCCGCCCCCGGCCGGGGCGCTGATACCCTGTCCCTTCCATGGCGAAGAAGGCGCATCGACGCGTTCCCGGCGGCTTCCCGGCAGGTGGGCGGCCCGGCGGCGGCATGCCGTCGCTGGAGTCCCTGGCGCGCCGCGCTGCCGAGATGCAGTCCCAGATCGAGGCGCAGCGCGCCGCTCTGGCCGAGCAGACCTTCACCGGGACGGCGGGCGGTGGGGCGGTCAGGGTGGTGCTGCGGGGGACGGGCGAACTCGAGTCGGTGACCTTCGCCCCCGAGGTGCTCGATCCCGCCGACCCCGAGATGGCCGGCGACCTGGTAGTGGCTGCGGTCAATCAGGCGACGCGCCAGATGCAGGAGGCGGCCGCGGCCTCCATGGGCTTGGACCCCGAGGGCCCCGGACCGGGTGGTCTGGGGCTCGATGAGTTGCGGGGGCTTCTCGGCTGATGTTCGAGCCCCCCATCCAGCGGCTCATCGACGAGCTGGCGCGCCTGCCCGGGATCGGGCGCAAGAGCGCCCAGCGGCTGGCCTTCCACCTCCTCACCGTGGAGGAAGAGGATGCCCGCCGGCTGAGCCGGGCCATCTTGGAGATGCGGGAGCAGGTGCGGCTGTGCCGGCGCTGCTTCAACGTGACCGACTCCGACGAGTGCTCGATCTGCCGCGACCTGCGGCGCGATGCCACGCTGGTCTGCGTGGTGGAGCGGCCGCAGGACATCGTGGTGGTGGAGCGCAGCCGGGAGTTCCGCGGGCGCTACCACGTGCTGGGCGGCGCGGTGTCCCCCATCGAGGGCATCGGGCCGGAGCGACTTCGCTTCCGGGAACTGGTGGAGCGGGTGCGTACCGAGGGGATCACCGAGGTGATCATCGCCACCAACCCGTCGGTGGAGGGCGACGCTACCGCCCTGTACCTGGCCAAGGTGCTCAAGCCCGAGGGGGTCAAGGTCACTCGCCTGGCCAGCGGCCTCCCGGTAGGAGGCGACCTCGACTACGCCGACGAGCTCACCCTGGGCCGGGCCCTGGTAGGCCGGCAGGAGATGTAGGGGGGGCCGAGCGGCTTTCTCCCGGACTAGAGGCTGGAGAGGTCAGGGGTCCCGAGGGGTGGCCTGCCCTCACTGCGAGTGGTGCCTTGTCGGCGTGGTGATTGCGTAGTACTATGATGGTATGGCGCGTCGTACAACAACCATCCGGATGCCCGAAGACCTCGCCGAGACTGCCGAGATGGTGGCTCGCGGCCGCGGGCTCAGCGTCAACGCCCTCTTGCTCGAAGCGCTGGAGGCTGAGATCGAGCGCGTGAAGGATGATGAGGAGTTCATGGGCAAGTTGCGCGCTCTCACCGAACGCGACCGGCAGATCCTGGACCGCCTCGCCGAGTGAGGTATCTGACCCTGGCCGAGGCGCTCACCATCGCCGAGGCAGTGACGGGAACCAGGGCGCGCACTCTGGCGAAGGTTGCCCAGTTGGGGTTGCTCGACTCGGCCCTGCACGCGCCGCAGGCCGGCTTCGGCGATATCGAGTTCTACCCGGGGTTCGTAGACAAGGCGGCGGTCTTGGTGGTGCGACTGGGACGAAACCACCCGCTGCCCGATGGGAACAAGCGACTGGCCTGGCAGGCGTTGACGATGTTCTGCGCGCTCAACGGCCGTCGGATTGAGGTACCTGCCGATGAAGCGGTCGACATGATGGTGGCGATCGCCGCCGGCGGGGTCGGCGAGGCGGCGGTGGCAGAGTGGCTCTCAGGTCGGATCAGCCCGCCGGCCGCCTAGGCCGGACAGGCCGGGCACGGGATGGAGGCGAGGCGAGAACTCCACCCTGGTGAGGTTTTCGAGGGAATCCCGAGGGGCTCCCTACCTCCCGGTTCGCCTTCCGGGCGGCTCCAGTGGGGGCGGCGGCGCTCCCACGGTCCCGGCCCCGTAGATGTCGGTGATGCGCGACAGGCGGTCGAAGCGGTGGTGGGCGGTGATGTAGCGGACCGTCCCGGTGCGGTAGCGCATCACGACGGTGTGGGTCCAGGCCCCCCCGGACGCGTAGCGCACCCCGTCGAGCAGTTCGCCGGGGGTCACCCCGGTGGCGGCGAAGAACACCGCCTCGCCCCGCACGAGGTCGTCCAGGGTGAGGGTTTGGTCGAGATCCAGGCCCGCCTCGGCGGCATAGGCCCGCTCGGCGTCGTCGCGGGGCCACAGGCGGCACTGCATGGCCCCGCCGAGGCACTTCAGGGCGCAGGCGGCGGTTACCGCCTCGGGCGACCCCCCGATGCCCAGCAGGATGTCGATACCGCTTCCCTCGGCGGCGGCGGCGATGGCCGCGGAGATGTCGCCGTCTCGGATCAGACGGATGCGCGCGCCGGCGCGACGCACCGCCTCGATGTGAGGCCGGTTGCGGGGCCGGTCGAGGATGATGACGGTGAGGTCGTCCACCGCCTTCTCGGTGGCCCGGGCTACCCGGCGCAGGTTCTCCTCTACCGGAGCATCGAGGTCCACCGACCCGGCGCCCTGTTCGCCCACGGCGATCTTGTCCATGTAGACCAGGCGGCCCGGGGCGTACATGCTGCCCCGCTCGGCCAGCGCGAGCACCGCCAGGGCGCCGGGTCCACCTTCGGCGGTGAGACGTGTCCCATCCACCGGGTCCACCGCCACGTCCACCAGCGGCCCGCGCCCGTTGCCGATGCGCTCGCCGTTGGCCAGCATCGGGGCGGCATCCTTCTCCCCCTCCCCGATGACCACCACCCCATCGATGTCCAGGGTGGCCAGCATGGCGCGCATGGCATCGACGGCGGCCTGGTCCACCGCTTCTTTGTCGCCTCGGCCCTGCCAGCGGGCGGCAGCCAGGGCGGCGGCCTCGGTGACCCGGGCCAACTCCATGGCCAGGTTGCGGTCGGGGCCGATGAGGCTCACGAGGCGAGCCTCACGATCAGGGCGTCGCCCTGTCCGCCGCCGCCGCAGAGGGCGGCCGCGCCCAGCCGGCCCCCGCTGAGGCGCAGGGCGTTGATCAGGGCGACCACGATGCGGGCGCCGGTAGCCCCCAGGGGATGCCCCAGGGCCACTGCCCCGCCGTGCACGTTGACCTTCTCTCGCGGGAGGCCCAGTAGCCGCGTCGACCACAGCGCGACCGAAGCGAACGCCTCGTTGATCTCCACCAGGTCGAGGTCACCCACGGTCAGCCCGGCACGATCCAGGGCCTGCTGCAGCGCTTGGGCCGGCCGTTCGTGAAGGGTGGCGTCCGGGCCGGCGGCTTGCCCGTAGGCAACGACCTCGGCCAGGATGGGCAGGCCGGCCGCCTCGGCGGCGGCACGATCGGCCACCACCAGGGCGGCGGCGCCGTCGGAGATCTGGGAGGCGTTGCCTGCGGTGATGGTCCCCTCCTTGGCGAAGGCGGGGCGCAGCCTGGCGAGGGCGTCGGCGGTGGAATCGGGGCGGATGCCCTCATCGGCGGTGACCATCACCGGGTCGCCCTTGCGCTGCGGCACCGGCACCGGAGCGATCTCGCCGTCGAAAGCGCCGGAAGCGGCGGCCGCGGCGGCGAGCCGGTGGCTGGCCGCCGCCCACTCGTCCTGCTCCTCGCGGCCGATGCCCAGCTCGGCGTTGCGCTTGTCCGAGGTGGCCCCCATCAGGCAGTCGTCGAAGGCGCAAAAGAGGCCGTCGTGTTCCATGAGGTCCACCATGGGGCTCTGTCCCATGCGGGCGCCGTAGCGCCCGGCGGGGAAGGCATAGGGGGCGGTGGTCATGGATTCCATGCCCCCGGCGACCACGAAGGTGGCCTCGCCGAGGCGGATGTCCTTGTCGGCCAGGGCGATGGCGGTCATCCCCGACAGGCATACCTTGTTGATGGTGGTGGAGGGGACCGTCATGGGGATGCCGGCGCGAAAAGCTGCCTGACGGGCGGTTATCTGCCCCGCTCCCGCCTGGATCACGTGCCCGAAGTAGACCTCATCCACCCGATCCGGGGCCAGCCCGGCTCGCTCTAGGGCGGCCGCTATGGCTACTCCTCCCAGGTGCACCGCGGGGACAGAGGCGAAGACTCCCCCGAAACGGCCGAGGGGGGTGCGGGCGATGGAGCAGATTACGGAACCCATGGAGCCTCCTGTTGGCGCGGTGCCCAGGCTACCGAGGGCGGAGGCCGGTGGCGTCGGGATGCCCCGCCGGTAACCTGGCCCCGCTTCCGAGGGAGGGGCATGCTGCTGCTCAACCTGGATCACGTGGCGCTGGCGGTGCGCGACCTCGACGAGGCGCTGGATCGCTTCGCCCGCTTGTACGGGGTCACCGCCGCCTCGCGTGAGGTAGTTGCGTCCGAAGGAGTCGAGGAGGCGATGATCCTGGTGGGGGGCTCTCAGGTGCAGCTGCTCGCTCCCCTCAGCCCCGACAGCCCGGTGGCCCGCTTCCTAGAGCGGCGGGGGGAGGGGATCCACCACCTGGCCTTCGCCGTGCCGGATCTCGATGCCGCCCTGGCGCATCTGGCGGCGGAGGGGGCGGAATTGGTCGATGCGGAGCCGCGGCGCGGCGGGGGCGGGTCCCGTATCGCCTTCGTTCACCCCCGCACCTTCGGCGGCACCCTGACCGAGTTGGTGGAGAGCACGTGAGCGGGGATTCCCGCCGGCAGGCGGCACCGGGTCTGCGCCCCCAGGAAGCCGCCCCCGCCTCCGCAGAGGAAGTGGCTGCAGTGCTGGCCGCGGTCCAGGCGTGGGCCGCAGAAGAGGAGGCGGCGGGCGCGGGCCCGGGCCCGGCCGTGCCGCCGGCGTGGGCGGTGGCGGGAAGGCCGAGCCGCCCGGCGCATGTGGAGAACGAAAGGCCCGGCGCGCCGCGGAGGGGCGGAAGCGGCTAAGCGCGGGTAGGCGCGGGCGCGCCTTTGCGGGCGGCCGCCGGCAAGGTGAAGCAGAAGCGCGAACCGGTGGGGAAGCCGGCCTCGTACCAGAGGCGCCCTCCCATCGCCTCGACTAGGACCCGGCTCACGGTGAGTCCCAGGCCCAGGCCTTGGCCGGGGTTCCCCGTCGTCCCGGCGTGCTCGAAGGCGGCGAAGACGCGCTCGCGATGCTCCGGGGCGATGCCCGGCCCATCGTCGGCCACGGTCACTTGCCAGGCGTCGTCCAGGTAGGCGGCCTCGACGCTGACCTGGGCCCCGCCGTGGCGGGCGGCGTTCTCCAGCAGGTTGCGCAAGACCTGCTCGACCCGGTTGGGATCGGCGTGCACTACGGTGCCGCCGCCCACCGCCACCGTGACCGATTTCCCCCCGCCGGGAGGAAACACCAGGTTGGCGATGCGATAGGCGGCCGGGCCCAGCGAGAAGTCGGCGGGCTCCAGGGGAAGCCGTCCCGCCTCGAGGCGGGGGACCACCAGCACGTCGTCCACCAGGGCGCGGAGGTGTTCGGCTTCGCCGCACACCAAATCGAGGAACTCGTCCACTTCGATCGGGTCGAAGGTGCGCCAGGATTCCCTGAGGGCGAGGGCGAAGCCGGCGATGTTGGTCAGCGGAGTCCGCAGTTCGTGGCTCACCATGGAGACGAACTCGTTCTTGATGGCGGCAGCCCGTTGCTCGGCTTGGAGGGCTTCGGCCTGTCGCCGCCGGCTCCGGCCGACGGTCTGACTGGCGCCCAGGATGAGCAGACCGAGGGCGATCAGGTAGGTGGCGCTCTCGATCCCGGCCAGGGCGGCCGCCGGAGAAGGAGCGCTCGGCGGGGCCGTGGGCAGCACCAGCAGGCGAAGGACGGTGCCCGTCCCCAGGCCGGCGATCACAATCGGCAGGCGCGCTCGCGGGAGGAGCAGGACGGCCGCGGCCAGCACGTAAGCCACCGCTCCCACCAGGGCCCCGTGGATCTCCTCGCCCAGCCCAGCGGTGCCGCAGAGGAGGATCGCGTCCAGAGTGAGGGGGAGAAGCGGGGTGCGAGTGCGGGCGCTGGCGGCGGCGTGGAGCAGCACCAGGCCCGCTGCCCCGAGCTTCAGGGGAGTCCCCGGGATACCCAGCACCCAGCCGGTCACGGCGAGGACGGCCAGTGCCACGGCGATCGCGATGCGAGACAGGCGCGCCGCGGTGCGCACCTCCGAATAGTGGATGGCGGCGCTCGGGCGCACCCTGGCCGGCGGGCCTTCCTGGTTGATCATTCCAGAAAAGGTATCGGCAGCCCCTGGGGCGACTGAAGCCTCAGAAAGCGCTCTCCCGGTGCCCGGGAGTCAGCTACCGACCCGCCGACTCAGCTCCTCCACGGCGCCGTCGGGCACTTCGAGGTTCCCCGTGCCCCAGCCGAGCGCCACGCGGGGCCGGTGCGTCCCGTGGTAGTCGGAACCGCCGGTGGGGACTAGGCCCAGACGACGGGTGACGGCCGCCAAGTGGGCCTGGAGCTCCGGCGGGTAGTCCGGATAGTGGCACTCGATGCCCGCGCCCCCGAGGGCGGCGAAGGCTTCCAGAGCGGCGGCGTAGTCGGAGGCCCCGGCGGCCACGGTGTGCGGGTGGGCCAGGACCGCCGCGCCGCCGGAGCGCCGGGCCAGGGACACGGCGTCTGCGGCCTGCAGGCGTAGCCGGGGCCGATAGGCGGGGCGGCCCCGGGCTAGGTACAGGTCGAAGGCGGCTTCCATCGAAGGCACCAGGCCCCGGCGGACCAGGGCGGCGGCGATGTGCGGGCGGCCCACCACGCCGGGGGTGGGGCGCAGTTCCTCGGCGGTGATGTCGAGTCCCAGGCCCGCCAGGGCGGCGAGGATCTCGCGATTGCGCCGTTCCCGGCCCTCGGCCAGGTCGGCCAGTCGGTCCTGGAGGGGGCCGGGCCCCGGCTCGATCCAGTAGGCGAGGAGGTGCGCCGACCCCATCTCCCAGTCCACGGAGAGCTCCACTCCCGGGACGAACTGCAGCGGCGCCCCGGTGGCGGCCGTCCGGCCTTCGGGGATGCCGTCGAGCGTGTCGTGGTCGGTCAGGGCCAGGGCGGTGAGCCCGGCTCGCCGCGCCAGGCGGACTAGTTCGGCCGGGGTGTCGGTGCCGTCGGAGTAGAGGCTGTGGGTGTGGAGGTCTACGGCCACCTCAGCCGCCGACGACTTCGACCCGCTCCAGGTAGACGGTCTCCAGGGGCCGGCTGGGCGCCGGGTCGCCCGGGTTGGGCCCCAGGGGCAGGGCGGCGATCTGGTCCAGCGTTTCGAACCCCTCGATCACCCGCCCGAACACCGTATAGGCCGGAGGCAGGTCGATGTCGTCGAGGGCGATGAAGAACTGGCTGCCGCCGCTCTCCGGGGCGCCGGTGTTGGCCATGGCCAGCACCCCCTTGGTGTAGGCGAAGCCGTCCGGCGGGAATTCGTCGGGGAGGCGATAACCGGGGCTGCCGGTGCCCGAAGCGGTGGGGTCGCCGGCCTGGAAAACGAAACCGGGCAGGACGCGATGGGACACCGTGCCGTCGAAGTAGCCCTGCCGGGCCAGGAAGACGAAGGAGTTCACCGTCTCCGGGGCGAGCGCCGGGTCCAGTTCGAGGGTGATGGCGCCGCAAGAAGTGTGGAGTACCACCCGTACCGGGCCGGTGATGCCGGCGTCGTCCGGGGCGGCGAACTGCAGGGCCACCGCCGGGGCGGGAGCCTCCGCCCCGCAGGCGGTGGGCTGGGCGCGGAAGGCCTGGTACTCCGGGGTGTCGATGGCGGGGCCACCCGCCGCCGAGGTAGTGGCGGCGTCGTCGTCCCCGCAGGCGGCAGCGGCCGCCGGGAGCAGGGCGAGGGCGATGATGATGAGGGTTCTTCTGGGCATGGCCCGGGCACTATAGGGGGCCGTCGGTACACTCTCCGGGCCATGGCGGTGATCGTCCAGAAATACGGCGGCACCTCGGTGGGCGATGCCGACCGCATCCGCGCCGTCGCCCGGCGAGTGGCGGTGACCCGGCTGGCGGGCAACGACGTGGTGGTGGTGGTTTCGGCCATGGGCCACACCACCGACCAGTTCGTGGAGCTCTCCCGGCAGGTGAGCCCCAACGACCATCCCCGGGAGATGGACATGTTGCTCACCGCCGGGGAGCGGATCTCGATGGCGCTGCTGGCGATGGCCATCCGCGACCTGGGGGTGGAGGCGGTGAGCCTCACCGGGTCGCAGGCGGGCATCCTGACCAGCATGGTGCACGGGCGCGCCGAGATCGAGGAGGTGCGGGCGTTCCGGGTCAAGGAACACCTCGACAAGGGCCACGTGGTCATCGTGGCCGGGTTCCAGGGGGTGTCCGCGGTCAACAAGGAGATCACCACCCTGGGGCGGGGCGGCTCGGACGCCACCGCAGTGGCCATCGCCTCCTACCTGCAGGCCGACGCCTGCGAGATCTACACCGATGTCGACGGGGTGTTCACCGCCGATCCCCGGGTGGTCCCCGAAGCCCGCAAGCTGGATGAGGTCTCCTTCGACGAGATGGGAGAGATGGCGGCCGCCGGGGCGGGGGTCCTCATGCTGCGCTCGGTGGAGTTGGGACGCCGGTGGGGAGTGCCGCTGCACGTGCGGTCCTCCTTCCACGACGGGGAGGGCACCTGGGTGCGGGAGGCGGTGGGCGGGCCGCCGGCACTGGTGGGGATAGCTCACGACCCGGATCAGGCCCTCGTTGGATTGACCGGCGGGGGCGGCCCCGCGGCGGTGGTGGAGGCTTTGGAAGCGGCGGGCGTGGCCGCGGAGACTGTGGGTACCGGGCCGGAAGGGGTGGCGGCGGCGGTGGCCCGCGACCAGGCCGCGGCAGCGGTGGCGGCGCTGGCGGCGGCCGCTGGGCCGGCCACCGTGCTGCTGGAGGAGGAGGTGGGCAAGGTGTCCGTGGTGGGGGCGGGCCTGCGCGACCGTCCCGGGGCGGCGGCGGAGGTAGCCGGGGCCCTGGGGCGGGGCGGCATCGAGGTGCGGCTCACCGCTACGACCCCCTTGCGGGTGTCCTGCCTGGTGCCGAGCCCGCGCCTGGACGAGGCGGTAAGGCTGCTGCATCGCGAGTTCTTCTCCTATGGATCCGAGGAGGGCCGATGAGCGGGCTGAGCGTCGCGGTGGTCGGGGCCACGGGCGCCGTGGGGCGCGAGATGCTGGCCACGCTGGGACGCCGCGCCTTTCCGGTGGGCGAGATCCGCCTGATGGCCTCGGCTCGCTCGGCCGGCACCCGGCTGCCCACGCCCTGGGGCGAGGTGCAGGTGGAGGACCTGGCCACCGCCGACCCGACGGGGATCCGGGTGGCCCTGTTCTCGGCGGGCGGGGCCCGCGCCAAGGAGCACGCCCCCCGCTTCGCCGCCGCCGGGGCGGTGGTGGTGGACAATTCCTCGGCCTGGCGCATGGACCCGCAGGTGCCTCTGGTCGTGGCCGGGGTCAACGACGAGGCCGCCCGCGCCCACCAGGGGATCATCGCCAACCCCAACTGCACCACCATGGTGCTGCTGATGGCGGTGGCCCCGCTACACCGCGCCGCCGGCCTGGAGGCAATGGTGGTCGCCTCCTACCAGGCGGTGTCGGGGAGCGGGCAGAAGGGCATGGCCACCCTCACGGCGGAGATCGAACACTTCCGCCGCGACCTGGGGGCCCTGCAGCACGGTGGGTGGGCCGATCCGGGCGGCGAGCTGTACGCCCGGCCCATCGGTTTCAACGTGCTGCCCTTCGCCGGGAACCCGGCCGAGCAGGGCTACACCGACGAGGAATGGAAGCTGGTCAACGAGACCCGCAAGATCCTCGATGCCCCGTCGGTGGCGGTGGAGCCCACCTGCGTGCGGGTCCCGGTGATGGTGGGCCACGGCCTGGCGGCTTCCTGCTGGTTCTCCCGGCCCCTAGCCGCTGAGGAGGCGGAGGCTTTGATCCAGATGGCGCCCGGGGTCGCGTTGTGGCGGGATCGGGTGCCCACCCCCCTCGACTGTGCCGGCAAGGACGAAGTCCTCGCCGGGCGGGTGCGGGAAACGGTGGGCCGGCCGGGGGGCATCTCTCTGTGGGTGGTGGGGGACAACCTGCTCAAGGGGGCCGCGCTCAACGCGGTGCAGATCGCCGAACTGGTGATCTGAAGGCGGCGGCGGGGCGAGCCGACGAGCGCCGGGGCCGGGCTGGCGTCATGAACGCATCAGGATCGTTGCGCGGCGCGTCAGGTCCGCGTTAGGGCCCTGGAACGGCGGCACGCTCCGGAATACCTTCGGAGCATGGACCGGCTCGGCTCTGTCGCGAACAGGCGGCTCGCGGCCCCCAGTCCGGCGAGGACGACCGTCTGGGGGCGAGCCAAGACACGGCTGATCGGATCCCCGATCGCCTCGGCCGAGCACGAGCACCAGTTGCTCCCCAAGGTGCTGGCCCTGCCCGTCTTCGCCTCTGATCCGCTCTCTTCGGTGGCCTACGCCACCGAAGAGATAGCCCTTGTCCTGGCGCTCGCCGGGACGGTCGCCCTGAGCCTGATCTTCCCGATCGCTCTGGGCATCGCCATGCTGATGACGATTGTGGTGGTCTCCTACCGGCAGACGGTGCGGGCTTATCCCGATGGCGGCGGAGCCTTTATCGTCGCCAACGACAACCTCGGATTGCGTCCGGCCATGGTGGCCGCGGCCTCACTGCTCACCGACTACGTGCTGACCGTGGCGGTGTCGGTCTCCGCCGGGATGGCCGCCATCACTTCCGCCGTCCCGGCGCTGTTGCCCTACCGGGTTCCCCTGGCCCTCGGTGCCCTCCTGCTGCTGACTCTGGCCAATCTCCGGGGTGTTCGTGAGGCGAGCACTCTCTTCGCCGCGCCCACCTACATCTTCGTGGTGGTGGTGTTCGTGATGTTGGGGACCGGGTTCATTCGTTGCATGGGTGGCTCCTGTCCCCAGGCCACGCCGGCGGGGGCGGAGTTGCCGGTGGCGGCCGGTGTTTCGGTGTTCCTGGTGCTGCGCGCCTTCGCTTCCGGGGCCAGTGCCCTGACCGGAACCGAGGCCATAGCCAACGGGGTGCAGGCCTTTCGCACCCCCAAGTCGCACAACGCGGCGCTGACCCTGGGGATCATGGGGACCCTGGCGGTGAGCATGTTCCTGGGGATCAGCGCACAGGCCCGGCTGTTCAACGTCAGGGTCAGCGAGGCCACCATCGACGAGTTCGGCACCGTGCTTTCCCAGATCGGTCGAGCCGTGTTCGGCACCGGAGTCGGGTTCGGGGTCCTGCAGGCGGCCACCGCGGCCATTCTGATACTGGCGGCCAATACGGCGTATCAAGACTTCCCGCGCCTCTCAGCCATTCTCGCGGCCCACCGGTTGATGCCTCGCCAGTACCGCAACCGGGGCGACCGGCTGGCCTTCTCCAACGGAATCATCACTGTGTCCGTTCTCGCCGCAGTGCTCATCGTGGCCTTCGGGGCCGAGGTGAGCCGGCTGATTCAGTTGTATGTGGTGGGGGTGTTCACTTCCTTCACGTTGAGCCAGGCCGGGATGGTGCGCCACTGGCTCCGGGTGAAGGAACGGGGCTGGCGGCGCTCGGTCGTCATCAACGCGGTGGGCGCAGTCACCACGGGTGTCGTGCTGGTGGTGGTGGCCTGGATGAAGTTCCTCCACGGCGCTTGGATCATCCTCATCGCCGTGCCGGTATTCGTACTGGGGATGGCAGGAATCCGTCGGCACTACCTGTGGATCGCTTCTCACCTGCGGCCACCCGATGCCGCCAACGGCAAAGAGCCGGGACGCCACCGCGTCGTGGTGTTGGCGTCACGTTCGGGCCGGCACCTCGAACAGGCGCTTCGCTTCGGCCGTCTGCTGCACCCAGACTGCCTGCAAGTCTGGCATGTACAGGAACCCGGAGACGCCCGTCTGTTGGCGCAGTGGAATCAACGCCACCCCGGAACCCCCCTGACCTATCTGCGGTCGGGCCGCAATGGGATCGCCGCCACGCTACGGCGGCAGATACGCCGGGTACGGGGGGCCGATCCCGGAGCCCTGGTGACGGTGGTGGTGGCCGAGGAGGTGAGGACCGGGCGCTGGCAGCATCTCCTGTCGCATCGCAACGGGGCCCCCTCGATCCTCTGGGCCCTGCGCCGGGAGTCGGGAATCGCCGTCACCGACCTGAACTGCGCGCCGGCAACCCGCCACGACAGTCGGCGCGTGGGTTCGCTGGTGACTCAGGTAGGTCGGCGGCTTGTGCGGATGGCCGGGACCTCCCTCGACCTGCGGCCTCCACGCATTGGCGTGATCCATCGCGTGGAGGCGATCGTGTTGGTGAGCGAGGTGACGGTGCCCACCCTGCGAGCAGTCCGCTACGCCTGCGAAGCCTGCCCGGGGGCGGTCCGAGCCCTTCACGTCGAGATTGAACCGGAGCAGCGAGCCCGCGTTGAGGAGGCCTGGGCCCGCCTGGAGGTCGGCGTCCCTCTCGAGGTAATCGAGAGCCCCTACCGCGACCTGACCGGCTCGGTGTTGGAGTACTTGGAGGCTGCCGAGCGTGGGGCGGAGATGGGCACCTTGCTCAACGTGGTGGTTCCGGAGTTCGTGGTCAGATCGGCCGCCGGGGCACTGCTGCACAACCAGTCGGCTCTCTGGATTCGGGCCGCGCTCTATGCGGACACCCGGGTGGCGGTCACCTCGGTGCCTTGGGTGCTCGAGGATCTCGACGAGGAGGCTGGTCGGTTCGCCGGGCACGCGACGGCCGACTCCGCCCGCAGCGCGCCGTGCTCAGGCGATCTCGTCGCAGTGCGGGCTGTCCCCGGCCGCTAGGCCGGTCGGGCTCGGATGCCTACTGTGAAGTCGTGAGTGATACGCCACCTCGCGGGCGCCTTCACGTGTGGCTCTCCTACGCCGCCGGGGTGGGCAAGACCTACACCGTGCTGGGGGTAGCCCACCGGCTGCGGGAGCGCGGCCAGGACGTCGTGGTCGGGTTCGTCGAGACGCACGGGCGGGCACCCACCGCAGCGCTCCTCGAAGGCCTCGAGGTGGTGCCGCGGCGGCGCATGCGCCACCAGGACGCCTGGTTGGAGGAGATGGACGTCGCCGCCGTGCTGGCCCGTCATCCGCAGGTGGCCGTGGTCGACGAACCGGCGCACACCAACGTGCCCGGGTCGCGTCACGAGAAGCGCTGGCAGGATGTGGAGGAACTGCTGACGGCCGGCATCACTGTGTTGACCACCCTGAATATCCAGCACCTCGAGTCGCTCAACGACACCGTCGAGCGCATCACCGGAGTGGCGCAGCGGGAGACGATCCCCGACGCGGCAGTGCGCGCCGCCGACCAGATCGACCTGGTCGATGTGGCCCCCGAGCAGCTGCGCCGCCGCCTCGCACGGGGCGACATCTACCCTCCGGAGCGGATCGATGCCGCCCTGGCCCACTTCTTCCGCGAAGGCAACCTCACTGCACTGCGGGAACTCGCCCTGCTCTGGCTCGCCGACCGCGTGGACGAGGAACTGCTCACCTACATGGCGCGCCATGAGATTCGCGGGCCCTGGGAGACCCGGGAGCGAGTGGTAGTTGCCCTGTCGGGGCAGGGTTCCAACCAGCACCTGGTCCGCCGGGCGGCGCGCATGGCGGCGCGCCGCGGCGGGGATCTCATCGGGGTACTGGTGGTCTCCGACGACGGCCTGGTGGGGAGCGGCGGGGGGGAGCTAGAGGGCCTGCGCAGCCTGGTGAGCGACCTCGGCGGCACGTTCCACGAAGTGGTCGGCAGCGACGTTCCCCGCGCCCTGCTGCAGTTCGCCCGAGCCGAGAACGCCACGCAACTGGTGCTGGGAGCGAGCCGCCGCTCGCGGCTGGCCGAGATCCTCCGGGGTTCCGTGGTGACCCGGGTGGTGCGTGACGCTGGGCCCATCGACGTGCATATCATCTCCCAGGACGAGCCGGGCGCCGGGGCGGCACTGCCGCGCACGCGCCGCCTGCCGGCCGTCCCGCGCCGACGCCAGGTGCTCGGGGCGCTCGCCGGCATGGTGGGCCTCGTGGGCTTGACTCCCATCCTGGTCGTCGTGCGCGATCGGGTGGCTCTGTCGACGGTCTTCCTCCTGTACCTCTGCGTGGTAGCGGCCATCGCCGCCCTGGGGGGTTGGTGGCCCGCCGCGGCGGGCGCGGTGGCCGCCTTCTTCCTGGTCAACTGGTACTTCGTGCCTCCCCTGCACCAGTGGGACGTGGCTTCGCCTGAGAACGCCTTCGCTCTGGGGGCCTTCGTCGCCGTCGGCGGGCTGGTGAGCCTCCTCATGGCGCGCTCTGCCCGGCTCAGGATGGAGGCCGGGCGCTCGCGGGCTCAGGCCGAGGCGCTCACCCGGATGGCCGCCGTTGCTCTCGAGGAGCGGGATCCGCTGCCGGCTCTCGTGGACCGGCTGCGGGCCACCTTCGGTGCCGAGGCCGTCACCGTCCTGGTCCGGTCGGGAGCGGCGTGGCAGGTGCTGGCCGGCTCGGGCAGTGAACCCCCTGGCGAACCGGCGACGGCGACCACGACCCTCCCTCTGGGCGAGGATGCCGTGCTGGCGCTGCGGGGCGGGCCGCTGGCTGCTGAGGACCGGGAGGTACTCGGCGCCTTCGCCGCTCACCTGGCGGCGGCGGTGCGGAACCGGCAGCTCGAGCAGGAGGCGGCCGCGGCGGCGCGCGAGGCCTCCCTCAACCAGTTGCGCTCCACCATCCTCAACGCCGTCTCCCACGACCTGCGCACTCCGCTCGCCTCCATCAAGGCCGCGGTGTCGAGTCTTCGCCAGACCGATGTCGCCTGGAGCGAAACCGACCGGGGCGAACTGCTGGCGACCATCGAGGAAGAGGCCGACAGGCTGAATGCCCTCGTGGGCAATCTGCTCGACATGAGCCGGCTCCAGGTAGGGGCACTGTCCCTGGTGCTGCGGCCCATCGGGTTTGACGAGGTGGTCCCGCGCGCCCTGCGCTACGTCCAGCGGGGGGAAAGCCGCGTCGAGGTGCATGTCCCCGAGACCCTGCCGCGCGTCAACGCCGACCCCGCCCTACTCGAACGGGCTATAGCCAACGTCGCCGACAACGCCTTGGCGTGGTCCCCCGCCGAACAGCCCGTGCGCATTGGGGCTTTCGAAGTGGCCGGGCGCGTCGAGTTGCGGGTGGTGGACCAGGGGCCGGGCCTGCCCCCGGAGGTCCGGGAGCGGGCCTTCGAGCCCTTCCAGAGGTTCGGCGACCGGCCGTGGGGCGAGGGCATCGGGCTCGGCCTGGCGGTGGCGAAGGGGTTTGTCGAGGCCATGGGCGGCACGATCGACTTGGAGGACACGCCGGGTGGGGGCCTCACCGTGTGCATCTCGCTGGAGGCGGCATGACCCGGGTGCTGGTCGTGGACGACGAGCCGCAGATCAGGCGCGCGCTGACCATCAACCTGCGAGCGCGCGGCTACGAGGTGGAGCAGGCTGCCTCGGGCGAGGAGGCCCTGCAGCGCGCTGCGGCGCGGGTGCCCGACGTGGTGATCCTCGACCTCGGCCTTCCGGGCATTGACGGCGTCGAGGTGATCCGCGGCCTGCGGGGATGGAGCCGGGTGCCGGTGGTCGTGCTGTCGGTGCGCGACCAGGAACGCGACAAGGTGGCCGCCCTCGACGCTGGGGCCGACGACTACGTGACCAAGCCCTTCGCGATGGGCGAGTTGCTCGCCCGCCTGCGGGCGGCCTTGCGACGCGCCGATCCCGCCGAGACGGGCTTGCCTGCCCTCCTCGAAACCCCCGACTTCCGGCTGGACCTGGCGGCGAAGCGGGCCTTTCGGGGCAGTACCGAGGTGCGGCTCACGCCGACGGAGTGGCATCTCGTGGAGGCGCTGGTGCGCCATCCGGGAAAGCTGGTCGCCCAGCGCGGCCTGCTGCAGGAGGTGTGGGGCCCGCAGTACGAGGCTGAGACCAACTACCTGCGGGTGTTCATGGCGCAGATAAGGCGCAAGCTCGAGCCGGACCCGGCCCACCCGCGATACTTCATCACCGAGCCCGGGATGGGTTACCGCTTCGAGCTGCCGGAGTCCGGTACGAGCTGAGCAGACACGGGCCTTCCCGGTGGGCTCAGCCGACGAGGTGATCGAACAGCAGGCCTACTCCGTAGGCGAGACCGCCTCCGAGCGCCGCGATGACCAGGTTCTCCAACGCGGCGCGCACCGGCCGGCCCCGCGTGGCCCAGGTCTTCACCGCTCCGACGATGAGCAGGCCCAGAATGGTGCCGGCCGCGGCGAGGATGAGACCGAAGCCGGGGCTGTGCACGAAGGCGAAGGGGAGGACTGCGGGCAGGGAGCCGACGGAAAAGAGGAGCCCGGACAGGTACATGGCCGTGTGCGGCTTGCGCCGCTCGGTCTCCACCACACCGAATTCCAGCGCCGTCATCACGCCGAGGAGGGATTCGTCGTCCCGCCCGAAGTGCTCCACCACCCGGTCCCGCAACTCCCCTTCCAAGCCGATGCCGCCGAGGAGGTCGCGCAACTCGTGCAACTCGGCCTCACGATGCTCTCGTATGTGGGCCCGCTCCAGGGCGATCTCTCCCTCGAACAGCTCGTCTTGGGACTTGGTGGCCATGTACTCTCCGGCGGCCATGCTGACGGCCCCGGCGATGGCCCCGGCAATCCCGGTGAGCAGGACCTGGCGCGCGGTGAGGCCGCCGCCCACGACGCCGGCGACGAGGAGCAGCATCGACACCAGGCCGTCGTTCACCCCCAAGATGGCGTCCCGGAGGTACGGCCGGTTGCGCCCCAGGTGCTCGGTGAACGAGGGGCTGTGGCGATAGCCCGGTGGGCCGGTCATCACGGCGAGTCTACGGTGAGGCGCGCCGTCTAGGCCTCACGCCGGCGGAGGCGGAGGGGGCGGCGGGCCCGCCGCCCCGGCTGCGGCGTCGGCGGCCTCAATGTCCCTGTGGAAGCGCTTGTGGACGCGCAGAGTCTCGCCGAGGTTGGTCGTGACGTACCAGAGGCCCTGGGTCGGGCCGATGCGAGTGGATCGGGAGAGGGCGCGGATCATCGCCTTGGGCTTGGTGCTGGTCAGACGGCCGCTGTCGAGCACCAGGATGCGGCGGTCGGTAACCACTACGCAGCGGTACTGGTTCAACAGGAGGAAGGGCACGAAGCCGAGGAGTACCCACCAACTGCTGGCGGTTTGGGCCACGAAGGCGGTCTGCACCATCTCCCCCGGCTCCAAGAAGGCGGCGGCGGCGGCGGCGATCCTGTCCTGAATGGCCACGTGACCTCCTGGGTCGGCCTCGCCACGCAGCCTAGGCGGCCGGTGAGATTCCGCGTCCCGAGAACGCCGCCACCCTCTGCGCGTTCAGTCTCTACTCCTTTGTGGCTGCCGCCTCGACCCGGTTCAGGATCTCATCGATCTCCGCCGCGCTGATGATCAACGGCAGCCGGAAGCGCACCGAGGTGGGCCCGGAAGGCAGCGCCACGAGTCCGCGGGCGAACATGTCGGCGAGCATGCGGCCCCGGGCCTCCGCGGACTCCAGGGTCACGGCCACCAGGGAGCCCCGGCCCCGGGGGTTGGTGAAAGCCCCGGTGCGGCGGGCGATGCCGCGCAGGCCGGCCACGAGGCGGTCGCCCATGGCGGCGATGTGGGAGGCCAGGCCGTCTTCTTCGATGATCTCGATGAAGCGCCGGCAGCGGACCATGTCGACCAGATTGCCGCCCCAGGTGGAGTTGATGCGGCTGGGGAGGGCGAAGACGTTGTCCTTGACCTCGTCCACCCGGGGGGAGGCGTAGATGCCGCACACCTGGGTCTTCTTGCCGAAGGCCACGATGTCGGGCGCGACCCCAAAGTGCTCCCACCACCAGGCCCGGCCGGACCCGTAGAACCCCGTTTGCACCTCGTCGAAGATCAGCATCGCCTCGCGCTCGTCGGCGAAGCGGCGCAGGCGGGCGAGGAACTCACCGCGGAAGTGGTTGTCGCCCCCTTCGCCCTGCATGGGCTCGATGATGATGGCGGCCACCTTCCCCGGGTGGGCGGCGAAGGCTGCCTCGATCTGAGCGGCGGCGCGCTGCTCCTCGGCCTCGATGTCGTTGGCGATGCCCCCGTCGAGGTCGAACTCGATGGCCGGGTTGTGGACGCGCGGCCAGGGGAACTTGGGGAAGAGGCCGATCTTGTCGAGGCGGGTGTTGGTCAGGCTCAGCGTGTAGCCGGAGCGGCCGTGGAAGGCCTGGCGGAAGTGGATCACCACCAGGTCTTCGACCGGGTCTTCGAGGTTGGTCCGGCCCAGTTTGCGGGCCTTCCAGTCGAAGGCCGTCTTCAGGGCGTTCTCCACGCCCAGGGCGCCGCCGGCGACCCAGAAGTGATGGGGGAAGCCGGGAGGGGTGGCCCGGGAGCCGAAGGCCTCCACGAAGGCCGCCATCTCGAGGGTGTAGATGTCCGAGTTGGTGACGTTGGTGGTGGCGGCCCGCAGCAACTCCGCCTGAAAGGCCGGGTCCTGGAGCTTGGGATGGTTGAAGCCCATGGGCCAGGAGGCGAAGAACGAGAAGGCGTCCAAGTAGCGGTTCCCGGTCAGGGCATCGTGCATCCAGACGCCCTCGGAGCGCTCCAGATCGAGGACGATGGCCATGCCATCGGCCAGCTGGTACTTCCGCAGGGTCTCATGCACGGCATCCGGGCGGATCATTCCGGTTCCTCCATCACGCGTTGACGGGAAGGGCGGCGTCGCCCATCCCCTATGGGGCCCTCTTCGAGGGCAAGGCACTGCCGGGCACGGCCCGGAGGCGGGCCGAGGTGCCGCGCCCCCACCACCCTAGGGGTTTCGGGGGTGGGCGTGGAGGGTCGAATTGCCCGGGGATCCCCGGCCGATCGCCCGAGGGAGGGAGTGAACACTGCCTCTCCCGCTACGCGGGAGAGGCGCGAGCCGCCAGCGGCGGCGAGCGGTGAGGGCAAACAGCAACCAGACCTGCGTCGCGCCTTCGCCCTCACCCCTCAGTGTCATGCTGGGGGGGTGCAGCCGGTTGGCTCTCCCTCACCCTGCCCTTCGGTGGCTTCGGCTGGTTGTGCCGTCGGCTG
>JAFGCH010000131.1 GCA_016932695.1 Acidimicrobiia bacterium | reverse complement strand
CCGGCGGTGGTGGCCGCCATCCGGGCCGCCACCGGGCGCGCCCTGAACCGGGTGCCGGTGCGGCCCCAGGACATCGCCGGGGTGTAGAGCGGCAGACCCCGGAACCCGCACCGAATGTGCCGAGTACCCTGGGCCCGTCACCGCTCGATCCAAGGAGCCTCACCGTGACCGCTGTCGATATCCGTCCCGCCTCGGGCAAGTTGGGGGTGCTCACCCCGGGCATGGGGGCGGTGGCCACCACCTTCTATGCCGGAGTCTTCGCCGTGCGCAAGGGCTTGGCCAAGCCCTTCGGGTCCCTCACCCAACTCGGGCACATCCGCCTGGGGAAGCGCACCGAGCACCGCAACCCGATGATCAAGGACTTCGTCCCCCTGGCCTCCCTGGACGACTTGGTCTTCGGCGGCTGGGATCCCATCCCCGACGACGCCTACTCGGCGGCGATGCGCGCCGGAGTGCTCACCCCCCAGGACCTGGAAGGCGTCAAGGAGGAACTGGCGGCGATCAAGCCGATGCCCGCCGTCTTCAGCCACGACTGGGTGAAGCTCCTCACCGGGGCCACCAACGTGAAGACCGGCTCCTCCACCATGGACCTGGCGGAGCAGTTGATGGCCGACATCACCCGCTTCAAGCAGGAGAACGGCTGCGACCGACTGGTGATGGTGTGGTGCGGCAGCACCGAGGCCTTCCACCGGCCGGCGGCGGTGCACCAGAGCCTGGCCGCCTTCGAGAAGGGCCTGCGGGAGAGCGACCCGGAGATCGCCCCCAGCCAGGTGTACGCCTACGCCGCCCTGCGCTCCGGGGTGCCCTTCGCCAACGGCGCCCCCAACCTGACGGTGGACCTGCCCTGCATGGTGGAACTGGCCAACGAGGTCGGCCTGCCCATCGCCGGCAAGGACTACAAGACCGGCCAGACGCTCATCAAGACCATCCTGGCCCCCGGCCTCAAAGCCCGCCTCATCGGGGTGAGCGGGTGGTTCAGCACCAACATCCTGGGCAACCGCGACGGCGAGGTGCTCGACGACCCGGAGTCCTTCAAGTCCAAGGAGGTCTCCAAGCTGGGGGTGCTGGAGCAGATCCTGCAACCCGAGGTGTACCCCGACCTCTACGGGAACCTCTACCACAAGATCCGCATCAACTACTACCCGCCCCGGGGGGACAACAAGGAGGGGTGGGACAACATCGACATCTTCGGGTGGCTGGGCTACCCGATGCAGATCAAGGTGGACTTCCTCTGCAAGGACAGCATCCTAGCGGCCCCCATCGTCCTGGACCTGGCGCTGTTCATGGACCTGGCCGCCCGGGCCGGGCAGAAGGGCATCCAGGAGTGGCTCTCCTTCTACTTCAAGAGCCCCCAGGCGGCGCCGGAGCTGTACCCGGAGAACGACCTGTTCATCCAGTCGACCAAGCTGAAGAACACCCTGCGCCACTGGATGGGCGAGGACCTCATCACCCACCTGGGCACCGAGTACTACGAGGAGTAGGGCGATCGCAGCCTCCCCCGGCTCCGCCGGGGGAGGCGCTAGCCCGCCGCAAGGCGGGCGAGCGGAGGGGGCAAGGCACAACTTGCTCTCTTGTAGTGTGCCCTCCCCTCGCCGCCTCCCGGCGCAACCGGGAGGGCGGAAGGAGCCTGGGACCGGCGCGAGACGCGAGGACAGACCATGCCCGACCCCAAACCCATCGACTGGGTAGCCAACCAGCGCGCCGCCGCCATCGATTTCAGCGCGGCGTTGGCCGAGCTGTTCCCACCCGGGACCTTCAACCAGGCCCGCAGCTTCCACTGCAGCCTCCCCGCCTACCGCCCCAGCCCGCTGAAGAACCTGGCCCGGCTGGCGGCGATGATCGGAGTGGGCGGCATCTGGGTGAAGGACGAGTCGGCCCGCCTCAGCCTCAACTCCTTCAAGGTGCTGGGCGGGTCGTTCGCCATCTACCGCCATATCAAGGCGCGCCTCGGGGCGGAAGGCCGGCAACTCGGCTTCGAGGACCTCACCGCCGACGCGGTGCGGCCCACGTTGGGCAACATCACCTTCGCCGCCGCCACCGACGGCAACCACGGGCGAGGCGTGGCCTGGTCGGCCACCCAGTTGGGCTATCGCTCGGTCATCTACGTCCACAAGCTCACCTCGCAGAACCGCATCGCCGCCATCGAGCGCAACGGGGCCGAGGTGGTGGTGGTGGACGGCACCTACGACGACGCGGTGCGTCGGGTCAGCGAGGACGCCGAGAAGAACGGCTGGCAGGTGATCTCCGACACCTCGTGGCCCGGCTACGAGGACATCCCGCTGTGGGTGATGCAGGGCTACACCACCATGCTGGCCGAGGCCCAGGAGCAGTTCGCCGCACAGGGGATCCTCCGCCCGACCCACGTGCTCGTGCAGGCCGGTGTGGGCTCCCTGGCCGCGGCGACCCTCGGCTACTACGCCTCCATCTTCGGACCCGACCGGCCCCACACCGCCGTAGTGGAACCCATCGAAGCGGCCTGCCTGTTCCGCTCGGCGCAGATCGGCGACGGCCGGCCGCACCACGTCGAGGGCGACCTGGACACCATCATGGCCGGCCTGGCCTGCGGGGAGCCCAACCCCATCGCCTGGCGCATCCTGTGGGACTGTGCCGACGTCTTCATGCAGTGCCCCGACTACGTGGCCGCCAAGGGGATGCGGGTCTACGGCGTGCCCCTGGCCGGCGACCCGTTCATCGTGTCGGGTGAGTCCGGGGCGGTGACCCTGGGGGCGCTGCTGTTCGCCATGGAGCGGCCCGAGTACGCCGACCTGCGCGACCTGCTGGGGCTGAATCGGGAATCCCAGGTGCTGCTCATCAACTCCGAGGGCAACACCGATCCCGACGAGTTCCGCCGGGTCGTCTGGGAGGGCGGCAATCCGGTGCCGGACCGCTACAAGCACTACCAGTGAGGAGGATGCTGCGCCCCGCGGCCGCCACCCGGCGCGGCCCCCAGCCATGAGCACGCTCCCCGACACCCTCTCCGCCCCGGGCCTGCTGCTGCGTCGCTACGGAGCAGCCGACGCCGTCGCGGTCCACGAGGCCGCCACCGAGTCGGTGGCCGAGGTGAGCCCCTACGAGACCTGGTGCCACCCGGGCTACACCCTGGAGGAAGCCGCCGAGTACGCCGGCTGGTGGGACCGGGATTGGGACAAGGGCAGCGCCTACTACTTCGCCGTCTGCGACGAGACGACGGGCCACTACCTGGGCTCTTGTGGCCTGTGCCCGGTGGAGCGGGAGCACGCCACCGCCGGCCTCGGCTTCTGGGTGCGCACCTCCGCCACCCGACGGGGAGTAGCCACCGGCGCCGCCGGCCTGGTGGCCGAGGCGGGCTTCACCTACCTGGGACTGAACCGTATCGAGTTGCTCATCGCCGTGGACAACGCCGCCAGTCGCCGGGTGGCGGAGAAGCTGGGGGCGGCCTACGAGGGCACCCTGCGCAAGCGCCTGGTGCTCCCCGCCGGGCCCACCGACATGGCGATGTACGCCCTGGTCAGGTGAGAGCCGGCGCCTTCGTGCCGTACGGCACCTGCTGCTGGTGATTCCCAAGGCGACGCGCCTCCGCGAGCCGGGGCTCCCCGGGAAGCGGCGGCCGGACCAGTCGCGCGGATGTCGCGGCATCTAAGGCCGGCACCGCTCCGAAAACCCTATGGAACCCGCGAAGACGCGCCCGCAGGACGGTGTCTCCTAGTAGGGGGCTCGCTGCGAGGAAGAAAGGAGAACGATGTCTTTCGAGAACCTATTCGGCTACACCGCCACCCAGTTCGAGATCGTGCTGGGTGTGTTCACCCTCACGGCCGCGGTGTTCGCCGCCGTCTTGGTGTACTCGCTGGCGACTGCCGGCAGCATCGCGCCCCGATACCGGCTGACTTCATACCTGACGGGCGTGGTCATGGTCTCGGCCGTCATCGAACTCGGCCTGCTGGCTCTCCGCTGGAACGGAGCCTTCGCCTGGGACGGCACCGCCTACACGGCGACGGGAGCGCTCTTCTCTAATGGCTTCCGCTACATGAACTGGAGCATCGATGTCCCGGTGCTGCTGACCCAGTTGCTCATTGTGGCCGGCATCACCGGTGCCGCCTTCCGCAAGAGGTGGGCGTCGTTCGTGATCGCCGGGCTCGCCATGATCTGGACCGGCTACGCCGGGCAGTTCGACGAGGTCAACGGCGGGGCGGCGTTCTGGGTCTGGGGGGCGATCAGCACCGTCTTCTACCTGTGGTTGCTGTACATCGCCTGGCAGACCATCCGCGACGCCAAAGCGGCCGCGCCCAACCCGGTCATCCGACGCCTCTTCGGTGCGGTGTGGATCCTGTTCCTGGTTTCCTGGACCATCTACCCGCTGGCCTACTTGATGCCGCAGATCAGCGCCACCGTGGGCGGTGTCGTGTCGCGCAACCTGATCTACAGCTTCGCCGACATCGCATCGAAGGCCGTCTACGGCATCCTGCTTGCCGTCATCGCTCAGAAACTGAGCGCCGCCCGGGGCTACCAGCCCGCCATCGAGGCCGAAGAGGCCTTCGCCGAGCCGGCACGCTGACGCCATTGGCAGCTACTACCCACTGAAGGGACGGGCTTCGCGGCGAGCGGAGCCCGTCCCCTTTCTATGCGCGTTACCGGCCTGCGGGCCCGGGTGTGCCTTGATGCCGATGCGTCCCATCAGGCACCGGCCCCAGAGCCGGCCCGGCTGCTGGCGACGATGCTGCGGGGGCAGGACGAGGGGTGAGATGAGAGCAGGGTGGGGTGGCATGACCTCATGCATTGACCCGTCGGCGTATCCGGGTTCGTGTCGTACCTGGCTGGTACATAGGTCTCATGTGCACCGAGGCGGATTGCGCCTGTGAGGCCTTGGCGGACAAGCCAGAGGGCCGGTCGCCTGCCGGTCTG
>JAFGCH010000130.1 GCA_016932695.1 Acidimicrobiia bacterium | reverse complement strand
GCATTTCACTCCTCTGCGGCTGGTGGGGGCGGCCCCGACTATCGCCCGGGGTGAGGGCTGTTACGTCTGGGACACGGAGGGGAAGCGGTATCTGGACGGGCTGGCGGGCATGTTCGTCAGCCAGGTGGGTCACGGCCGCCGGGAGCTGGCCGAGGCGGCGTTCCGGCAGGCTTCGACCCTGCACTATTTCCCCATCTGGGGGCATGCTCATCAGCCGGCGGTGGACCTGGCCGCCCGCCTGGCAGCGCTGGCGCCGGGGGATCTGAACCGGGTGTTCTTCACTACCGGCGGGTCGGAGGCGGTGGAGTCGGCGTGGAAGTTCGCCCAGCAGTACTTCCAGGCGATCGGCCAGCCGCAGCGGCGCAAGGTGATCGCCCGGGATCTGGCCTATCACGGCACCACCATGGGGGCGCTGTCGATCACCGGGCTGACGGAGATCAAAGAGCCTTTCGAACCGCTGGTGCCCGGGACGGTGCATGTGCCGGCCACCATCCTGTTCCGCTCCGGCATGACCCCCGAGGAGTTGGCCGCCGCCCGGGCGGGGGCCATCGAGGAGGCGATCCTGCGGGAGGGACCGGAGACGGTGGCCATGGTCATCCTGGAACCGGTGCAGAACGCCGGCGGCTGCATCCCCCCACCAGCGGACTACTTCCGGAGGGTGCGGGAGATTTGCGACCGCTACGGGGTGCTGTACGTCTCCGACGAGGTGATCTGCGGTTTCGGCCGGCTCGGGCACATGTTCGGCTGCCGGCGCTTCGGGGTGCAGCCCGACATGATCACCTGCGCCAAAGGCCTCACCTCCGGCTACTCGCCGCTGGGCGCCTGCATCATCTCCGACCGGCTCGCCGAGCCCTTCCTGGGCGAAGGCCCCCTGTTCCTGCACGGCATCACCTTCGGCGGCCACCCCGTCAGCTGCGCCGTAGCCCTGGCCAACCTCGACGTCATCGAAGGCGAAGACCTGCTCGGCCGGGTACGGGACAACGAGGCCCTCTTCCGAGGCACGCTGGAAGCCCTATGGGACATCCCCATAGTCGGGGACATCCGCGGCGCCGGCTACTTCTGGGCCATCGAACTGGTCAAAGACCGCCAAACCAACGGCCAATACAACGATGAGGAAGCCGATCTGCTGCTGCGCGACCTGCTCACCCCCGAACTGGTCAAAGCCGGCCTCATCTGCCGGGCCGACGACCGGGGCGACCCCGTCATCCAACTCTCCCCACCCCTCATCATGGAACCCCACCACTTCGAAGAAACGGGGATCGCCCTACGCAAAGCGTTGGAGATCGCCGCCGCCGAAGTCGCCAAGCTGTAGGAGCGGGCCGGCGCCCTGCGATCAGGACGGAGCGAGCACCCGGTGCAGCGCGGTGAAGATCCGCTCGACCTGCGACTCGGTGATCACCAGCGGGGGGCACATAGCCAGCCGGTTGGGAGCGATGGGCCGCACGATCACCCCCTCGCCCAGCAGGCGGTCGCGCACGGCCACCGGGCTCTCGTCGACTGAGACCCCCCAGATCGCTCCTTCCCCGCGCGGGTCGGTGATCAGGCCGTCCGCTTGCAGCCCGGTGATGCCGGCCTCGAGCCAGCCCTTGATCTCGAGAGCCCGCCCCACCAGCCCTTCCCGCTCTTGGATCTCCAGGGCCTTCAGGGCCGCCACTGCGGCTACCGGATGGCCGGAGTAGGTGTAGCCGGTGCGGAGGATGAAGCCGGGATCCGCCTCCAGGGGCGCCTGCGCCGCGGGGCCGAGGATCACCCCGCCGAAGGGAACGTACCCGGAGGTGACTCCCTTGGCGAAGACGATCAGATCCGGGGTGACCCCGTAGAACTGGCTGGCAAACCAGCGGCCCAGGCGGCCGAAGCCGGTGATCACCTCGTCGAGAATGAGATAGGCCCCGTGGGCGTCGCACAGGTCGCGCAGGAACTCCAGGTACCCGGGGAGCGGGGGCCACACTCCCCCGGCGCCCTGCACCGGCTCGGTGATCACCGCGGCGATCTCCCCACCGTGATCGGCGAAGACCTGCTTCATCGCCTCCTCGTCGTCGGCGGGCACGTAGAGCGCCCCGGGCAGGAGGGGGCCGAAGCCGTCCCGGTTGGCCGGGATGCCCTGCACCGAAGTGCCCCCGTAGTTGGAGCCGTGGTAGCCGCGGGCCCGCCCGATCACGATCTGCCGCTCGGGGTGCCCCGACTCCCGCTGGGCGACGCGGGCCAGCTTGATGGCCGTGTCGATCGCTTCCGACCCCGAGGTGCACAGGAACACCCGTCCTTTGGGGAAGGGGGACAGGGCGGCGATGCGAGCGGCGGCCTCCTCGGCCCAGGGGTTGGTATAGGGGTGGAAGGTGTTGTACACGGCCAGGGTGCTCACCTGAGCGGCGATGGCCTCCGCCATCTCCTCCCGCCCGTGGCCGATGTTCACGTGCCAGAGGGAGGCGATGCCGTCCACATAGTCCTTGCCGGTGTCGTCCCAGATGAGGGCCCCCTTGCCGGCGACGATGTTGAGGAAGCGCTCCTCACGCGGGGCAGAGAAGGGATGGAGGAAGGCACCAGGCACGCCCGTCACCTCGCAGTAGTCGGCGGTCTGACCTCGCAGGCTAGCCCGGCGCCGG
>JAFGCH010000129.1 GCA_016932695.1 Acidimicrobiia bacterium | reverse complement strand
TCCCGGGTGCCGCCGGGCGGAGGGGGTGGGATTCGAACCCACGGAACCGGAAACCCGGTTCAACAGTTTTCGAGACTGCCGCCTTCGGCCGCTCGGCCACCCCTCCGGATCGCACCTGGTGGGTGCGGGCCGCTCGATTGTACCGGGGGCGCCCCGCCGCGCTTCCTAGCCGCGCCGCTCTCGGAAGAAAGCCTCCAACAGAGCGGCGCTCTCGGCGGCGCGCACCCCGGCTACCAGATCGCATCGGTGGTTCAGACGCTCATCCTGAGGGATGTTGTAGAGGGTCCAGGCCGCCCCGGCCTTGGGGTCGGCGGCGCCGTAGACGATGCGCTCCACCCGGGCCCACACCGTTGCCATGGCGCACATGGCGCAGGGCTCCAGGGTGACCACCAGGGTGTGCCCGTCGAGGCGTTCCGTGCCGGCGGCGCGGGCGGCGGCGCGGAGCACCAGCATCTCGGCGTGGGCGGTGGGGTCGGAGTCCACCCGGCAGCGGTTGTGCGCCGCGGCCACCACCGCACCCGAGGCGTCGAGCAGCACCGCCCCCACCGGCACATCGCCGTGAGCGACGGCGGCCCGGGCCTCGGCCAGGGCCTGTTCCATAACGGTGTCGAAACGGTCTGAGGTCATCGCGCCCTACACTCCTGCCACTCCTGGAGGGATCGCATAGCCCGGTCTAGTGCGCACGCCTGGAGAGCGTGTAGGTGGCGAAAGCCGCCTCGTGGGTTCAAATCCCACTCCCTCCGCTCCTGTGCGGTCTCCCCCGGCTCTGCCGGGGGAGACGCGGCCGAAGGCCGCAGAGGGGGCAAGATCGCGACACAGGCCGTGGCGGGGGAGGCGCGCCGGATACCGCCGGCCGTGAGCGGGGTTCTTGCCTCTCCCGGCTTCGCCGGGGGAGGCGCGCAGGGCGCCGCTAGGCGGCCAAGCGGAGGGGGCGAACAGCAACCAAGCTCGCTGTCGCGCTCTTTTGCCCTCCCCCTAACCCCCTCCCGGCAAGCCGGGAGAGGGAGTGAGAACAGCCTCTCCCGCGGATGCGGGAGAGGCGCGAGCCGCTCTGCGGCGAGCGGTGAGGGCAGAATCGCGACGATGCTCACCCCGCCGCCCACTTCCTCACCAATCCGCCCAGCACCCCCAGCGGCACCGGGCCGCAGGTGAGCACCGTGTCGTGGAAGCCCTTGATGTCGAAGTCCGGCCCCAGGGCCCGCCGCGCCTCAGCCCGCAGGCGCAGGATCTCGATCTGCCCCAGCTTGTAGGCCAGGGCCTGACCCGGCCAGCCGATGTAGCGGTCGACCTCGTTGGCGATGTTGTTGGGGGCCTGGGGCGAGTTGGCCGTCAGGTAGTCGATGGCCTGCTGCCGGCTCCAGCCGAGGGCGTGCATGCCGGTGTCGGTGACCAGCCGCCCGTAACGCCACGAATCGAACGACAGCATCCCCATGCGTTCCAGGTCGCCCGAATACAGGCCCATCTCGTCGGCCAGGCGCTCGCAGTACAGGGCCCAGCCTTCGACGTAGGCGGTGGCCAGGGCGTGGCGGCGGAAGGTGGGGAGATCCTCCATCTCCTGGGCCAGAGCCAGTTGGAAGTGATGTCCGGGCACCCCCTCGTGGAAGGCCAGGGCCTCGGATTCGTAGCGGGTGCGGGTGGTGGGCTGGGTGGTGTTGACGAAGAACATGCCGGGCCGCGACCCGTCGGCCGCCGGCGGCAAGTAGAAGGCGAGGGGGGCGTCCTCGGCGCCGACTCCGGGCACCTCCATCAGGATGCACGGGGTCTTGGGGAGCACCCCGAACCACTGCGGGGTGGCAGCTTCGGCTCGGGCCAGCGAGGCCTCGGCCTGCGCCTTCACCTGAGCGCCGGTCTCGAAGCGCAGCGCCGGGTCCTCCCGCAGCCGCCGGTAGATCTCAGGCAGATCGGTGGTCCCCAGCACCTTGCCGCCCAGGTCCCGATACTCCTCTTCCAGGGCGGCGATGCCGTCGAGGCCTATCTGGTGGATGTCGCGCGGGTCGAGGTCGAGCGAGGTGAAGCGGCGCACGGCGCGGCGGTAGGCCTCCTCGCCGTCGGCAAGCCAGCAGATGCCCGACTTCTCCTGCGGCCGGGCCGCGGGCAGGACATCGTCGGCGATGGCGGCGCGGTAGCGGGCGAAGGCGGGGCGCACCACGTCCTCCACGTGCCGGCGCATGTCCGCGCGCCATTCCGCTACGTCCTCCGGGCTCATGCCGGCGGGAGGCTGGATGGCCAGGAACGGGTCCTTCTCCACCGGCGAGGCGAGGTAGGCGTCGAGCTGCCCTAGCACCTTCTCGACGGCCACCCGGGGTGGGGTGCGGTGGTGGGCCACCCCTTCCCGCAGGCGGCCGATGGCATGGTCGAAGACGGCCCCTACCTTGGAGGCCTTGACCACGAAGGCGGCGGCGTGGTCGGCGGTCACCGGGGTCAGCTGCGGGATGTAGGTGACCACGTCCATGTGCGGGCCGAGCATCGGGTCCACCAGGAACTCCGGGTAACGGGAGCGCAGGTGGTCGGCGTGGGTGCCGGCCTCGAAGATGAGGACCTCGCGGGTGACGGCATCGGTGGCTTCGAGGGCTGCCGGGTCGAGGGCGGCGGCCGCGGCGACGAGGGCGTCGAGATCGGCGATGAGACGGTCCTCGGCTTCCCGGGAGGGGTCCTCGAGGCAGTCGTCGAAGCGGTGGTCGCCCAGCAGCGTGGCCTGGGTGGGCTGGCTCGCCATAGCGAGGTCCCAGAAGCGGTCGGCCAGAGTGGCGAGTTCGGTGTTCACGGCGGTCCTTCCCTCGGGCGTCCCGGGCAGCCTATCGATCGGAACCCTTGTGTGGGCTCGCTGAGGGGCCGGAGGCGGACTACCTTATGGGCCGCCGAGCGCCCGTAGCTCAATTGGATAGAGCGTCTGGCTACGGACCAGAAGGTTGGGGGTTCGAGTCCCTCCGGGCGTGCTACGCGATATCCCTTGTGCGACAAGGGATTTCGTCGCGTTTGGGGGAGTGCTCGGGGAGGCGCATGACTGCATCGAGCCGGCGGGTCCCCGTCTCAGTGCACCACCAGGCCGAAGAGTCTGGCGACCTTAGCGAGAGCCGCCATGTCTCGGCTGATGGGACGGCGCTCGAGTTCGGTGAGGGGGACGTGGTCGAAGACCGCCCACGCCTGCCACCCGGTGCGGCTCCTTGAGTCGTAGCGAACGCCGGCGATGGGCGCCATCTCGGCAACGGCGAAGTCGTGGATCTCCTGGCTCACCAGCCTGGTGACGCGGCGGTCGGGGCCGCGGATCGTGGAGACGTCCAGATCCCGGTAGCCGTAGGCCGCCAGGACCTTCGCCAGATGCGAGCGCAGC
>JAFGCH010000024.1 GCA_016932695.1 Acidimicrobiia bacterium | reverse complement strand
TCCTTGAGGCGCTCCACCTCCTCGGCGATCGTCTGATGCAGCGCCTCGTTCACCTTGCGCAGGTACGGGCTGCGGCTCATCGCTCCTCCAGATAGGACACGCCCACCTCGAGCAGTTCCACCTCAGGATGCTCGCGCAGCAGGCGGGGCACGGCGTGGATCAAGCGGTCCAGTTGGCTCGCCTGAGGCGCGACCAGCGCCACTCCCAACGTGGCTCGCTGCCACTGGTCCTGGAAGCCGACCTCGCTGACCGCCACCGGGAAAGCGGCCGTGAGCGCTCCCATGAGGCCCTTGACGACGCGCCGCTTGGCCTTGAGCGAGCGGACGGCGGGAAGGCGAATCTCCAGGCGGAGAGCGGCAGCGTGCACGGCTCCCTCCCCGTCAGGTGCGAGCGACTTCTTGCACCTCGTAGGCCTCCAGCACGTCGCCCTCCTTGACGTCCTTGAAGTTCTCCAGGCCGACCCCGCACTCGAAGCCCGCCGCCACAGAGCGGGCGTCGTCCTTGAAGCGGCGGAGTGAGGCGATGGCCCCGTCGTAGGTAACCACGCCGTTGCGCACCAGGCGCACCCGGCCTCCGCGGGTCAGCTCCCCCTCGGTCACGTAGCACCCGGCGATGCTGCCGAAGCGCGGGGAACGGAACACCGCCCGCACCTCAGCCGCCCCCAACAGGCGCTCCACCGATTCGGGAGCGAGGCGGCCCACCAGCATCGCCTCGACGTCGTCGAGCAACTCGTAGATGATCCGGTAGGTGCGGATCTCGATGCCGGCCTCCTCGGCGGCCCGCCGCGACTTGGCGTCGGGGCGCACGTCGAAGCCGAAGATGACCGACCGGGTGGCATCGGCGAGCAGCACGTCGTTCTCGTTGATACCCCCGACCGCAGCGTGCACGATGGTGATCCGCCCGCCGGTGCGGCCGATCTTTCCCACCGCTTCGCGGATGGCCTCCTGTGACCCCTGGGTATCGGCCTTCACGATGATGCGCAGCTCGGCTTCCTCGCCGCTGCGCAGTTCATCGAGGAGCGACTGCAGGCGCTCGGCGGCGGTGGGCACCACCAACTCCTTGCTGCGCAAGGTCCCGGCCCGCTCGGCGGCGGTCGACCGGGCGGCCCGCTCGTCGCGCACCACCTCGAAGCGGTCCCCGGCGCGGGGCACATCGTCCCATCCCATGATGAGGACCGGGGTGCTCGGCGGGGCGGCGTCGACCTGGGCCCCCGTGTGATCGAACATGGCGCGCACCCTGCCGGCCACGGCACCCGCCACGATGGCGTCGCCGCGCCGCAGGGTGCCCTGCTGCACGATCACCGTCCCCAGGGGCCCGCGCCCCCGGTCGAGCTCGGACTCGATCACCGTGCCCGAGGCCGGGGCGGTGGGATCGGCGGAGAACTCCTCCAGTTCGGCGATGAGGTCGAGGTACTCCAGCAGCTGCTCGATGCCGTCTCCGGTGAGGGCCGACACCTCGGCGCTGACCACGTCGCCCCCCAACTGCTCCACCAATAGGCCGTGCTCGGTGAGTTGGGCGCGCACCCCGTAAGGGTCCGCCCCCGGCAGATCCATCTTGTTGATGGCGACCACGATGGGGACGCCGGCGGCCTTGGCGTGGCTGATGGCCTCCGCCGTCTGGGGCATGACCCCGTCGTCGGCGGCCACCACCAGCACCACGATGTCGGTGACCTCGGCCCCGCGTGCCCGCAGGCTGGTGAAGGCCTCATGGCCCGGGGTGTCGATGAAGGTGATCCGCCGGTCGCCGAGGCGGACCTGATAGGCCCCGATGTGCTGAGTGATACCCCCGGCTTCCTCGGCCACCACGTTGGCGGTGCGGATACGGTCGAGCAGCTTGGTCTTGCCGTGGTCCACGTGGCCCATGACGGTGACCACCGGAGGACGGTGCACCGTCCCGGTGGGCCGGGACGCTGCCGCTGCCGGACGCGAAGGAGCCGCCGCAGCCGGGGCGGCCGGAGCTTCCTCGATCCGGACGGCGAACCCCAGAGCGGCAGCCACGGCTTCCAGGTGGTCCGCCGGGACCGGCTGGGCGGCCCCGGCCATCTGGCCGCGAGCCAGCAGGATCTTCACCACGTCGCCTACGGGCCTCCCGGCAGCCTCGGCCAGGCCGGCCACCGTCACCCCGGCGCGCACGGCCAGCGTGGGGATCGCGGGCACCGGCGGTGCCGGAGGCGGCGCCGCAGGCGGAGGCGCAGGGCGGGCGGCGGGAGCCGCCGGCGAAGCCTCCGGCGCGGCGGCGGCCTCTTCCTCGAAAGCCAGACGCAGGAGGGCGGCGGTGTCACCGTCGAGGCCGGAAGAGGCCGAGGAGATGGTGATGCCCAGTTCGGCGGCGCGCGCCAGGACATCCTTGGACTCAACGCCCAATTCCCGGGCTAGTTCGTATGCGCGCATCGCGGCGTCCTCGGTCTGCTGGTCGGTTCATTGTGCCACGGCGGAAGCAGGGCTCCGGCCGCGGCTAGCGATCCTCTTCGCCCTCACCCTCGTCGTCGTCCTCTTCGCCCTCACCCTCGCCCTCGTCGTCGACCCCGTCGTCGCCCACTTCGCCCGCTTCGTCGAAAGGCGCGCCGGCCGCAGGCTCAGAAGCCGGCTCTTCGGCCGAGAGGGCCGGGGCTTCCCCCGCCGCCTCGCCGACCGCGGCTGCCGCCTCCTCCACCGGCGCCTCCGCCTCCGGGGGTGGGGCGGGCACACCCTCGCCTCCGGGAGCAGCGCCCCCAGCCTGCTCGGTCTCCGAACGGATGTCGACGCGGTAGCCGCTCAGCCGAGCGGCCAGGCGGGCGTTCTGCCCTTCCTTGCCGATGGCCAGAGACAGTTGGTGATCGGGCACCACCACGGTGGCGGTGCGCGACTCCTCGTCGAGGATCACCTGGCGCACCTTGGCGGGGCTGAGGGCCTCGGCGATGAACTGGCGGACGTCGTCCCGCCACTCCACGATATCGACCTTCTCGCCGCGCAACTCGTTGACCACCTGGCGCACCCGCGAGCCTCGCGCCCCCACGCAAGCGCCCACGGGATCGACGTTGGCGTCGCTGGAGGCCACCGCGATCTTGGTGCGGTGCCCGGCGTCGCGGGCGATGGCCCGGATCTCGATGGTGCCGTCGGCCAGTTCGGGAACCTCGAGTTCGAAGAGGCGGCGAATGAAGTCGGGATGGCTGCGGCTCACCACGATCTGCGGGCCCTTGGCCTCGCCGCGCACCTCGAGGATGAGGGCCTTCACCCGGGCTCCGCGCTCCAGCCGCTCGTAGGGGATCCGCTCGCCTGAGGGCATCACCGCGTCGGCGTTGCCCAGGTCCAGGATCACCGAGCGGTGATCGGACTGCTGCACGATGCCGGTCACCAGATCGCCTTCCCGGCCCTCGTACGTGTCGAACACCTGCGCCCGTTTGGCGTCGCGCAGGCGCTGCACGATCACCTGCTTGGCCGTTTGGGCGGCAATACGGCCGAAGTCCTCGGGGGTGTCCACCCACTCCCGGGTCACGTTGCCGTCTTCGTCGAGCTCCTGGCCGTAGACCGTGATCTCCCCGGTGTCGGGGTCGATGGTGACCCTCGCCTCCTCGGCCGCCCCGGGGGTGCGCTTGTAGGCGGACACCAGAGCATTGGCCAGGGCGTCGAGGATGGCGTCGGCGGGGACGCCCTTCTCCCGCTCCAGAGCCTGCAGTTCGTCCATGAAGTCCATCGTCAACCTCGCTTGTGCCCCGGCTTGGGGGCCTTCTCCCACCGGAACACCGTCCGGGCTTGCGCCACTTGGCCGAAGGGTATGTGTCGCGTCCCTTCGGCGAGACGCAGCGTCACCGTCTCGTCGGTGACCTCGTCGAGCACGCCCCGGTGCCGGCGGCTCCCGGCCAGCGGGTCGCGGGTGGTGAGCACGACTTCGCGGCCCACCGCCTTGGCGAACTGTGCCGGACGGCGCAAGTCACGCTCCAGGCCGGGGGACCCCACTTCCAGGGTGTAGGCCCCCGCCAAGGCGTCGGCCTGGTCCAGTAGGCGCGACAGGCCCTGCGACGCCCGGGCGATGGCTTCCACATCCATCCCGCCGGGAGCGTCGAGGCTGACGCGCACCAGCCGGGCCCCTCCCCCGCCGCGGACCTCGAGATCATCCAGCTCGATGCCTTCCGCGGCGAGATACGGCCCGAACAGGTCCCAGAGTCGCGCCTCCAGGTCGTCCATCGGTCCTTCCTCAAAGAAAGAGTGGGCACCAGGGCGCCCACTCGTCGCGTGCGTTCGGTTACATCACATTGTACCAGAGGGGACGCGCCGACATTGGGCCGCCCCCGCGGCCCATAGCGGCGTCTGTCAGCGCTCGGCGATGACGGCGGCGGCCACCCGGGCAGCGGCCTCCTCCAGGGCCATCTCCTCGGTGACCCTCCCCTGCCGCCGCATCACCTCGGCCTTGCCCTCGGCCAGGCGCCGCGGCCCCACGGTGATCCGGAAGGGGATGCCGATCAACTCAGCGTCGGCGAACTTCACCCCGGGCCGCTCCTCGCGATCGTCGATGAGCGCCTCGATCCCCCGCTCCAGCAGGCCGCGATAGACCTCCTCGGCGGCGGCCGTCGTACCGGCATCGGCCGCCACGCTGGTCACCACCACCTCGAAGGGAGCCACGCTCACCGGCCACACGATCCCCGCCTCGTCGTGGTGGGCCTCGACCACGGCCGCCACCTGGCGACCCACCCCGATGCCGTAGGAGCCCATGATGATGGGACACTCCCGGCCCTCCTCGTCGAGCACCCGGGCCCCCAGGGCCTCGCTGTATTTGGTGCCCAGCTTGAAGATGTGGCCCACCTCGATGGCCTTGAAGACCTCCAGCGGCGCCCCGCAGGCGGAGCAGCCCTCCCCCGCCTCGACGCGGCGCACATCGAGCCAGCGGTCGACCGCGATGTCCCGCTCCACGGTGACCCCTCGCAGGTGCCAGTCATCCTGGTTGGCGCCGGTCACCATGTTGCGCCGTCCCCGCAGCGCCGGGTCGACGATGACGGGGAACCCGGTGACGCCCACCGCGCCCAGGCTGCCCGGCAGCGCGCCCAGCGCTTCACGAATCTCGTCGGGATGGCCGGGTCGAATGTTCTGGGTCCCCAGGCCGTCGATGAGCTTCTGCTCCATGACCTCGTGGTCCCCGCGCAGCAGGACCAGCGTGAGGCGCCCGTCCACCACGTAGGCCATGGTCTTGATCTGCCGCCCCGCGGCGGCGAAGTCCCCGTGCGCCTCGAGGGCGGCGATGGTTCGCACCCCGGGAGTGGGGAACCGCTCCGGCGGGCCATCCCAGGGGGCGTCCTCCACCGGGGCGGGAACCGAAGCGGCCCTCTCCACGTTCCCGGCGTAGCCGCAGGACCGGCACACGGCGATGAGGTCCTCGCCGGCCTCGCTGGGCACCATGAACTCCACCGATTCCGAGCCACCCATGACCCCGGAGGAGGCCTGCACCGCGAGGGGCTCCAGACCGGTGCGCCGGAAGATCCGGGTGTAAGCGGCATAGTGGTTGTCGAACTGGCGGTCGAGGCCGGCCTGATCCACATCGAAGGAGTAGGAATCCTTCATGGTGAACTCCCGCACCCGCAGCAGTCCGGCCTTGGGACGCGGCTCGTCGCGGAACTTGGTCTGCAGGTGGTACCAGAGCTGGGGCAGTTGGCGGTAGGAGGACAGTTCGGCGGCGAGCAGGGTGAAGATCTCCTCGTGGGTAATGGCCAACAGCAGGTCCACGCCCCGCCGGTCACGGAACTTCACCATGATCTCGTCCACGGTGTCCCAGCGCCCGGTGCGCTTCCAGACTTCTCCCGGATGGACCACCGGGAGCAAGAACTCCTGGCCCCCGATGGCGTTCATCTCGGCGCGGACGATGGCCTCCACCTTGGCGGCGACCCGCCTCCCCAGCGGCAGCAGCGAGTAGGAACCGCTCATCAGCTGGCGGATGAAACCGCCGCGCACCAGCAGCCGGTGGCTGGCGGCTTCGGCATCGGCCGGATCCTGCCGCAGGGTAGGGATGAAAGCCTGGGACCAGCGCACGGGGCTCCTCGCCGAGAGTCGGCGCCGGAGGATAGCCCGGGCTCAGTCGCCCGAGGCCGCGTCGGCGACCCGGGCCCGTCGCTCTGCGGTGCGGTTGGCGTCCCCCTGGGCCTCCCGCAAGTCGGCGGCCGCCTGCGCCGCCAGGTCGGCGACCCCGGCGTCGGCCGCCGCCAGGCGGGCCTCGACCCCTTCAGCGGCCAGGCGCCGACCCTCTTCGACCAGGGCGTCCACCATCTCCGCCTCGGGAACCACCCGCACCACCCGACCTTTGACGAACAGGTGGCCCTTCCCCTTGCCGGCGGCAATGCCGAGGTCGGCCTGGCGGGCCTCTCCCGGCCCGTTCACCACGCAGCCCATGACGGCCACTTGCAGCGAGAGCCCCTCGGCCTGCAGGCGACGCTCCACCTCGCGGGTGATGGCGATGACGTCCACTTCGGCCCGACCGCACGAGGGGCAGGCGATGAGGTCCAGCCCGCGCCGCTCCCGCAAGCCCAGCACCTCGAGTAACCGCCGCCCCGCCTCCGCCTCCTCCACCGGATCGGCGGTGAGCGAGAAGCGGATGGTGTCGCCGATGCCCTCCATGAGGAGGGTGGCGATCCCGGCTACCGACTTGATCAGCCCCCCGGGCGGCGGACCCGCTTCGGTGACCCCCAGGTGCAAGGGCCGGTCGGTGCGCTCTGCCAGCAGGCGGTAGGCCGCCACCATCGAGGGCACGTGGGCGTGCTTCACCGACACCTTGACGTCCGTGCAGCCCGCCTCCTCGAGGAGGCCGATCTCGTACAGAGCCGACTCGACCAGCGCCTCGGGGACCGGGCCGCCGTAGCGAGCCAGCAGCTCAGGGTCGAGCGACCCGGCGTTCACCCCGACGCGGATGGGCACCCCGCGCTCCGCCGCAGCGGCGGCAACGGCCCGCACGTGCGCCGGGTTGCGGATGTTGCCCGGGTTGAGGCGCAGGCCGGCCACCCCCGCCTCCAGCGCCGCCAGGGCCAGCCGGTACTGGAAATGGATGTCGGCCACGATGGGCACCGGGGAGCGGGGCACGATCTCGGCGAGCCCCTGGGCGGCTTCCACGTCGTTGCAGGTGATCCGCACGATGTCGGCTCCCGCCCCCTTCAGGGCATAGACCTGCGCCAGGGTGGCCTCCACGTCGGCGGTGCGAGTGGTGGTCATCGACTGCACCGTCACCGGGGCCCCGCCCCCTACGGGGATTCCGCCGAGCGATAGGCGCCGGGTGGGGCGCCGGGCAAAGGTCATCTCGGGTGGCGAGGTCGGCAAGGTCATCCCAGGTTGAAGGGGTGGGCGATGTCCAGGTAGATGGCGAGCAGGCCGATGATCACCAGGAAGGCAACAACCGCTGCCGCCACCGGCATCAGCTTGCGCCAGTCGGCGGGCCGTCCCCGCACCCTCTCGTAGAGAGCCACGGCGAAGTGGCCGCCGTCTAGGGGGTACAGCGGTATCACGTTGAGCACGCCGACGAAGACCGCCACGTAGGCCACCAGTTGCAGGGCGTAGCCCGCGCCCAGGTCGCCGGCGAAGCCCACCAACCCGATCGGGCTCACCGGGCGGTTGGGCCCCAGTTCATCGGCGTCGCCCCCGAAGACCGCCCCCACCAGGCGGGGTACTCCCACCACCAGGTCCCACAGTCCGCGCCCGCTGGCCACCACCGCGTTGCCCAGCGACTTGCCCGCCTCGCCCAACCCCTCCACCGGGCCGGCCCTTTCGGTGCGAGCCCCGGGCGCCACTCCGAGATAGCCCCGTTGGCCGCCGGCCTCGTCGTCCACCGACGCCAAGGTCACCTCGAAATCGAGCAACTGCCCGCCCCGATCCACCCCAACAACCACCTCCCTGCCGGGCCGGGCGGTGATGGCGTCCACCAGGTCCTCCCACTCCGGGGTGGGCACGCCGTCCAGGGACACAACCGTGTCGCCGGGCAGGAGTCCGGCCTGGGCCGCGGGCGTAGGGAGGCCGCTGTCGAGGGTCGCCTGCACGCTGTCCACGGTGGTGGTGCGCACCGGGAGGCCGATGCCCGACACCACCAGGTAGAACAGCAGGAAGGCCAGGGGGAAGTGGGTGGCGGAGCCGGCCAGCACCACCAGCGACTTTGCCCAGAAGGGCTTGTCGCGATAGGTGCGGCCTTCGTCCTCCGGCGGCACTTCTTCCAGGGGGTTCATGCCGATGATGCGCACGTAGCCGCCCAGGGGCAGGGCCTTGACCCCGTATTCGGTCTCGCCCCGGCGGGTGGACCACAGGCGGGGGCCGAAACCGAAGAAGAACTCCGTGACCTTCATGCCCACGGAGCGCGCCGCAAGGTAGTGGCCCGTCTCGTGGACCATCACGATCACGATGATCCCGACGATCACGAGGATGCCGCCGCTCATGCTCTCCCGTCCTGCCGATCGACTGCAAGCCGCACTGCGGCCCCTCAAGTTACCCGTCGAGGCCGCCTAGCAGGAGGCGCCCAGCGCGGCCAAGGCCGCCGCCCGACCCTCGGCATCAACCGCCAGCACCTCCTCCACAGTCGCCACCGGGCGCCACGGCACCGCCTGCAGGGCCTGCTCGACCACCAGGGGAATCGAGCCGAAGCCGATGCGCCCGTCGAGGAAAGCCCGCACCGCGATCTCATCGGCGGCGTTCAGCACAGCCGGCGCCGACCCTCCCGCCCGTCCCGCTTCGTAGCCGAGCCGCAAGCAAGGGAAGGCCTCGAGATCCGGCGCTTCGAAAGTGAGGCCCATTCCCACCAGGTCGAAAGCGGGAGCCACCGCCGGCAGCCGCTGCGGGTAGGTGAGAGCATATTGGATGGGGATTCGCATGTCGGGGGGGCCCAGCTGGGCTTTGATGGAACCATCGACGAACTCCACCAGGCTGTGCACGACGCTCTGGGGATGGACGACCACCTCGATCGCCTCGTAGGGCACTCCGAACAGGCAATGGGCTTCGATCACCTCGAAGGCCTTGTTCATCAGCGTGGCGGAGTCGACGGTGATGCGCCGGCCCATGCGCCATGTGGGGTGAGCCAGCGCTTCGGCCACGGTCACCGTCGCCAGATCGGCCCGGGCACGGCCGCGGAAGGGGCCTCCCGACGCAGAGAGCAGGAGGCGCCGAATCGAGGCCGGGTCCTCGCCCGCCAGGCACTGGGCCAGCGCCGAGTGCTCCGAGTCCACCGGTAGAAGCTCGGCTCTGCCCCGCCGTTGTGCTGCTTCCAGCACCGGCCCTCCGGCCACCAGGCTCTCCTTGTTGGCCAGGGCGAGCCGGTTCCCCGCCTCCAGGGCGGCCACCGACGCCGCCAGGCCGGCCGCCCCGACCACGCCGTTGAGCACGATGCTCCCCGGAGCGGAGGCCAGTTCGACGAGGGCTTCCGGCCCAAAGCGAGCCCGCTCCCCCACCTCGGCGGAGACCTGAGCCCGCTCCGATCCGGCGGGGGCGGCGACCGCCACCTGCGCCGCCGGGTGCTCCCTGGCCAGTGAGAGCAACGCCTCCGATCCCCGGGCGGCGGCCAGGCCCCGCACTTCCATCCCGAGGGCCGCCGCCACCTCGAGGGCCTGGCGCCCGATGGAGCCCGTGGCCCCCAGGACGATCAGCGGCCTCAGCGCAGCAGTCCCATCGTCTCGAACAGCACCCAGGCCGCGGGGAGGACGAAGAGGAAAGCATCGACGCGGTCGAGGATGCCGCCGTGGCCGGGCAGGATCGAGCCCATGTCCTTCACCCCCAGGCTGCGCTTGACCATCGACTCGGCCAAGTCGCCGAGCGGGGCCATCACCGCCACCACCAGCCCCAGGATCACGCCGGCCCGGATGCCGATCTCGTCGAAGAAGTGGCCCATGGCCACCGCGGCGCCGATGCCGAGCACCACCCCTCCGGCCAGGCCTTCCCAGGTCTTATGGGGGGAGAGCACCGGGGCCATTGGGCGCGACCCCCAGGCCCGGCCGGCGAAGAAGGCCCCGACGTCGGTGGCGATCACCGTGGCGGCGACGGCCAGGATGAGCAGCCGAAAGTCGGTTGAAGCCGCGATGGGAAAGGCGAAAGCAGCGGTGCCGGTGACCCACAGCGCCCCCAGGATGGTGAGCCCCCCGTTGGTCAGGGCATCGCGGCGCTGGGGGGCGAAGGCGTAGTAGAAGAAAGCCAGGATGGTGGCCGCCACGGTGGCTACAGGAATGGCCACCAGGCCGTAGAACCAGGTGCCGACGAGGATCCCGATGCCCGCCGGCAAGCCGAAGAGGGCCAGCGGCTGGTACCCGTGGCGGCGCAGCGCCCCGAAGAACTCGGTCAGGCCGAGGAAGGCCATGAGCCCTACGAACCCGGCCAGGAACTCCCCGCCCACCCAAAGCGAGCCGAGCAGCAGGGCGGCGAGCACCATCCCCGTCGCCACCCGCATCGCAAGGTCGGACCGTGCGGGGAGGCCCACTCCTTCCTCACCGCCGAGGTGGGCGACGTCCTCGAAGCCCACCACCCCGGATTCGAGCCCCGCCATCGGGGCCGACAACGCCTGCAACTCGGTCTCGGCGGTGTCGGCCGCAGCCATCTCCTCCGCCAGACCGCGGTGCTCCATGGTCGGCGCGCCACCCAGAGCGCCTTCTCCGAAGCCCCCATGACGGGGCTTCGGGCCCTCGAAGTCGTAGACGTCCGGGGGCGGGATCTCCATGGTCGGCTCGTCCACACGGGAGGCTCGAGCCGCGCCGGGGAAGGCCGCGGCCGCCGGCCGCTGCGGATAGGGCTCCTCCTCACCGTCCTCTTCATCCTCTTCATCGGGCAGCCACGGCTCCGCCTCGGCTCCGGGAGCCTCCCCACCCCGGTCCTCGGGGAAGACGGGCTCCGGCCCCGGGAGGCGCGCCGGCCCGGCCGCCACCGGTTCCTCAGGCCACCGGGGGGCTCGTACCCCGGGCTCCGGGAAGGTCTCCCACCCGGCTGCCTCGAGGCTCGGGCTCTCCACCCGCTCCACGACGGCCGGCCCGGCCGCCGGGAAAGGGCCTTCGGGGTGCAAAGCCGGTTGCTCGCCGGGCTCGGGGAACCTCTCCCAGCCCTCTGCTTCCAGTTCCTCCGCCGAGGGAACCCCCACCCCCTCCTCCGCCTCGTCTAGTTCGGCGGCGACCGACTCCGCCCCCCAGTCCTCTTCTGTCTCCTCCAGTGCTTCCTCTAGATCCTCCGCCGCGGCCCAACCCGCCGCGGGCCCCCCGGCTCCCCCACCGTCCACCCCCAGGATGGGTGCGCCGGCTCGGGCACCTCCCGGCCCTTGCGGCCGGGCCGCCCCACTCCCGGGAACGGCCTCCGCTGCTGGAGCCCAGCCCTCGTCGGCCGACTCCCAGTCGTCCTCGGGCAGCGACGCCGCAGGCACATCGACCTCGTCCTCATCCACCTCGGCGTACCAGGCGGCGGCCGCCGCCGCGGGTTCCCCGGCCCACTCGGCGCTTTGCCAAGGCTCGGCATCCTCCGCGGCGGGTTCCTGGTAGCCAACCGGGGCCCTTCCCGCCGGCGGCTGCGGCGCCGCCGGCCAGGACCGGGCGGGCGCGGGCTCTTCCGGCAGCAACCGGCCGGCTTCTTCGGTGCCCGGCCGGGCCCCCTCGTCCCCGGCCTCCCAGGCGGCCCAGGCGGCCTCGGCCCCGACCTCTTCCTCCTCGGCCGAAAGGAGCGTCCCCTCTTCCGCCGCCTCTCCCGCCTGTGTTGCCTCGACCTCCAGCGCGGTCCCCGTCATGTCGGGAGCCCAGGGTGGGGGCTGTGGCCCGGGTCCTTCCTCGGCCGGTTCCCGGGCCGGTCCCGCCGCAGCCTCGACAAGCGCGGCGACCTCTTCCTCTTCCTCTTCCTCTTCCTCGACCGGCTTCCGCCCTCGGCGGAACCAGCCGCGGCGCCGCTCACGGGGGCTCGCCGGCCGGGCCTCGTCGGCCGGAACCGCCTCCTCACCGGGAGCCGGAAGCGCCTCCGCCTCGGGCGCAGGGACTACGGCGGGTATCGGGGGGAAGCGGCCCGGAGGCGGCCCTCCCGCGGGCACCCCTTCCACGAAGGCCAACCACTCGTCGATCTCCACCTCGGCGACCGAGGCCGCCTCCTCTGCCCCGGCAGCCTCAGTGCCCAGCCCCCCCGTCTCGCCGCGGGCGCCCGCCTCCCCGGCACGGCCCTCATCTTCCGGCACTTCCCACGAGGCCAGGACGAGGCCGGGAGCCTCCAGGCCCAGATCCTCCGCGGGCGGGAGCAGCGTCTCGTCTCCAACCATCGTCGGCTCCTCGCCGCCCAAGGCCTCCCCTACGCCGGCCGGAGGCTCCCCCTCCGCCCACAAAGACGGCTCCTCCAGAGAGAGGAGCGGCTCCCCTTCCTGCCTCTCGAGGAGCCCCTGCCGTTCGAGAGGCTCGCCCTCCACGAAAGACTCCCCCTCGAGGGCCTCTCGGCCCTCGGACACGGGGAGCCTCTCGCCTGCGGGCCATTCCCCATGGCCCTCTACCTCGGGGAACGGCACCAGCGCCCCGGGACCTCGGGGCACGGACCACGGCGGCTCCGCCGGGCCCTCCACCGCCTCTACCTCGGCGATCTCTTCCGCAGCGATTTGATCCCCGGCGGGTCCCTCCTCGGCGACTTCCTCCCGGGAGGCTTCCTCCCCGGCAAACGCCACTTCGGTCCCCTCGAGATCCTCCCCCTCGACCTTCCCGACGGAACCCGGCAACAGGGCGACATCGGGTTCCTCACCGATCTCGGCCAGCAGCGCGGCGGCGACCCGCTCCAGTTCTTCGGCCACGCCCACCGCTTCCCCGGCGTCGACTCCAACCGGGGCTTCCGTCTCGTCGGCTGCACTCACCGCGCCGGGCACGTCGGGCGCCGGCGCCGAGGTCTCCTCAGGCTCCTCCCAGGACCGCTCCGGCTCAACCGCCGCCGGAAGGCCTCCCCCCGGCCCCAGGTCGAGCGGCACCGCAGAAGCCGCCCCACGTTCGTACCCCGGGGTCTCGGGCTCGACCTCTGCCGGCGGCTCGGCGGGCGGCTGAGACGCCACCGCCGGCGGCTCTGCGGGGGCGGAAGGCCACCAGGGGAACAGCGGGACGGCCGCCTCGGCGGCTCCTCCGGCGGCCTCCCCCACCTCCGCCTCTTCGACGGCTTCTTCACCCGCTTCGACCCGAACGCCTGGGGGGCTCTCCGCTGGGGGTGCCGCCCACCAGCCGGGAGGCAGCACCTCGTCCTCAGTCGGCTCTACCACCTCTGCCGGAGGCGGCGGCTCCATCCCCGGCACCGGCTCCGGCTCCGCCTTACGCCCTTTGCGCCCGCGTTCGCGCCGCGACCGACGTCGGGCGACCGGCTCGCCCGCGGGTGAAGGGACCTCGCGTTCCTCCCCGGCGGGGGCAGAGCCGGGAGCAGCCTCGTCCTCCGAGCTCCACCCCGGGTGCCAGGGGTCTCCCGGGTGGGGATGGAACCCGTCGTCATCTCCCTTGCGGCTCACCGCTCCTCCTCGCCGCCGTCCACGCAGCTAGACCTCGAGCAGCTCGGCCTCTTTGTGGGCGAGCAGCTCGTCGATCCGGGCCACGTGGCGGTGGGTGACGTCCTCCAGTTCCTTCTCGGCGCGTTCGATGTCGTTGTCCGACACCTCCCCGGAGAGAGCTTCCAGTTCCTTCTTGACGTGGCGCCGCACGTTGCGCACCGCCACTCGGGCCTCCTCGGCCATGTGCCGCACCAGCCGGATGAGCTCGCGGCGCCGCTCCTCGGTGAGAGGCGGGAAGGCCAGGCGAATCACGGTGCCGTCGTTGCTCGGGTTCAGGCCCAGCTCGGAAGCGAGGATGGCGCGCTCGATGGTGCCGATGGTGGATCGGTCGTAAGGGTGTACCAGCAGCAAGCGGGCTTCCGGAACGGAGAACGAGGCCAGCTGCTGCAGCGGAGTAGGGCTCCCGTAGTAGTCCACCATCACCCGATGCATGATCGCCGGATTGGCCCGCCCGGTCCGCACGGTGGTGAACTCCGACTGGAGATGGGTCACCGCGTGATCCATCTTGACCTCGCCGTCCAGGAGGGTCTCCTCGATCACCGGTGCCTCCTCCTCAATGGACCAGGGTCCCCACTGCCTCCCCCCGGACCGCCCGAGCGATGTTGCCCGGTACGGAGATGTTGAAGACCCTGATGGGCAGTCTGTTCTCCAGGCACATCGTAATGGCGGTGGCATCCATCACCCGGAGATCTCGCTCGAGCACCTCGCGGTAGCGCAGCTCCTGGAAGAGCCGCGCGCCGGGGTGATGCACCGGGTCGGCGTCGTAGACCCCGTCCACCTTGGTGGCCTTGAGCACGGCCTCGGCCCCGATCTCCGCGGCCCGCAGCGCGGCCGCGGTGTCGGTGGTGAAGTAGGGGTTGCCCGTACCCCCGGCGAAGACCACCACGCGCCCCTTCTCCAGATGGCGGATGGCGCGCAGCCGGATGTAGGGCTCGGCCACCTGCTCGATGCGGATGGCCGTCTGTACGCGCGCTACCCCCCCGGCCGCCTCGATGGCGTCGCGCAGGGCCATCGCGTTGAGCACGGTGGCCAGCATCCCCATGTAGTCGGCGTTGGCCCGATCCATGCCCGCCGCCGCCGACGACAGCCCTCGGAAGATGTTGCCCGCCCCTACCACTACGGCGACCTGATGCCCTTCGGCCGCGACCTCGGCGATCTCCCCGGCCAGGCGCCGCACCGTGGCCGGGTCGATGCCGTACTGCAATGCGGGGTCGGCAAAGGCCTCGCCGGAGAGCTTGAGGGCGACACGCCGGCCCATCTAGGTGATGGGCTCCCCTACCCCGATGCGGGAGAAACGCCGCACCAAGATGTTCTCCCCCATGGAGCCGGCCAGGCCGTTGACCATCTCACCGACGGTGCCCTGGAACTTCTCGGGGTTGACGAAGGGCTGGTCGTAAAGGACGTGCTCCTCGTAGAACACCCGCAGGCGGCCTTCGACGATCTTGTCGACCACCTTGTCCGGCTTGCCCTCGTTGCGGGCCTGGGCGGCGATGAGCTCCTTCTCGTGGGCGAGGATGTCCTCGGGGACGTCTTCACGGCGCACCCAGCGGGGCCGCGCCGCGGCCACGTGCATCGCCAGGTCGCGGGCCGCCTGCTGGAAATCGGGGCTCTTGGCCACGAAGTCGGTCTCGGCGGCCAGCTCCACCAGGACCCCGATGACGGGGCGGTCGGCCTGGTAGTGCAGGTAGTGCCCGATGGCCCCCTGGGTGGTCACGCGAGCGGAGCGCTTACGCGCGTCGGCCAGGCCGCGCTCGCGCAGCAGGTCCTTGGCTTTCTCCAGATCACCGCCGGCGTCGGCCAGGGCGCGCTTGGCGTCCATCATCCCGGCGCCCGTGGCCTTGCGCAGTGCCACGACGTCGTTGGTGGAGATCTCAGGCATCCTGTGCCACCTCTCTGCTCTGCGCCGGCGCCTCGGGGCGCCGCCCGGCATCCTTGCCCCGAGCCTCGGTCAGCTGACGCCCTTCGGCGGCGGCCGAAGCGATGAGGTCGGCCATGAGCTGGGCCGACCGAATGGCGTCGTCGTTGCCCGGGATCACCAGGTCCACCAGGTCCGGGTCGCAGTTGGTGTCGACCACGGCGATGATGGGAATGCCCATCCGCTTGGCTTCCTTGACGGCAATCGCCTCGGTCCGAACGTCGATGATGAACACCGCGTCGGGGGGGCGATGGAGGTCGGCGACCCCGCCGAGCACCGTCTGGAGCTTCTCCAGTTCGCGATGCAGGTGGAGGCGTTCCTTCTTGGGCAGGCCCTCCATCTCCCCCGAAGCCTGCATGCGCTGCAGCTCGCGCATGTAGAGGATCCGCTTGTGGATCGTGGTGAAGTTGGTGAGCATGCCGCCCAGCCAACGATGGTTCACATAGGGCATCCCGGCTTCGGTGGCCGCCTCAGAAATGACCGCCTGAGCCTGCTTCTTGGTGCCGATGAAAAGGACCGTGCCTCCGCCGGCGGTGACGTCGCGCACCAGGCTGTGGGCGCGCTCGCAAGCCTCCAGGGTCTGCCGCAGGTCGATGATGTGGATCCCGTTGCGCTCCGAGAAGATGTACGGGCGCATCTTGGGATCCCAGCGCCGGGTCTGGTGCCCAAAGTGGACTCCAGCCTCCAGCAGCTCTCGCATGGTGACGTTGGCCACCGTTGCTGCCTCCTGTTCTTTCGGTTGGGCCTCCGCCCGCCCTCGGCCTCCCCGGGAGCCCGGAGGCATCCCGACCGCGGGAGGTTGCGGCGGACGTGTGGAATCGGCGAGAGTATAGGCGGCAGCCGGCTGCTGGAGCCTGCGCCCGGGGCGGCGCCGCTCAGCCGGGCCGCTGCCCCGGCTCCATGAGGCGGTTGCGCAGGCTCATCACCGCCTTGGTGTGGATCTGGCAGATGCGGGACTCAGTCACCCCCAAGACCGCCCCGATCTCCGCCAGGGTCAGGCCCTCGTAGTAGTAGAGGGTGATCACCAACCGCTCTCGCTCGGCGAGGCGGTTGATGGCGTCGATGAGGACGTAGCGGCTCTCCTGCTGCTCGAAGGAACCCCCCGGGTCCACCGCCCGGGGATCCGCCACCAGGTCGCCGATGGCGGCCGAACCCCGCTCTCCGGGATCGACGAGCTCGTCGAGGGCTACGAAACCGAGCGTGGCGATCTCACCCAACTGGTCCTGGAGGGTGGAGACGGACAGGCCCATGTGCTCGGCCAGCTCCTCGTCGGTGGCGGAGCGATGCAGCTGGTGCTCGAGCTCGCTGAGGGAGCGCTGGATCTCGCGGGCCCGAGCACGCACCGAGCGCGGCACCCAGTCGAGGGCGCGCAGCTCGTCGAGGATGGCTCCCTTGATGCGGTTGACCGCGTAAGTCTCGAACTTGATGCCCCGCGCCGGCTCGAACTTGTCGATGGCGTCGATCAGCCCGAACATCCCGTAGGAGATCAAGTCCGACTGCTCCACGTTGCGCGGCAAACCGACCCCTACCCGGCCGGCGACGAACTTCACCAGCGGCGAGTAGTGCAGGATCAGCGCTCCGCGCGACCGCTCGTCACCTTCCTCCTTGAAGCGTCGCCAGGCCTCCTCGATGCGATCGAGCGGGTTAGGCGCGGGGGTGGGAACGGTCATACGTAGACCTGAGGTGCTGGCGGGTCACGGCAGTGTAGACCTGGGTAGTGGCCAGTTCGCGATGTCCCAGCAGCTCCTGGACGGTGCGCAGATCGGCGCCTCCTTCCAGCAAGTGGGTGGCGAAGGAGTGGCGCAGGGCATGGGGGAAAGTGCCCAGGCGTGCTCGCACCACCCGCCTGATCCCCCTGACTCCCAGGGGCGCGCCCCGCTCCCCCACCCACAGGGCGTCGCCCGCAGCTTCTCGGGCCAGGGCGGGCCGTCCCTCCTCCAGATAGCGCTGCACGGCTGCCCGCGCCTGGCCGGCGACAGGCACCACCCTCTCCTTACCCCCCTTGCCCTGCACCCGCAGCAGTTGGGCGTCCCGGACCGCCGCCACGCTGAGCGAGGCGGCCTCGGCGACACGCAGGCCGGTGCCGTACAGCACCTCGAGCAGGGCCCGGTCGCGGCGGGTGAGCGGGTCGGCACCGTCGAGGGCGTCGAGCCACCGCCCCAGGGTCGCCGCCGGCAGGGCTCGCGGCAGGTGCTGCGGTCGCTTGGGCGCCGGCACCCCGTCGGCCGGGTTGGCCGCAGCCAGCCCCCGGCGAGTGGCGTCGGCGAAGAAGGCCCTCACGGCCGAAGCCTTGCGAGCGGCCGATCTCCGCGCATAGCCGCGAGTGGCGAGGTGGGACAGGAAGCGGCGCACCGCCATGCGATCCACTTCGCCCAAGGACCGATGCCCCCGCCGGTGGCAGAAATCGAAGAACTGCCCTAGATCGCGGCGATAGGCCGCCAGAGTGTGCGGGGACAGGGCGCGTTCGGCGGCGAGGCGCTCCAGGTAGGCGGCCACGGGGCCGCCGGCCCACTCGGGGCAGTCGGGAAGAGGGCTCACCCTCTCATCGTGGCCCGACCGCCGCCGCCGGTCAACGACCGGGGAGCACTACACCTCCAACGCGACGGATCAGGCCGACCACCTCGAGCCGGGCGGCGGCGGCCAGGGCCGGTCCCAAGCCCAGCCCGGACGCGGCCGCGGCCGCCTCGAGAGTGCTCCCCGACGCCGGGATGGCGGCCAGCAGGGCCCGGCCGGCTGCATCGGGAGGCGCGGCGGGTGCCTCGCCCGGGCAAGCCGGCGGCCCCAGCAGGAGAGACAGAGAAGCCACCAGATCCGCCGGGTCGAGCACGGGGGTAGCGCCGTCGCGGATCAGCAGGTTGCAACCCCGGGAGGTCTCCCGGCCCACGTCTCCGGGGACGGCGAACACGTGGCGCCCCTGCTCGAGGGCGGCTGCCGCGGTGATGAGTGCCCCGCCCGTCTCGGCGGCCTCGACCACCACGACTGCCGCGGCCAGGCCGGCAATGATGCGATTCCGAGGGGGAAATCTCCAAGGCTCGGGACGCGTGCCCGGCGGGTACTCGGTCACCAGCGCCCCGCCGGCCGCGATCAGGCCGGCCAACAGGGAGCGGTGCTCCCCCGGGTAGACGACGTCGGGCCCGCTGCCCAGGACGGCGATCCCCACTCCCCCGGCATCGGTCACGCCGTGGTGCGCGGCGGCGTCGGCGCCGCGCGCCAACCCGCTGACCACCGGCCAGCCGGCGGCAGCACAGGCCTGCCCGTAGACCCGGGCCAGGCCCAGGCCGTAGCGGGTGCAACGACGCGTCCCCACAATGGCGACCCCGGGGACCGCCGGCAGCCGACCCTTCACGAAGAGCACGTCGGGAGCGTCGGGAAGCTCGCTCAGGTGAGGGGGGTAGCCCGGGTCGCCCCGGAGCAGGCAGCCGACCTCGAGGGCCGCCAGGCGCCGCCGGCACACGGCCGCGTCGAGGGAGGCGGTGGCTCGTACCGCCTCGGGCACCCGAACCCGCCCTGCCGCCAGCGCCGCCACCACAGCCCCGGGTGAGCCCAGATCGCCCACCAGCCGCCTCGCCCGCTCCGGGTGCAGCCCGCAGAAGGCCAGTCGCAGCCGCGCCTCCCGGCTCATGCCGCCACCCGCAGGGTGAGGGCCTCCGCCAGGTGGCCTTCCTCGACGGTGGCGCTGCCGGCCAGATCGGCCAGCGTACGAGCCACCCGCCGCACCCGGTCCCAGCCGCGGGCGGTGAGCGCCAGCCTCCCCGCCGCCGCCCGCAGCAGCGCATCGGCGGCGGTGGTGAAGGAGAGGGCATCCAGGTCGCGGCGAGAAAGGCTGCGGTTGAGGCCGGCGCGGGCATCCTGCCGGCGGCGGGCGGCCGCCACTCGGGCCTGCACCGCGCCGCTGGGCTCTCCCTCGGGCCCGGCCAGCTCCGCCGGGTCGAGCCGGGACACCACCACCTGCAGGTCGAAGCGGTCGAGGAGCGGCCCGGAGAAGCGCCGCCGGTAGCGGGCCACCCCGGCAGGGCTGCAGGTGCAGGCAACCAGCCGATCCCCCGCATAGCCGCAAGGGCATGGGTTGGTGGCCGCCACCACCTGCACCTCGCAAGGGAAGCGAACCGAGACGCCCTTGCGGGCCACGTGCACCCAGCCCTCCTCGATGGGCTGGCGCAACGCGTCGAGCAGATAGGGCGGGAACTCCCCGAGCTCGTCGAGGAAGAGGACGCCGCGATGGGCCAACGTGAGCTCCCCGGGGACGGGGACGCCGCTGCCTCCCCCGACCACCGCCGCTGTGGTGGCCGTGTGGTGCGGACTGCGGAAGGGCGGCTCATCACCCGGCGGCCGGGGCCGACCGGCCGCCGCCCAGGCTCGGGCCACCTCGAGGGCCTCCGCAGGGGTGAGCGAGGGGAGTATCCCGGGAAGGCACCGGGCGAGCATGGTCTTGCCCGCCCCGGGCGGGCCCACGAGCAGCAGGTGGTGGCCGCCGGCGGCGGCCACCTCGAGGGCGCGACGCGCCAACGGCTGTCCCCGCACCCACGCCAGGTCGACCGCCGGGCCCGCCGCTGCCGGCGGCGGCGCCGGGGGCTCCTCCGGCACCGCTTCGCCGAGGGCCACGGCAACCGCCTCCGCCAGGGTGCGCACCACGCGCACCTGGGCCTCGCCCACCACCGCCGCCTCGGCCGCCGAGCCGGGCGGCAGCAGGCAGGGCCGGCCCAAGCCGGCGGCCACGATCCCTGCTCCCAGGCCGCCGCGGGCCGGGCGCACCCCCCCGTCGAGCGCCAACTCGCCCAGGGCCACCACCCCGGTGACCGCCGGGGGCACCAGGCCGGCCGCCGCCAGCACTCCCAGGGCAATGGGGAGGTCGTAGGCCGAGCCGGCCTTGGGGATCTCCGCCGGGGCCAGGTTGACCGTCAGCCGCCGGAAGGGGAACCGGTAGCCCGATGACAACACCGCCGCCCGCACCCGCTCCTTGGCCTCCCGCACCGCGGTGTCGGGAAGGCCGACCACGTGAAAGGCCTCCTTGCCCCCGCCCACATGCACCTCGACCCGGACGGGGCAGGGGTCGATGCCCACCAGGGCTACCGAGGTGACGGACGCGAACACACCTTCAAGGTAGGGAACGGGAGTGACACCGGGAAGGGGGCCCGGGAGCGCCTCACCCGGCGGCCGCTCAACGCCCGGTGAACCGCGGCGGGCGCTTCTCCAGAAAGGCCGTCACCCCCTCGATGACGTCTTCCGAGCTCAGGCACTGCGCCTGGGATTGCGCCTCAAACTCCAGGGCCTCGTCGAAGGACATCTCGAGGGAGTGGTCCAGGCCCAGCTTCACGAAGCGCTGGGCCTGCGGCGCGGCGGCGGCCAGTTCGGCGGCCACCTCGCCGGCCCGGCGCTTGAGGTCTTCGGGGGCTACCACTTCGGCGGCCAGGCCGTAGTGCACCGCCTCCTCGCCCTCCACCATCCGGCCGGTCAAGGCCAGCTCCTTGGCCCGGGCCAGGCCGATGCGCCGGGGCAGCAGCCAGAGCCCTCCGAAGTCCACCGAGAGGCCGCGCCGCACGAAGATCTCCGAGAAACGGGCCCGGGTGCTGGCGATGACCACGTCGCAGCCCAGAGCCAGGTTCATCCCCGCCCCTATCGCCACCCCGTCGACCGCCGCCACCGTCGGCTTGCTGAGTTCGTACAGGGTGCGGGCGGCGCGGTTGAGGGGTCGCAGCGCCTCATAGAACATGGTGGGGCCGCCGTGTAGAGCGAAGCCCGCCACCAGGTCGGCGCCCGAGCAGAAATCCTCGCCGGCCCCGGTGATCACCAGGGCGCGCTGCTCCGAAGTGCCGAAATCCTGCAGATGGTCTGCCAGCACTCCCCAGTCGCCGGGAGCCACGGCATTGCGCCGGGAGGGGTTGTCCATGATGAGCCAACGGATGGGGCCTTCGTCGCTGATGGAGAACATGCCGGCAAATCTACCCCGGGTTCCTACCATGCCGCCCGTGCCCCCGACCTCTGCCTCCGACCCGGACCTCGCCGCCTCGGCTCTTCCTGCCGCCCTGCAGCTGCCGCCGGGGGATGCACACGCGATGGAGACGGTGGGCCTAGTGCAGCCCTACCAGGCACGCAAGCGTTACGTTTGCCCCGGCTGCCATGGGGTGATCGAAGCCGGGGAGGGCCACCTAGTAGTCGTGCCCGAGCACAACCCCGACCTTCGCCGGCACTGGCACCGCGCGTGTTGGCACCGAGAGCGGCGGCGGCGCCACGGGCGGGAGGCCTGAGCCCGCCGGGCGCGGCGACCTAGTCACACCGGGTAGCCTCGCCCGCTCAGCACACCCCCGGCAACCAGCGGACCTCGACGCCATCGCGCCGGGCGCACACCGTCACCAGGTCGTACCGGTGCGGCGAAGGACGCAGCCCTCGCCCGGCGCGGCGCAACCGGGCCGCCTTGGCGGCGGTGAATTCCTCCACGGGCTCGCCGCCGAGGCGAGTCTTGACCTCCACCGCCACCAGCCGGCTCCCCCAGGCCACCAGCAGATCGATTTCATCGCGGCCCACCGCTACCCGGCGGGCCACTATTCGAGCCCCACGACGGCGCAGGAAGGCGGCGGCGAGGTCTTCGCCGGACTCTCCTAATCGCGCTCGGTGTCGGGCGGCCGCAGCTCGGGATGCTCGACTTCCTCCAGGTTCACGTCGCGGAAAGTGAGGACGCGCACCTTCTTGAGGAAGCGGGCGGGGCGGTACATGTCCCATACCCAGGCGTCTTCCATGTCGATCTCGAAGAACACGCCGGCGCCGGTGTCGCGGGTGTGCAGGTCGACCTTGTTCGCCAGGTAGAAGCGGCGCTCGGTCTCCACCACGTAGCGGAACATGGGGAGGACGTCGCGGTACTCCTGGTAGATCTGCAGCTCTACGTCGGTCTCGTAGCGCTCGAGATCCTCTTCGCTCATCTCGGTCTCCTGATTGCCCCCGGCCGGCACGGGCGGCCGGCGGTCGGGACTCCGGCGATGATACCCGCCCCCCGCATCAGCCCACCGGGTCCCGCTTCCGTCTACATACCAGGGGGGTGTGACGGTTCCCGCTACCGCCTACAGCCCGCCCCAGCGGCTCGGCGGCCACACCCGGATGAAGGCCTTGCCGACGATCGAGTCTTCCGGGATGGGCCCGAACACCCGGCTGTCGGTGCTCTGCGACCGGTTGTCGCCCATGACGAACACGTGGCTCTCGGGGATGGTGAGGGGGCCATACCGCGGCATGCGGGAGCCCTCCTTCACGTACGGCTCGTCGAGGGCGACGCCGTCCACGAAGACCTGGTTCTGGCGGATCTCGATGGTCTCGCCCCCCACGGCGATGACCCGCTTGATCAGGGCGGAGTCGGGCGAGGAGAGGCCCAGCGATTCCGCGACGTGGCGCACCAGGGCCCCGAAGATCGTCTCCCCATCGTCCCCCGCGTTCTGCGGGTTGTCGAACACGATGACGTCACCCCGGGCCGGGTCGCCGAAGCGATAGGCCAGCTTGTTGACCATCACCCGGTCGCCTTCGAGCAGCGTGTCGTGCATCGAGCCCGACGGGATGAAGAAGGCCTGCACCAGGAAGGTCTTGATCAGGACCGCGACCACCAGGGCGATCAGGATGAGGATCGGCAGCTCTTTCCAGAACGCCCGGCCGGCTGCCTTCTTGTCGCCGCTCTTGCGCGCCTCCCGACGCAGCCGGTGGAGCGACTCGTCCCGCTCCGCCGCCTTCTCGGGGTCTACCGGCGCCACGTCGGGGGCCGGGGGACGGTCGAAGGGATCCGCCTGCAGATGCCCCCCGGCGGCAGCGTCCGCCCGCTCGGAAGGGGAGGATGCCGGAGAAGAAGGCCCCGGCGGGTCGTCGGAAGAGCCGGGGGGAAGGGACGAAGTCACGGGAGCGACGTTACTGCGGGCAGCGAGATGCGGGACGCCGCCCTCAGTCGCGCTTCTCCTTGATACGGGTGGCCTTGCCCACCCGGCCCCGCAAGAAGTAGAGCTTGGCGCGGCGCACATCGCCCCGGCGGATCACCTCGATGCGCTGCACGATGGGAGCGTGGATGGGGAAGATGCGCTCCACCCCCACCCCGAAGCTTACCTTGCGCACCGTGGCCGTCTCCCGCAGGCCGCCGCCGCTGCGGGCGATGACCACGCCCTCGTAGGCCTGGACCCGCTCCCGGCCGCCCTCGACCACGCGCACATGCACCCGCACCGTGTCTCCCGGCCCAAAAACGGGGAGGTCGGAGCGCAGGTAGGCGGCCTCGACCTGATCCAGCGTGTTCATCGGGGAACCCCTTCGCGCCAAAACCGGGACGGCGGGGCGCCGTCCGGCGGCGGGAGTCTAGCCCCGGTCCTCGTCCTCTGCGAAACCGGAGGGCAGCAAGTCGGGACGGCGCCGGCGGGTTCGCTGCAAGCGCTGCTCGCGCCGCCAGGCGGCAATGCGGGCGTGGTCGCCGGAGAGGAGGACCTCAGGCACCCGCCACCCCCGGAACTCCGCCGGACGCGTATAGAGCGGTTCTTCGAGCAGCCCATCGCGGAAGCTCTCCGCCCCGGCGGATTCGGGGTTTCCCAGCGCCCCCGGAAGCAGCCGGGCCACCCCCTCGACGATGGCCAGCGCCGGCGCCTCTCCCCCGGCCAGCACGAAGTCGCCCAGGGAAGACTCCTCCTCAATGAAGTGCTCCGCCACCCTCTCGTCCACCCCCTCGTAGCGCCCACAGACGAGGGTGAGCGCCTCGACCCCGGCCCAGCGGTCCAGGGTCCCCTGGGTCAGAGGTACCCCCGACGGAGTGAGCAGGACGCGGTGCGTCCCGGCCAGCGGCTCCAGGGCTGCGGCCAGCGGCTCCACCATCATCACCATCCCCGGCCCGCCGCCGAAGGGAGCATCGTCCAGCTGTCGATGACGGCCGAGGCCGTAGCCTCTCAGGTCCACCACCTCCACCTGCAGGATGCTGGCCTCGATGGCCCGGCCGACCACCCCGGCGGCCAGGGGTGAGGCGAAGTAGTCGGGGAAGATCGTGACCAGGTGGAGCCGCATCGGAGCCAGCGTATCGGCTCCCCGGCCGGGCGGCCTCCCCGGTGGGGGCCGCCGCCGTTGGTATCGTCGCCCCGTGATGCCCGGCAGGCGGCGTTTCGCTTTGCTCTCCGTCTTGCTCTGCGGCGGGCTGGCCCTCCTCGCCGGCGGCGCCGGCCGGGCCGCCGCCCAGGTGCAGGGGCCGTGCACCGCCTGGTTCAACGGGGTCGAGGCGGAACGCATCGCCTCGCTCTCCTCTCCCTTACTTCTCGCCGACGACGAGGCCCTGGTGTTCTCGGGCATCGACTCGGCCGGGACGCAGAACGCCCGGGTACAGGTCCTGCTCGGCCCGGCCGGGCTGGGGCAGGCCGCCTCCTCCCAGAGCGTCGCCGCGGGGGAGTTCCTCGTCTCCCTCGACCTGGCCGACGTGGCCCCCTATGGGGTAGGCCTGCTGCGGGTGAGAGCCACCACCGACAACTGCCTCGTCGAGGCCTGGCTCCGTTTGGGAGGCCGCCTGCCCGTGGCCACCCTGGTCGGCCTCACCGGGGCCGTGTTGGCCCTGGCCGGCTTGGTTGCCCAGCTCATCGCCGTGGTGCTGCGACGGCGCTGGTCGCTGCCGCTGGCCGCAGCCGCCGGTGTGGCCACCGGAGCCGGCGGGGCCATGCTGGGCCAGGAGTTCGGGCGCCTGCAGCTGTCCTATCCCTCGCTGGGCGCGGCGGTGGGCCTGGCAGTGGCCGCCGGCGCCGGCTTGGCGTTGCTCCGCCGACCCGGGCGCGGCCGGGGCGCCGAACCGTCCCCCGGCGCGCCGCGACGCTCCGTGCTCGCTCCCGCGTCCGAGGCGACGTTGGGACACTCCCAGCCGCCCCGGTTCGAGGGGACGGAGACACCTGCTCGCCCCGAGAGCCAACCGACGGCCTCCCCGGCCCCGGAGCCGGAGGCGGCTCCCCGATCGGCAACGAGCCCGACTCCCGGCGGGCCGTTCTGGTGCTACGTGATGGCAGAAGTCGAGGTGCTGCACCTGGACGACTACACCCGGGTGGTGGCCACCTTGCGGCCGGGCACCTGGTACCTGGCCAAGCGGGAGATCAGCGGCTGGGCGCAGGTGGTGGCCGCCGAGGGCACCGAAGGCTGGGTGCCCGGTCAGGCCCTGCACCGCGAAGGCTGAGCCGCGCCCTCCCGGGCCGCGAAACCCTCAAGGAGCGGTGCGGGCCGGGCGAATCCAGCCCGGTGAGGTGCCTGCAGAAGCCACCGACGGCCGTGATCCTGGTCCTGGCGGCGCTGGTGGCCTGCCCCAGCGCCGGTTGCAGTCTCGGCGGCGCCGGGGTGCGGCCGGAATCACCCGCCGTCGCCGGCGAGCCCCCGCCGACGACCGCCACCGACCTCGGTACCGGGCCGGTACCGCCGGCCGACGGAGCCCCGGAGGCCTACGCCTTCACCTTTGAGGAGACCCTGACGGCCGACGGCGACACCTGGCAGCTCACCGCCACCGGCCGGGCCGTGCACGGCGATCTCATCTGCCGGGTGCGGGTGGAGGGGCCGGGAACGGCCCTGGACCGCGACCTGATCGTGGCGGACGGCCGGCTCTGGGCACGCCACCACGAGGCCGGCGACTACCTCCCGGTAGGAGGCGGCAACCCGGCCGACCGCGCCCTGCTGGCCTACTGCCCGGCCTGGCCGCCCGGCCCCGCCGCCGCCGGGCTCTCCGGGCTCATGGTGGGAGAGCCGGCCCGGTACACCCTGGCCGGGGGCGAGGCGCTGGGCTTCCAAGCCGGCGCCGCCGGCTTGGAAGCCGCCATCGGAACCGGCCTGGGATCCGCCTTGGTGGAGGCCTTCCACTTCTGGGTGGCGGCCGATACCGGCTGGGTGGTCGAAGTGGCCTTCACCGTGTCGGGGGCCGGCGGAGACCTGCTTCCGCTCCTCGGGCCCCTCCCCGCTCCGAACGGGCCGCTCCGGTTGGTGGCCCGCCATCGCCTCGGCGCCACGGCCGCCGACGAGCCGATCTCCCCACCCACCTAACCGCCGCCGCTCCGGGCCGGCTCCTCCGCCGCCGCCTCATAGAGAGTGGTGCGGCGCCTCGGCACCCGGCCGACGGCCCGGATGGCCCGTTCCAGGTCCGGCGCGGTGACCGCGGCGCCGTGGGCGGCCCCGGCGGCCCGGGAGATGCTCTCCTCCATCAGGGTGCCCCCGAGGTCGTTGACTCCGGCGGCCAGGAGGGCCGCGGCCCCATCGAGGCCGAGCTTCACCCAGGACGCCTGGATGTTGTCCACCAGGCCGTCGAGGGCCAAGCGGGAGACGCCGTGCAGCAGCACCACCTCGTCCCAGGTGGGGCCGGGACGAGCCCGGCCCTGCCGGTAGAGCGGCGCCTCCATATGCACGAAAGGCAGAGGGACGAACTCGGTGAATCCACCCGTTTGCCCCTGCAGGCGCCGCACGACCTCTAGGTGGCGCGCCCAGGAGGCCGGGCCGTCTACGTGCCCGAACATGATGGTGGCCGTGGTCGGGATGCCCAGGCGGTGCGCCGCCGCCACCACCTCGACCCACCGGGCCGTGGGGATCTTGTCGGGGCAGAGCACCCGACGCACCCCGTCGTCGAGGATCTCAGCCGCCGTGCCGGGAAGGCTCCCCAGGCCGACTTCGCGCAGGCGCCCCAGGAACTCCCCCACGCCCATTCCCAGAGTCTCCGCCCCGTGCCACACCTCCAGCGGGCTGAAAGCGTGGAGGTGCAGGCCCGGAGCGGCCTCTCTCACCGCACCGAGCAGTGCCAGGTAGGAATCGCCGGTGAACGCCGGGTGGATCCCCCCCTGGAGGCAGATCTCCGTGGCGCCCGCCGCAACCGCGGCGGCGGCCTGGGCGGCCACCTCCTCCAGGGACATCAGGAAGGGAGCCTCCCTTCCGCTCGCCTCCCGCCCTCCGCGGGAGAAAGCGCAGAAGCCGCAGCGGTAGCGGCAGCGGTTGGTGTAGTTGATGTTGCGGTTCAGGACGTAAGTGACCGCCTCCCCTTTCGCCCGGCGGCGGAGCTCATCGGCTGCCTCCGCCACCGCCTCTACCTCGGCGCCGCGGCCGGTGAGCAGCAGGCCGATCTCCGTCGTCGTCGGCCGCCGGCCGGCCCGCGACCTCTCCAGCACCGCTGCCAGTTCGGGGCGAATCGCCCCCGCCCCCGGCGGCCCGGCCGCCCAGACCGGGTCGGCCCATTCGGCCGACAGGCGGCCCGCCGGCGGGGGGATGGGCAGGTCCCGCCCCGCAGCCCAGGAGGTGCGGGGGCGCACCGCCCCCGAGCCGTCCACCTGACCCAGGTAGGCCCGCACCAAAGCCGGATCCAGCATCGCCGTCACCGCTTCGTACGGCGCCCCGGGCGGCAGGGCCCCCCGCTCCACCAGGAGATGACCCGCCAGGGCGGCGCGCAGCTCCCCCAGGCGCTCGGTGTCCCAGTCGCGCAACAACAGGTCGCCGGCGCCGGCCGCTACCGCAATCACCGCCTGTTCCACAGTGTCCGCGAACACCGAAACCGCGGCGACGGTCCCGCGCGCTGTCGCGGCCGCGCCGGCCACACGGCTACGGCCGGTGCGCAAGTAGGCCGCCCCGGTACGGCGGAGGGCCTCGGCCACTCCGTTTCTCCCACCCCGGTCCAGCACGGTGAGACGCCACCCGGGCACGCTCGCCGCGGCCAGTGCGGCCGCCTCGCCCGGAGCCACCACCCAAGCGGCCACGCCGCCGGTCCCGGCGCGCCACCCGGCCCCCCCCACCGGCAGCAGCCCGGCACCCAGCACGGCCGAGGCGGCAGCCTCACCGCTCCCGCCCAGCTCCACCGTGGTGGTCCCCTCCCGACGCCAGGTCTCGGCTCGGGCCGAGTTCGCATCGGTGGCCGGGCGCACCCGGCAGTAGGTGATCACGAGACGGCGTCTCCCGGCGGGGACGTCAGAGCGTACCCCCCATCGTCGGCGGCGGCCCGCAGCCGCGGCAGCAGCTCCGGGTCGCACCATTCCGGACCCAGGAACCCGGGGTACACCGGCAAGCGGGTCCTCAGGCGAAAGCCGGCCGCCTCGGTCCGCGCTCGCAGCTCTCCCAGATGCGGCCAGGGGGCCTCGGGGTTCACCCAGTCGGGAGTGAGCGGGGAGACCCCGCCCCAGTCGTTCACTCCGGCGTCCAGGTACACCTCGAAGCGGTCGGTAAGGTTGGGAGGCACCTGCAGGTTCATCTCGGCCCCCAGCACCCAGCGAGCCACCGCCGCCACCCGGGCCAGGTATTGCGGGGTAGGCTCGGCGGCCCGGCTCATGGGAGTGCCCGCCTTGGCCCGGAAGTTCTGCACGATGACCTCCTGCACCGCCCCGGTCTCGGCGGCCAGGCCGGCCAGGGCGAAGAGGCTGTCGGCCAATTCCTCCGGAGTCTCCCCGATGCCCACCAGCACCCCAGTGGTGAGCGGAACCCGCTGTGCCGCCATCGCCCTCAGAGCCGCCATGCGCCGCGCCGGGTCCTTATCGGGGCAGCCGTGGTGGGGCATCCCCGGTTCCATGAGGCGGGGCGAGATGTTCTCCAGCATCAGGCCCATGGAGGCGCACCAGGGGCGCAGGGCGGCCACCTCGACCTCGTCCAGCACCCCGGGGTTGGCGTGGGGGAACAGGCCGGCCTCCTCCACCACCGCCCGGGCGATTAGGGCCACGTAGTCCGGAGTCGAGGCACAGCCGTGGCGGTCGAGGAACTCTCTCGCCGCCGGCCAGCGATCCTCCGGCCGGTCCCCCAGCGTCAGGAGGGCCTCGGTACAGGCGAGGGCCGCTCCCCTCCGGGCCAGGTCCAAGGCCTCCTCCGGTTCCAGGTAGCGCCCGCCGGCTCCGGGAGGGGCGGCAAAGGTGCAGTAGGCGCACCGATCGCGGCACAGCGTGGTCAACGGACAAAACACCTTGGGCGAGTAGGTGACTACTCGGCCCTTGCCCTCATCCCGCAGCCGACGAGCGACGGCGAACAGGCCGGCGACATCGCCCGCGCCGCGCAGCAGGGCAGCGGCCAGGCCGGGCTCGGGAGCGGGGAAACCCACGGCCGGGGACGGTATCACGCCCATGTGTGCTCGGGCCCGCCAGCCCGTAAAGTGGTAGGCCGCAATCCCGACCCGAAGAGATCCCGATCCAAAGAGAGGAACGATGACCGACGGCAAGACCCGCGTCGGCCTGATGGGCTTCGGCCGCATCGGCCGCAACGTCTTCCGCCAGCTCGAGAGCCATCCTCGCATCGAGGTAGCGGCGATTGTGGACATCGCCGACCCGAAGGCTCTCGTATACCTGCTCAAGTACGACTCGGTGTTCGGGCGCTTCCCCAAGAAGGTGGCCCTCGACGACGCCGGGAACCTGGTGGTGGACGGACGAGCAATCCCCATGCTGCAGGCGAAGGACCCCGGCGACGTCGACTGGACGACGTACGGCGTGGAGGTGGTAGTCCAGGCCACCCGCAAGCACCGCACCGCCGCCGACTGCCGAAAGCATCTGGACAAGGGGGCCAAGCGAGTAGTGCTGGCTTCGACCCCCGAGGACCCCGCCGACATGGACACCCTGCTCATGGGCGTGAACGACGAGGTGCTCGGGCCCGAAGACACCATCGTGGCCCTGGGCTCCAACACCTCGAACGCGGTGGCCCCGGTGCTCAAGGTGCTGCACGACCGCTTCGGGGTCGAGTCGGCCCTGTTCACCACGGTGCATGCCCTCACCAACGACGCCCGCCTGGCCGACGTGCCCAGCACCACCCTGCGGGGCAGCCGCTCGGGGGCGGAGAACATCATCCCCGGGCCCACCAACTCGCCGGAGATCGTGGAGCGGGCCCTGCCGGCACTGGCCGGCAAGATTGCGGGGCTGGCCCTCAACGTGCCGGTGCAGGACGGCTCCAACGTGGATCTGGTGGCTTTCTTGAGCCGGGAGACCACAGCCGCCGAGATCAACGAAGCCCTCAGAGCCGCCGCCGAGGACAGCACGGTGCTGGCCTACACCGAGGAGCCGATCGTCTCCTCCGACGTCATCGGCAGCCCCTATTCCGCCACGGTGGACGGCCTTTCCACCCTGGTGATGATGGGCACCATGGCCAAGCTGGTGGTCTGGTACGACAACGGGTGGGGCTACGCCGCCCGGGCTGTAGAGCTCATCGAGAAGCTGGCAGCCTTCGATCGCAAAGGGGTGAAGTGATGATCCGGGTAGCCATCAACGGCTTCGGGCGGATCGGCCGGACCGTCTTCCGCGTGATCGTGCAGCGCCCCGAGGCGGGCATCGAGATCGTCGCCGTCAACGACCTGGCCGACGACGAGACCGCCGCTTACCTGCTCAAGTACGACACGGTCATGGGCGAGTTCCCCGGCACGGTGACCGTGGGCGACGGGTACCTGGTCGCCGGCGGCCACATGGTGAAGACCTACACCATCAAGGACCCCGCCCAGCTGCCGTGGAAGGAGCTCGGGGTGGACGTGGTCATCGAGTCCACCGGGGTGTTCCGCTCCCGCGCCGAGGTAGCCAAGCACCTCGAAGCCGGCGCCAAGCGGGTCATCCTCACCGTCCCGGCCAAAGACGAGCTGGACGCCACCGTGGTGCTCGGGGTGAACGACGATGACCTCGGAGCCGACGCCCGCATCGTCTCGAACGCCTCGTGCACCACCAACTGCCTGGCCCCTATCGCCAAGATCCTCGATGAGGCCTTCGGCATTCGCCGCGGGATCATGACCACGGTTCACGCCTACACCAACGACCAGCGCCTGGCCGACGTCCCCCACAAGGACTTCCGCCGCAGCCGGGCGGCCACGGTGAACATCATCCCCACCACCACCGGCGCCGCTAAGGCGGTGGGCAAGGTGCTGCCGCAACTAAAGGGCAAGCTCGACGGCATGGCGATGCGCGTGCCGGTGCCCGACGGCTCCACCGTGGACCTGGTCGTAGAACTGGAGAAGGCGGTGACCGTCGCAGAGGTCAACGCCGCCGTGGCCAAAGCGGCGGCCGGCCCGATGAAGAAGATCGTGCAGTACTCCGAGGCGCCGCTGGTGTCCACCGACATCATCGGCAACCCGCACTCGAGCATCTTCGACGCCCCCTCCACCCTGGTGCTGGGGGGCAACAAGGTGAAGCTGCTCGCCTGGTACGACAACGAGTGGGGCTACTCCCAGCGCGTGGTCGACCTCATCGAGCGCCTCGCCGCCCTACCCTCGCCGGCCTAGCCGGCCCAATCCCCTGCGCCCGGGCCCGGTGGGTGCCCGGGCGCAGGCGCGCTAGGGACGCGGTCGGTCAGCCTTCGGCTTCGGCCTTGAGCGGCAGGCTGCCGAATGCCAGGTCCCCCCAAGGATCCTACGAAGTCCCGGAGAGGAAGTCGCGCCCAGGGGCCCCCGTGTCCATCTGTACGGGAGGGATGTAGCCGATGCCAGCGACCGTTGCCGGATCGGTCCTGATGGCTTGGCTGCCCCTGAACCCATCAAGGATCGCCGAGCCCTCGTCAACCCGACGCAACCCCTGCTCCGCGGCAGCTGGTGAAGCGACGCCGACCCCCACCACAACGCACACCACCGCCAGCACAGCCCCTGCCAGAAACCGCCTTCGGGCCAATCCCCCTGTTGAACTGCCACCATGCCCCCCGGAGCACCCCCTAGGGCCGAGAGCCCCTACCTAGACAGGAACTGCTGAAGATGCCAGCCAGGACCACCCCGCGCAGTCGTCCCCCCCGCCGGCACGACCCAGTCAACCAGTGCTGCGCCCAGACGGCGTGCCCGGGCGGAGGCGCACTCAGGGACGCGGGCAGACCGAGACCGCGGCCGTTAGCCTCTCCAGCGCCGCCCCCGACACGGCGTTATCGAGGTTGACCACGAAAGCCGTCGCCCCACCGAGCAGCAAGGCATAGGGATTTCAGGCGGACGCCGCATCGAAGGCAGCGCGTGCGGGCGGTGAGGGTGACTCGAACCCATTCGCCAACAGGCACTCATGGACCTCAAGCAGGGCCTCGTACCGCTGGTCCCAGCTTCGTGGGTCATCCCAGGAGAGGGCAAGGCCCGCGGCGACGGCTGAGTCCTGGCAGGCCATCACCGCAGCGGACAACTCCGCCGACTCGCGGTCCGTGTCGATGCCCCCCACGAGGATGCCCGCAGACCCGGGTGTCCGTGAGAGAGGCTCGACTTCAAACCCGAACGTTTGCACACAAGCCACCACCGTCGACCGGGCCGCCGCGAAGTCCAGCGGCACCGGCTCGACGACACTGGCCTGGAGTCCACCGAAGAAGGCGGCAGCTTGCTCCTCAGCGCCAACGACCGTCATTTCGCCCAGTCCGGTTCCCTCCGCCGCCGGGAACCCTGCTAAGGCGTCGCCGAGTGCTGAGGCCACAGCACCGTCCCGGACGGAGTCTCCCGGAATCGCCGGTGTCACCCGAGGAACACGACCCAGCCGACAGCAGGGCAACCGCCAGGACCGCCGCCGTCGCGTACCGGAGAGGGGTCCGGGGGACCTCCGTTCTCGGACGGGAACGCAGCAACATCTCCCCCTCCCCGTTCTACGGTCTCAGGCGACTAGGTGACATAGGCGCAGTAAGCGCGCTCCGACTGGATGGTCGGGGCGTTCACGTACCACCAATGCCAGCCATACGACATTGGGCTCCAGTATCCGATCGAGTGGGTCGTCGCGAGGGTCACGCACTACCACGCGTCGACCCGATGGGTGTGTGGGAACGCCACTTGCGACCACCCTTCTGTCGTGATCCTTGAGCCACCCAAAGAGCAGAAGACATACCCGTCGGCCGACGCCGGCGCGGCCACAAGGACCAAGAGGGCGACAACGAGGCTTAGTACGGAAACAACACGTGCCTGACTCAGACAGCAACAGCGCCCGCGCGTCCCGCCAGAGCCCGTAGGCAGGCCCTCGAGTGCCATCGCCTTCCCCCCAAGTCAGCAGCTACTGCCAAATTATCCCTCCCCCGCCTGGGTGTCAAGACTGGGGCCAGAAGACTCTGCCCAGGATGGAACTGCCAGCCAAGAAGCCACGGATACCACAAAGCCGTAGGTGGGGTAGTGAAGGTGCCACCATCCAGGGTCGCCGTCCCGCTTGCAGCCAGCACCATTCCGGCCGTTCCCGGCACGCCCGATGAGGTGGCTCCCGGTTCAGCGAAGCCAGCCGTTCTCATGACGTCCCGGAATAGCGTCGATGCCGAGCTGCCCTCCCCACCGACTGCCGGCAGAGCACCACCGGCAAGAGCGAGACACTACAGCACGGCAACCCGACGACACTGCCTGCGCAGTCTCTCAGCACCAGCGTGGAATGGCGGGGCGGTTCTGCGTCCACGAGGTCATCGGCGCCCTCCTCAACTCGGGTCCGCCGCGGAGGCGGCAGCCGACCCCCAGTCACGCACAAGGGAAGACCTGGCAGGCAGCCCCCGGCTCGGGCATCGGCCTCCTCGCCTCTCACAAAGCCGCCCCGCGCCGATCCCGGTCCCCACGCAGGAACGGAGCGCGGCGAGTTGCCCTCCCCCTGCAGCGGCTAGTTTCGGGCCCGTGGCGGAAACCGACTTCGAGCGAATCTTCCATCCCCGACGCATGGCCATCGTCGGGGTCTCCTCCGAAGGCGGCTACGGCTTCGCCAACGGCATGCTGCTCGCCTGCCGGGCTATGGGCTTCGCCGGGGAGATCCTCCCGGTGAACCCGAAGGGTGGGAGCTTCGCCGGGCAGACGATCTTCCGCAGCCTCGAGGAGATCCCCGGTGACATCGACTTCGCCGTCATCGCCGTTCCCGCCCCCGCCGTGCCGGAAGCCTTGGAGGCTTGCCGCCGCAAGGGAGCGGCGGGGGCCGAGGTGCTCACCGCCGGTTTCGGGGAGACCGGCACCCCGGAAGGCCGAGGCCTCGAGCAGGAGATCCGGGAAATCGCTGCCCGGGGCATCCGGGTGGTCGGGCCCAACTGCTTCGGCATCTACTGCCCCGCCTCCGGCCTCACCTTGCTCCCGGGGCCCGACCTGTCGCGGGAACCCGGCCCGGTGGCCTTCCTCTCCCAAAGCGGCGGCATGTCGATCGATCTGGCCCACCTAGGGGGATGGATGGGCCTGCGCTTCAGCAAGGTCATCTCCTTCGGCAACGGGGCCGACCTGCGCGAAGCCGAGTTGCTGCGCTACCTGACCGACGACCCGGAAACCGGGGTGATCGCCATGTATGTGGAAGGCGTGGCCGACGGCGGCGACTTCTTCCAGGCCATCCGGGAGGCTGCCCGTCGCAAGCCGGTAGTGGTGCTCAAGGGCGGCCTCTCGGAGGCGGGAGGACGGGCGGTGGTGGGCCACACTGCCTCCATGGGCGGCAGCCGGGCCATCTGGTCGGGAGTGCTGCGCCAGGTGAACGCCGCCCGGGTTGAAAGCCTGGAGGAGTTGGCCCAGGCCTGCCTGGCCTTCTCGTACTTGCCGGCACGGGTCTTTCGCGGCATCTCTGCCGTGGGCGGAGGTGGTGCTCTGGGGGCTGCGGCGAGCGACGCCGCCGAGGCCTACGGCATCAGGGTGCCGGAGTTCTCCGCAGACCTCCGCACCCGCATCGAGGCCATCCTGCCCCAGCCGGGGTCGAGCGCGGCCAACCCCATCGACGTGGCCAACCCCTTCGTGCCCCCCGCGCTGCTGGGACGAGTGCTGCGACTGGCGGCCGAGGACGGCCGCGTAGACCTGCAGGTGCTGATCTCGCTGCTCTACCACTACAAATCCCAGGCGCGAGCCATGGGAGTCGGCGTCGCCGATATCACCCCTCACGCCGAGCTGGCCGAGACGGTGGCGACCGCCGCGGCCGATTCCGGGAAGCCGGTGGTGATGGTGCTCCCCGACCTCAAGCGCGGCCCCGAAGACCTCGACCTGGCCGAGATGATGGCCCGGGCCCGAGAGGAATTCACCGGCCGGGGCATCCCCGTGTTCGGGGCCATCGGGGAGGCGTTGCGGGCGATCGGCCACGTCAGCGCCTACTACGGGAGACGCCTGCTAGGGGAGGAGTCGTGACGGCCGACCGGGTTGCCGCGGTAGCCGGCCTCCTCGCGCAGGTTGCGGCCCGCGGCCAGGAGAACCTGGCCGAGCACGAGGCCAAGCAGGTTCTCGCCGCCTACGGTTTCCCGCTCACCCGGGAGATCCTCGTCACCTCCCGGGAGGATGTCGGCCCGGCAGCCGCCGCCATCGGCTACCCCGTGGCGCTCAAGGCCTCTTCACCGGACATCCCCCACAAGAGCGAACAGGGACTGGTGCGCCTCGGCCTGACCGACGAGCCCGCCGCCCTGGAGGCTTACGCCGCCGTGGCCCCCGCCCTGGCCGGGCGCAGCGGAGGAGTGCTGGTGCAGGAGATGATCACCGGCCGACGGGAACTGGCGATGGGCCTGGTGCGCGACCCGGACTTCGGGCCCTGTGTCATGTTCGGCCTGGGCGGCATCTTCACCGAGATCCTGGCCGATGCCGTCTTCCGCCGCGCTCCCCTGGAGCCCGCCGATGCCCACGACATGATGGAAGAGAGCCGGAGTCGGCGCATCCTGGAGGCGGTGCGGGGAATGCCCCCCGCCGACCGCGGCACCTTGGCCGAGATGCTGATGAGCCTCGGGCAGATCGGCCTCGACCACCGGGCCGTCGCCGAGATCGACCTCAACCCCGTGATCCTCGCCGGTCCCCGCCCGGTGGTGGCCGACGCCCTCATCGTCCTCCGTGGCGGGTGAGGCACCGCCGGACTCACTACCGTCGCGCCTCGTGGAGATCCGACCGGCCGCTCCCACCGACGCCGCAGCCCTCGCCGCCCTGCTCGCCCGGTTCTACGCCGAGGAAGGCTTCGCCACCTCTGCCGAGGAGATCCGGGAGCGGGCAGGGCGTTCCTCGCCGAGGAAGCCAACGCCGCCTTCCTCGCTTGGGAGGGCGGCGCCGCCGTCGGCGCCGCCACCGTCACCACGAGCTTCGGCTTCGAGACCGGGCGCCAGGCCGAGATGGAGGACATCTTCGTGCTCCCCGATCACCGGCGCCGGGGAGGGGCCCGGAGCCTCGTTGCGGCCGCCCTTGCCTGGTGCCGGGAGCGGGAGTGCGCCGACGTCGAGATCGTGATCACCCCGGAGGGCGAAGCCCGGCACAGCCTGGGCGCCTGGTATCTCAGCCTCGGCTTCACCGACTCCGGCCGGCGCATCTTCCAGCAGGTTCTCTAGGAAGCGCGAAACGGCACCCCCGGGTACCCTGCCTCGTCGTGGTCGAACCCCTAGACCCCGAACTCCTCCACCCCCCAACGCCCGACCTCATGCCGTGGTGGGCGACGGCCCTCGCCGTCCTCGCCCTGGCCGGGATCGGCTTCGGAGCCTGGTGGCTGCTGCGGCCGCAAGCGGGCCCCGAGGAGGCCGAAGGCTCACCGGCAGCGACTTCCCCCGGGGCGGTTCCCACCCCCGAGGAGACCACCACCACCCTGACCCTGGTGCCCGTCGCGCTGGATCCTCCCCTGCTGCACTGGCCCACGCTCCTGCCCGAGGGCTTCGACCTCTGCAGCCAGACCGACGACCTCGCCGCCGTTGACCGCTTCTGCCCCCAACCCTCCTCCACCCCATGGGTCCAGGTAGCGGTGAAAGACCCCGCCGTGCTCCCCATGTCGCGAGGGGTCCCCATCCCCAGCTCTCACGGAGCGGTGTGGCTCACCGCCGCCGGCGACCCGCTGGAGATCGCGGTGCCGCTGAGCGCCTCGGCGATCCTGGTGATCTCGGGACGCGGAATCGAAGCCAGCCCCCTGCTGGCGGTGACCCAGTCGATACCTCTCGTCGTCGAGCGCGCCGCCCTGTACGGCGCCTACGAGCCGCAGATCGACCTCGAGGGACTCGACGACGCCGCCCTCGCCGGCCTCATGGCCGGGGCCGCCGGGGACGTCCGGGTGTCGCGCCGGGGAGGCTGGGGCGAGGCGGGGGTCTACGCCGGTTCGTGGTGGCTGAGCCTCTCCTGGACCGATCGCCACCTGTTGCCGGCGCTTGCGACCACCGTCTCCCGTCCCCGGCTGGAGCATTTCGACGGCCGGCCCGTGGTAATCGGCGAGTCCCGCGAACGCGGGCGTGCCTGGGCGCTGTGGGATCAGGGAGGCCTCTTCTGGAGGCTGGAAGGGCCGGGGAGCGCCCTCGATGCCTCGTCGCTGGCGGGCGACATCATCGCCCGGGCCGCCGCCCTTTCCCCCTGATCCCACTCGGGCCGGGGTCGTCCCACCCGCGGGACACGTTGCCGGGTGGCTCAGGAGTTGAGTGCGACCTCCAGGCCCCCGATCGCCTTGCGGCCCAAGCGGCCGAATAGGGGCTTCATCAAGAAGGAGAAGTAGCGCAGACCCCCCTTGAGGGTGAAGTCGGCCCGGTAGGCCACCCGGGTGCCGCCGCCGGGCAGATCGGCGAAGTCGATGGTGTCGATCGCCTCGACCGTGGCCGCCAGGCCGCGCAGCACGATGCGGGACGGGACGGCGTGCTCGATCACTTCGTAGGTCATAGGGACGACGCGCCCGGCAAAGGTGGCGCCGACTTCGTAGCGGGTGCCCACTCCCCCGTCGCCGGCCAGGCACACCGACGAGCGAATGCCGGGGTCCCATTCGGCAACCTTGGTGAAGTCGGCCACGTAGGCGAAGACCTCCGGGCGCGGACGCGGGGTGGTGACGGTCTCCTGAATGGTGATCATGCCCTAAGTGTGGGGCGGCGGCCCGCCCTAATGCAAGCCGCCCTAACCGTCGTTCGGAGAGCCATCCGGGCCTCGGGTTTCGCCCGCTGGCGCAATCGCTCTATGTTCCCGCTCTCGTGAGCCTCGCCGACGAGATCCCCGCCGCCTCGGCCGCATCCGATGCGGCCGAGGCCCCGTTTTCCACCGGTGAGGTTCTCACCCTCGCCTCGGGCCACGCCGCCCACGACACCTACATCGGCTTCCTCCCGGTGCTGCTGCCCCACTTCGTGGAGCGCTTCGCCCTCAACAACACCATGGCGGGATGGCTTTCGGCGTTCACCCAGCTTCCTTCGATCCTGCAGCCGGTCTTCGGGCACCTGGCCGACCGCCTGGTGCTGCGCTGGGCGGTGATCCTCACTCCGGCCATCACGGCCACGCTGATGAGCCTCGCCGGGTGGGCCCCCTCCTACGCCGTCCTGGCTGTGCTCTTCGCCGCCGCCGGGGTATCGAGCGCGGCGTTCCACGCCGTCGGATCCGCCGCCGCCGGGCGCCTCTCGCGGCGGCATCTGGGACGGGGCCTGAGCTTGTGGATGGTGGGCGGGGAGCTGGGGGCGGCTCTCGGCCCCATACTGGCTGCGGCCGCTCTCACCGTCTTCACGATGAAGGAGCTCGGCCTCCTCATGTTCCTGGGCTGGGGAGCCTCCTGGTTGCTCTACCGGCAGATCCGGCGGGCCCCGCTACAGCCCCACACCGGCACCGCCCGGCCCCACTGGCGCAACTCCGTGGGGAGGATGCGTCGCATCATGCTCCTGATGGGCGCCCTCGCCGTCCTGCGCGGCATGGCGGTGAGCGCCCCCTGGGTCTTCGCTCCTCTGCTGCTCGAGGAGGAAGGCAGCAGCGGCTTCGTGGCAGGGGCAGCGGTGACGGTTTTCCTGGCCGCCGGCATGGCGGGCACCCTGGCAGCGGGGTGGCTCAGCGACCGCCTAGGCCGGCGAGCCGTCCTGCTCTTTGGGATCCTGGCCGGGCCGGTGGGGGTGCTGCTCTTCGTCGCCCTGGACGGCTGGGCTCGCTTCCCCTTCCTCGCCCTGGCGGGGGCCAGCCTGGTGTCGCTCCACCCGGTGTGCATGGCCCTGGTGCAAGAGGCCTTCCCTGAGAGCCGGGGCCTGGCCAACGCCCTCTACCTATCGATGGTGTTCGTGATCTCCTCTTCCGCCGCGGTGGCCGTCGGAGCGCTCGGGGACGCCGCCGGCCTGCGCTGGGCCTTTGTGATCAGCGCCCTAGTCGCCTTCCTAAGCGCTCCGCTGGTCCTGTTGCTGCCGAGGCAGGGAGAACGGGCGGCCACCGCGGGCCGACCGGCTCGCCTCACCGACACCAAGCGCACCCACCCCTAATCCGGGAACAGGCCCTCCGGGGCATCGATCACGATGCGGCCGTCGGCCGGGTCGCTCACGATCTGGCCCACGAACGGCACCTGGACCTCGTCGCCTCGTGGGGTGGCCACCACCAGGCGATCCTGGAAGCCGCCGGTTACCACGTCCACCACCCGGCCGAGCACCGTGCCGTCGGGAGCCACCGCCTCCAAGCCCACCAGCGCCGGCGACCGGAACTCGCCCTCCTCCGGGGCGCGCCTCTCGCCGGCCGGGCGGGTCAACAGCAGCCCGCGCAGCGTCTCGGCGGTGTTGCGATCGTCGATGCCGGCGAAGGCCACGATCAGGCCTCGATCGCGATAGGGACGCGCCGCGTGCACTTGGAGGTCGTAGTGGCCGGCGTGCAGCGTCGCGCCCGGGGCGAAGTCCTCCGGGTCATCGCCCTCGGGGACCACGGTGACTTCCCCCCGCACCCCGTGTGGCCGCCCCACCCGGCCCACGATCACCCGGTCGTCAGTCGACGAACTCAACGCTCGCCTGAATGCCCTCTTCGTCCCCGGCGGCCTGGGCCAGGGTGCGGAAGGCGTTGGCCACCCGGCCCCGGCGCCCGATTACCCGGCCCATGTCGCGCTTGGCGGTGCGCACCTCGGCCAGGACCCGATCGGGGCCCTCGTCGATCATCTCGACCCGAACCGCCTCCGGCTCCTCGGCAATGGCCTTGGCGACGTAGGTGACCACCCGTTCGACGATTTCGCCTTTCACGACCCCTCCTCGGGAGCCTCTTCTGCTCCTTCGTGATCAGCCTCGGCTTCGTCCTCGGCTTCGTCGGCGGCAGCCAGTCGGGTCGCTTCCTCGGCCTCGGCCTCGAGCTGGGCCTCCTCGCCGACAACGTGGATGCGGGCGTCCTTGACGCGAATGGTGGTGGGAGGGGCCGGCGCTTCCGGAGCGGCCAGCACTCCGGCGATTTGCAGCAGGCGGCGCACCGGGTCCGAAGGCTGGGCACCCTGCTGCAGCCAGTACGACGCCCGCTCCTGGTTGATCTCGACGACCGAGGGCTCCTGGCGGGGGTCGTAGCGGCCGATCTGTTCGATGTAGCGGCCGTCCCGGGGGGCGCGCCCGTCGGCGACCACCACGCGGTAGCTCGGCTGCTTCTTCTTGCCCGTCCTGGTCAGGCGGATCCTCACCGCCATGCGTCACCTCTTCTTCTTGACCTTCGGCGCCGCCTTGGACGCCACCCTCGGCGTCACCTTCGGCGTCATCTTCTGCGCCCTCCGCCCCGGCAGAGCCAGCCCGGGAAGGGGGCTTCGGCCCTCGGCGAAAGCCTTCATCATCCGCTGCGACTCGCCGAACTGACGCAGCAACTCGTTCACCTGTTGCGGGCTGGTGCCCGACCCGGCGGCGATCCGCCGGCGGCGGCTCCCGTCGATGAGCTTCGGGGCCCGCCGCTCCGAGGGAGTCATGGAGCGGATGATGGCCTCCGCCCGCGACAGGGCCTCGTCGGACGGCTCGGCAGTTCCCAGCGCCGACGCGGCGCCGGGGAGCATACCAAGCAATTGCCCCAGAGACCCCATCCGGCGCACCTGTTGCAGCTGATCGAGGAAGTCCTCGAAGGTGAAGGCGGCCCGGAGCATCTTCTCCGCCGCCGCCTCGGCCTGCTCCCGATCCCAGGCCGCCTCCGCCTTCTCGATCAGGGTGAGCACGTCTCCCATGCCCAGCAGGCGAGAGGCCATGCGCTCGGGGTGGAACACCTCCAGCCCGTCGAGGCCCTCCCCCACCCCGACGAACTTGATGGGGCGCCCGGTCACCTCCCGGGCGGAGATGGCCGCTCCGCCCCGGGCATCGCCGTCGAGCTTGGAGAAGATGAGGCCGGTGAGGTCGGTGCGCTCCAGGAACCCGCGGGCCACGTTGACCGCGTCCTGGCCGGTCATGGCGTCCACCACCAGCAGCACTTCGTCGGGCTCCACCGCCCGACGCACCGCCGCCAGCTCCGCCATGAGCACTTCGTCGATCTGCAGGCGCCCGGCGGTATCCACGATGACCACATCGCAGCCCAGTTCCCCCGCCCGTTTCACCGCGGCCTTAGCCAGCCTGGGCGGGGTGGTCGCCCGGTCGGCGTGCACCGGCACCCCGGCCCGGGCCCCGAGAGCCTCCAGCTGGTCCACCGCGGCCGGCCGCTGCAGGTCGGCGGCCACCAACAGGGGATGCTTGCCTGCCGACTTCAAGCGCCAAGCCAGCTTGGCGGCAGTGGTGGTCTTCCCGGAGCCCTGCAGGCCGACCATCAGGATGCGCTGCGGCAGCACTCGCGCCGGGGCCAGCGGGGCCGTTTCGCGGCCGAGGGTGGTGACCAACTCGTCGTGGACGATCTTCACCACCTGCTGGCCCGGGGTCAGGCTGCCCGCCACCTCGGCTCCCACGGCGCGCGCCCGCACTCGCTCCAGGAAGGATCGGGTGACCCCCACGTTGACGTCCGCCTCGAGCAGGGCGAGGCGCACCTCGCGCAGCGCGGCCTCCACATCGGCCTCGCTGAGGCGTCCCCGGCCGCGCAGGCGCTCGAAGACGGCGCCCAGGCGGGAAGTGAGAGACTCGAACACGACGGGGGCAGGGTAGCCCGGGGCGGCAATCAGGCCCCGCTCGGCCCGGGAGGGCGAGTAGCCTCCCCGGGAGCGCAAGAGGAGCCGGTTTGAACCTCACCGTCATCGACCATCCCCTCACTCGCCACTACCTGACCGTCCTGCGCGACCGGCGCACTACCTCGGAGCAATTTCGGGCGGCGTCGCGCCGCCTCACCTACACCCTCATCCACGAGGCCACGGCACGCGCCCCCCTGCACCAGATCGACATCGAGACCCCGCTCGAACCCGCCGTCGGCTACCGCATGCCCGGGGTGGTGGCCATCGCCGTGCTGCGGGCCGGACTGGGCATGCTCGATGCGGTCATCGACTTGATCCCCAACGTGAAGGTGGGCTTCGCCGGCCTGCAACGGGACGAGGAAACCGCTCTGCCCATGGAGTACTACTTCCGCCTGCCCGACCTGTCCGGGTCGGTGGTGCTCATCCTCGAGCCCATGCTGGCCACCGGCGGCTCGCTGTCCTGGGCGGTGGCGAAGGCCAAGAGCAACGGAGCGCGCGAGATCACCACCCTCTGCGTGGTAGCCGCCCCCGAAGGCGTGCGCCGCATGTACCAGGATCACCCCGACGTCCGCATCGTCGCCGCCGCGCTCGACCGGGAGCTCAACTCTCAGTTCTACATCCAGCCCGGCCTCGGCGACATGGGCGACCGCCTCTTCGGGACGCTGTGATGGCGCCGCCCGACTTCGAGGCGGCCGTCCACGACGTGGTTCGGGCGTTGCCTCCCGGGGCGGTGGCCACGTATGGAGAGGTGGCCGCCGAGGCCGGTTTCCCCGGAGCGGCCCGGGCGGTGGGCAACCTGCTCCGCCGCTCTACCGGGCTGCCCTGGTGGCGGGTTGTGGCCGCCGGGGGGCGGCTGGTACCGGGGGCCGAGGAAGAGCAAACGCAGCGCCTACGGGCCGAGGGGGTTCGGTTCACCCCCGCCGGCAAGGTGGCCCCATCCGCTCTGGGGAGGACGCCATGAGCCCGGCGATGAACCCCGCCATGAACCCGGCCCTCAACGTGATCGAGATAATCCAGTGCAAGCGTGACGGGGGCACTCTGACCCCCGAGCAGATCCGCTGGGTCATCGGCCGGTACGCCGCCGACGACATCCCCGACTACCAGATGTCGGCCCTGGTGATGGCGGTGTTCAAGGAGGGCCTCAACGCCGACGAGTTGGCCGCCTGGGTCGATGCCATGCTGCGCTCCGGCGACGTCCTCGATTTCTCCCACGTGGCCGCCCCCAAGATCGACAAGCACTCCACCGGCGGCGTGGGAGACAAGGTGAGCCTGCCGCTCGGCCCCATGGTGGCCGCCTGCGGGGTGGCGGTGCCGATGATGAGCGGCCGCGGCCTCGGCCACACCGGCGGCACCCTGGACAAGCTCGAGGCCATTCCCGGGTTCCGCACCGCCCTCGACCCGCCCGAGTTCCGGGCGCTCCTAGCCCAGACCGGCCTGGTGCTCGCCGGGCAATCGGAGACCCTGGTGCCCGCGGACCGCCGCTTGTACGCGCTGCGCGACGCCACCGGCACGGTGGAGTCGATCCCCTTGATCTCCTCCTCGATCATGTCCAAGAAGATGGCGGAGGGCCTCGATGGCCTGGTGCTCGACGTGAAGGTGGGCCGCGGGGCTTTCATGAAGCGCCCCGAGGAGTCCCGCACCCTGGCCGAGACCATGGTGGGCATCGGCCGCTCCTACGGCACCCCGGTGCGCGCCGTGCTCACCGACATGAACCAGCCCCTGGGTTGTGAGGTGGGCAACGCCTGCGAGGTGGCCGAGTCCATAGAGGTCCTCCGCGGCGGCGGCCCGGCCGACCTGCTCGAGGTCACCTACCGGCTCGGGGAGGAGATGCTGCTGCTCGGCGGGACCGCTGCCGACCGCCGGGAGGCCCGAACCCGCCTGGAGCGGGCGGTGAGCTCCGGAGCCGCCTTCGAGAAGCTGGTCGAGGTGGTCGAGGCGCAGGGCGGAGACCCGGCGGTCATCCACGACCCGACACTCCTCCCCGCCGCTCCTCATCACCATGAGGTCGCCGCCGCCCGGTCCGGCTACTTGACGCGCTGCGACGCCCTGGACCTGGGCGTGGCCGCCATGCGCCTCGGCGCGGGCCGGGAGCGCAAGGAGGATTCCATCGACCCCGGCGTGGGCCTGCGGATCCTCGCCAAGGTGGGCGATGCCGTGGAGGCCGGCCAGCCGCTGATCCGTCTCGCCTGGGCCGACCGGGCCCGTCTGGACCAGGCCCTGCCCCTGGTGGAGCGGGCCCTGGAGATCGGCGAGGAACGGGTGGCGCCGCCGCCCCTGATCCACGGGGAAGTCTCCTGAGGGAGGGATTGTCATGAGCCACGACGAACTCGCCGCTGCCGCCGCCGCGGTGCGGGAACGCACCGGGCGCCCAACGCACACCGTGGCGGTGGTGCTGGGCTCGGGCCTCGGCGACTATGCCGCCATCCTGCCGGGAGCCATCGCCGTGCCCTATGCCGACCTTCCCGGCTTCCCCGTGCCCCGAGTGGAGGGCCACGGCGGCACCCTGTACTCGGTCGCCCCGCAGGACCGGCCCATCCTGGTGCTGTCGGGCCGGGTGCACACCTACGAAGGCTGGCCCCTGGACAAGGTGGTGTTCGCCGTGCGGACCGCCGTCCTCTGCGGGTGCGGCATCGTGGTGCTCACCAACGCCGCCGGCGGTGCCGGCGACGGCCTGGCCGCCGGCGACCTGGTGCTGATCCGCGACCACATCAACCTCACTACCCGCAACCCCCTCGTCGGGGCCAACGACGATCGCCTGGGCCCCCGCTTCCCCGACATGTCGGCGGTGTACCCCGCCGACCTGCGGCAGATGGCTCACCGGGCCGGCGAGCGCGCCGGAGTGCCCTTGAAGGAGGGCATCTACGCCTGGTTCCTCGGACCGTCCTACGAGACCCCGGCCGAGGTGCAGATGGCGCGCCGCTTGGGGGCCGACCTGGTGGGGATGTCGACCGTGCCCGAGGCCATCGCCGCCCGGCACATGGGGGCCCGGGTGCTGGGCATCTCGCTGGTCACCAACCTGGCGGCCGGGATCTCGCCGGTGCCCCTCAGCCACGAGGAAGTCCAGCAGACGGCCCAGGAGGCTCGCTCCCGCTTCACCGCCCTGCTCGACGCCTTGCTCCCCGAACTCGCCGCCTGATACCGCCGGCCTTCGGCGGAACGCGGAATAAACGGCGACTAACACAGGGCCTCGTGGGTCCCCTAGGATGGAGCCGCTGTCGCACACAGGGAGTGCCATGAAGATCGCGGTCTGCGTCAAGCAGATACCGGATCCCAACACGCCCTACGCGTTGGATCCGGAGACCCATTTTGTGCAGCGGCCGCAGGACCAGGTCCTCGACGACACCGACCGTTATGGGGTCGAGGTAGGCCTGCAGCTCGCCGAAGCCACCGGGGGGACCGTAACCCTGGTATCGATGGGCCCCGCCGGGAACCTGCAGGGCATCCGGCAGGCCCTGGCCATGGGGGCCCACAAGGCGGTGGTCGTCAACGACCCGGCCTTGCGCGGCTCCGGAGCACTGGTCACCGCCAAGGTGCTGGCGGCCGTGCTCCGCAAGGAGGAACCGGACCTGGTCATCGCCGGGACCGAGTCCACCGACGGCTACACCGGGGTGGTGCCCCAGGAGCTGGCGGAGCTGCTCGGTCTGCCCTCGCTCACCTTCGCCCGCAAGGTGAGCCAGGCCGACGGCAAGATCCACATCGAGCGCCTCACCGCCACCGGCTACGAGGTGGTCGAGGCGGCCCTGCCGGCGTTGTTGTCGGTCACCTCGGGCGCAGTGGAGCCCCGCTACCCCACCTTCAAGGGGATCATGGCGGCCAAGACCAAGCCCATCGAGCAGCCCACCATCGCCGACCTGGGCTTCGGCCCCGCCGATGTGGGGCCCGCCGGCTCGGCCCAGGAGATCGTCGGCGTCCGTGCCGCCCCCGAGCGGGGCGCCGGCCGCAAGGTGGTCGATGAGGGAGAAGCCCATCTGGACATCGTGCGGCTCCTCGAACAGGTGAAGGTGATCTGACATGCAGACCTGGGTGTTCGCAGAAGAGATCGACGGCGCCCCCACGAGCCTCACCCTGGAGATGCTCAGCAAGGCGCGTACCTTCGGCGGCGATCTGGCCGCGGTGTACCTCGGCGCCGGATCCGAGGCCGCTTTCGCCACCCTGGGGGCCCACGGGGCGACCCGGGTGTTCCACCTGGCGCCCGGAGAGGGCCTGCCCGCCGCCGCGGCGGCCGCCGCCCTGGCCGGACTCGTCGAGCAGTACCAGCCCGACCTGCTGCTCTTCGCCCTGGCGTTCACCGACCGCGACGTGGCCGGGCGCCTCAGCGCCCGCCTCGACCGCCCGGTGCTGGCCAACGCCGTGGACCTACGCGCCGGCGACGATGAGGTGCGGGTCGTCAACGAGATCCTGGGCGGCACCACCCTGGTGGAGACCGCTTATCGCGGGCCGAAGCCCTGGATCGCCATCGTGCGGCCCAAGTCCTTCGCCGCCGAAGCCGGCGCCGCCCTCACCCCCGAGGTGATCCCGGTGAGCCTGCCCGACGTGGGCCATGCCGGCTCCCCCGTGGTGCTGGAACGCCATGCCGAGGTGTCCGAGGGCCCAGATCTAGAGGAGGCGGCCATCGTGGTCACCGCCGGGCGCGGTGTGGGCAGCGCCGAGAAGATGGACCCCCTGACCGAACTTGCTTCCCTGCTCGGCGCCGCCATGGGTGGTACGCGAGCCGTGGTCGATGCCGGGTGGCTGGCCTACTCACTCCAGGTGGGCCAGACCGGCAAGACCGTACGGCCCAGCGTCTACATCGCCGCCGGGGTGAGCGGGGCCATGCAGCACCTGGTGGGGATGAAGGACTC
>JAFGCH010000128.1 GCA_016932695.1 Acidimicrobiia bacterium | reverse complement strand
TCACCGACATCGTCTACCACGCCCTCCAAACCGACACCCCCAGCCAACAGCAACCCCAACAAGCCGCCGCTTGACATAGGAGCAACCCGCCCTCTCCCGCGGCGCGGGAGAGGGGGCAACGCCAAGGCCCCGCTATTGAGGCGGGGCCTGGTCGGGGCGGCCGGATTTGAACCGGCGGCCTCAGCGTCCCGAACGCTGCGCGCTGCCAAACTGCGCTACGCCCCGGTGCGCCGCCATGATATCGGCCCCGCCGGGGGACGCGTCGGGCTCAGGCTTCGGCGGGGTCGGCCACCGACGCTTGCGCCAGGCGATCCAGCAGGCGGCGCAGTTCGAAGGCGCCGAAGGGCTTGCGGATCCAGGCGTCGGCCCCGGCCCGCCGGGCGAGGAAGGCGTCCACGTAGCGGTCGAGCAGCAGCACGGTTGCCGGGGGCTTCACCCCCCGCCACTGAGCGGCGGCCCGCAGGTCGCGCACGACCGCCATGCCGCCGCGCGCCCCGATCTGGAGGTCGATCAGGACCAGCGGGGGCCGCTGCTCCTCCCAGGTGGTGGCGGCGGCCGCCGGGTCCTCGATCGTGCGCAGGGCGTACCCGGTCCCGCCGAGGGCGGCGCGGACGGCATCGTCCACCCAGGGCAGATCGGCCACGAGGAGCAACTCGGTCATGGGCACCACGACTGTAGTCGGGGCGGCCGGGGTCGGGCGGGGCCTCTCTTCCGCCCCGAGAGGGTGACTTCTTGCCATATTCTGCCTGGCGGCAACCTCCGACCCCTGGTAGGGTGCCGGGCGCGGCGCGGAGCAAGGAGAGAGCATGGGCGAGGCGGCCCCGCTGGATCGTTCCTGGCAGCTCAACGGGCTGTGCCGGGGGAACCACTCCCACCTCTTCTTCCCGCCCAGCGCGGTGGAGCGCAAGGAGGAGCGGGAGCGCCGAGAAGCCAAGGCCAAGGCCATCTGCGCCGTTTGCGCCGTGCGGGGGGAGTGCCTCGAGTTCGCCCTGGAGATCCGCGAGCCGTACGGCATCTGGGGGGGCATGACCGAGACCGAGCGGCGCCAGATACTGGCGCGGCGCGCCCCCGTCTAGTCGCCGGGCGATAGCGGCACCGCCGGGTTCCGCCGGCTGGGGCCGGTCACAGCCGGAACCATGGGCACAGCCCGGCGGCCCTGGTATGTTCGCCGTGTGGCCGTGCCCGCCGGCGATCAGCCGATTCGCCCCGCTTCCAGCGTCCTCGCCCTGCGCCCTGCCGCGGAGGGCTACGAGGTGCTGATGGTGCGGCGGGTGCGCTCGGCGGTATTCATGGGCGACGCCCACGTCTTTCCCGGGGGTGCCCTCGAGGAGTGCGACCGCAGCGCGACCGCCGCCAGCGTCGTGCGCTGGAGTGGCGACCCCGAGGAGTTTCCGTGGCGAGCCGCCGCCTTGCGCGAACTGGCCGAGGAGGCCGGGGTCTTCCTCACCGATCCGCCCGGAGTGCGGGTGTCGGGGCAGGGGGCCGAGTTGTATCGGGCCCTGGTCGAGGCCGATGCGGTGCTGGACGCCGACTGCCTGGCCTACATCTCCAACTGGGTCACTCCCCGCGGCGCCCCCCGCCGCTTCGATGCCCGCTTCTATGCCGGAGTGTTGCCGGCGGGCACCCCGGCCGGGGCCGACCGCGCCGAGGTGACCGAGGCCTGCTGGGTGAAGCCCGGCGAGGCCCTGCAGCGGGCTGCCGCCGGGGAGTGGCGGGTGGAATTGCCCACTCGTAAGCACCTGGAAGCTTTGGCGGCCTGCGGGTCGCCCGAGGCGGTCCTGGCCGGCGCTCCGGGGTCGGGCCGGGTGGCGCGGGTCGAGCCGCGCTTGGCCTTTGCCGCCGACGGCAGCTGGCGGGTGCTGCTGCCCGGCGAGGAGGGCTACGAGGAGGCGGGGCCGTGAGGCGCCGGGCCCCGGCCGAAGCCGGACGTGCCCTGGCCCCGGCGGCCGCCGCGATGGTGGCGCTGATCCTCCTGGCGGTTACCGCCCTGGCGGCCCCGGCCCGGGCGGTGGTGACGTCACAGGAAGTGGAGGAGGCGCGTCAACGCTTGCGCGCCGTCACCTCGCAGCTGCAGGGAGAGGTCACTCGCTACGAGGAGGCGCTGCTCGAGGAGTCGCTGCTGCGCGAGCGCATCACCCGCATCCGGGTCGACCTGACCGGGCGCGAGCGCGAGCTCGCCCTGGCGCGCACCGCGGCCCGGGCCCGGGTGGCCGAGATGTACATGGCCGCCGGGTCGGGCGGCACCATCAGCCTGCTGGGAGGAGGCGACGGGCGCGGCCCTGCTCGCCTCGCCTACCTCGACTCGGTGGCTCTGACCGACCGGGAGGTGGTCAATCGGCTCGAGCAGGCGCGGCGGGACTTCGGTCGGCAGCAGGACCTGCTGACGGCAACGCTGGCCGATCAGGAGCGGGTGTCGGCCGAGCTTTCGGAGCTGGTGGACGGCATCTACGCCGAGCTCGAAGCCGCCGACCGCGAGTACCGGACGGTGAAACAGGAGTGGGACCTTCAGGAGGCCGAACGGATCCGCCGCGAGGAAGAGGAACGGCGCCGCCGGGAGTGGCTGGCCACCTCGACCACCACGGCGGCCACCACCACTACGGCCGGAGGAGGCGAGCCGGGAACCACCACCACGGCGCCCGCTCCGATCACCACTACGACCACCCTGCCGCCGGCGCCTCCCGGGACCCTGGTGTGCCCGGTCGATGGGGCTACCACCTTCCGCGATTCCTGGGGCGAGCCCCGGCCCGGCGGGCGCACTCATACCGGGGTCGACATGATGGCGACGCTGGGGACGCCCCTGGTGGCCATCGAGAACGGGGTCATCTACAACCCGAACTGGCACTACGCCGGGGGCATCGGCCTGTACATCAAGGGGGACAGCGGAGACTCCTGGTACTACGCGCACCTCAACGGCTACGCCGCCGGGATCCAGGCCGGCACCCGGGTGGCCGCCGGGCAGTTGGTCGGCTACGTCGGGGAGACGGGCAATGCCGCCAGCCCCCACCTGCACCTGGCCCGCATCCTCTCCGGGGGCCAGTATGTGAACCCCTACCCGGTGGTGGCGGAGATCTGCTGAGTGCCGGCGCTGCGGCGGCCGGCTGTGGAGTGCCTGAGAGGCGCCGCCGACTCTTCCCGATGCGTGTCTGCCGCCCACCGGTAGACTCAGAGGCCGGAAAGAAGAAGCGGGAGGAGCGCCCGTGCGCAAGCTGGCCGCGCTGGTGCTGGCTGTGCTCATGTTCATACCCGCCCCGGCTGCCATGGCCGAGGTGACCCAGGCCCAGCTGGCCGAGGCCCGTGCCCAGGCGCGGGCCAAGTCGGCCGAGCTTGAGGGCCGTCTCGCCGACCTCGAGGGAGCCCTGTACCAGGAGTGGCTCTACCAGGACCGCATCGAGTCGCTCCGCACCCAGATCGCCGACCGGGGGCGCCGCCTGGCGCTGGCCGGGTTCGCCGCCCGGGAGCAAGCGGTCGACCTCTACGTGAACTTCGGCAGCAACCGGGCCCGGGGCCTCGACCCCGAAGCGGTGGGCCGGGCGGGGACGCGGGACGCCTACATGCGCACCCTTGTGGCCGCCGAGCGCGACGCGGTGAATGAACTCGCCTATCTCAGAGAGGATGCCACCCGACTGGAGGCCGAGCTCGAGGCGCTGCTCACGGAGCAGGGCAGCGAGAACCAGGAGCTGCAGCGCCAGGTCGATCTCCTCATGGGTGAGCTCGGCGACGCCAACGCTGCCTACCAGGCGCTCTACGACCAGTGGTGGGCCGAAGAGCAAGCCCGCATTCGGGCGCGCGAGGCGGCCGCCCGGGCGGCCGCCGCGGCCGCCGCGGCGGCTGCTGCCGCCGCCTCGGGCTACGCCACCAGCGAGGGGACGCCGGCCGCCGGCCGCACCTGTCCCGTTGCCGGCCCCCACACCTTCCGCGACTCGTGGCTGGAGCCCAGGCCGGGCGGTCGGCGCCACCACGGCGTGGATATGGTGGCGGCCATAGGGACGCCGTTGGTGGCCATCGAGAACGGTGTGGTCTACGGCACCGGCTGGCACTACCTGGGCGGCATCAACCTGTACCTGCGGGGGGACAGCGGCGACGTCTACTACTACGCCCACATGTCGGGCTTCGCCGGAGGCATCTCCGACGGGGTCCGGGTCAACAAAGGCCAGACGGTCGGCTTCGTGGGTGACACCGGCAACGCCAGCGTTCCCCACCTGCATCTCGGGTACCAGCCCGGCGGCGGCCCGCTGACCAACCCGTACCAGCTGATGGTCAAGCTCTGCCGGTAGCGGCAGGCTCTACCCCTCCGCTCGGCCTTCCCGCTTCGCCAGCTGCTGCACCAGCAACTCCACCCGCGCTGTGCAAGTCTCGGCCGCTGCCGGAGGGATGAGCTCCTGTAGGCGGGCGGCGGCCGCAAGGATGGCCCGGGCCGAGGGAGCCTCGGGATGAGCGGCCACCACCGGATGCCCGCCGTCGCCGCCTTCGACCACAAAGGGGTCCAGGGGCACTCGGGCCAGGAGGGGCACGCCCAGTTCGTCGGCCAGGGCCCGGCCGCCTCCCTCCCCGAACAGGGCGTAGTGGCGGCCTTCCTCGGTGGTGAACCCGGACATGTTCTCGATCACCGCGACCACGGGGAGGTAGGAGCGGCGGGCCATGTCGGCCACTCGCATCGCCACCTTCTGCGCTGCCTTCTGGGGGGTGGTCACCACCACCAGTTCCGCCTGCGGCAGCAGCCGGGCCAGGGCCATCTGTACGTCCCCCGTGCCCGGGGGCAGATCGAGCACCAGGTAGTCGAGCGCCGGGTCCCAGGCCACATCGCGCAGGAACTGCTCCAGGGCTTTGGACAGCATCAGGCCGCGCCACATCAGGGCGCGGTCTTCGTCGTCGAGGAGGAGGCCGGTGGAGACCATCTGCACGCCCCCGACCTCGAGAGGGACGATCTTGCGATCCGGCCCGGCCTCGAGGCGGGCGCCGGTGGCGCCGAGCATGCGGGGGATGGAGAAGCCCCAGATGTCGGCGTCGAGCAGCCCTACCCGGTGGCCGGCAGCGGCTAGGGCCACCGCCAGGTTGACGCTCAAGGAGGACTTGCCCACACCGCCCTTCCCGCTGCCCACCGCGATGACGCGGGTGGAGGGGCTCACCATGGTGTCCCCCGCCTGCTCGCGGGCCTTGCGCCGCGCCACTCCCATGAGCGCCGAGCGCTCCTCCGGGCTCATCGCCGTGACTCGGACCTCCACCGTTTCGATGTCGGGGAGGGCGGCGACCTTGCGCACCACATCGCCCTCGATCTGAGCGCGCAGAGGGCAGCTGGCGATGGTCAGGGCCAAGCGGATGGTGGCCACCCCGGCGTCGAGGTCGATGCCGCGCACCATGCCCAGCTCCACCACATCGGCCCCGAGCTCGGGGTCGACCACGGCGCGCAGGGCGGTTTCGATGTCGGTGGCGGTGGTCACGGTGGGGCGCAGTCTGCCAGGCGGGCGGGCGTCTTCAAGGGGGCGCCGCGTCGGCAAGGGTACGCTGGCGGCGACAAGGCGAGGAGGAAGCATGCCCAAGCAGGTCCCCCCGGTCCCCCGCGGCCCGCAGCCCATCGGCCCCTACTCGATAGCCGTCGAGGGAGCCGGCCTGGTCTTCATCAGCGGGCAGGTGGCCCTCGACCCCGCCACGGGGCAGCGGGTGGAGGGAGATGCGGCGGCGCAGGCCCGGCGCATCATGGAGAACCTCGCCCTGGTGCTCGGCGACCTGGGCCTGGGCTTTGGCGACGTGGTCAAGACCACCATCTTCCTGGCGGACATCGCCGACTTCGGCGCGGTGAACGAGGTCTACCGGGGGTACTTCGACACCGCGGCCCCGGCGCGTTCCACCATCCAGGTGGGGGCCCTGCCCGGCGGGTTCGTGGTGGAGATCGAGGCTATCGCCGCCCGCTGAGAGCACCGCGGCCGGTTGCGGCCGGGCTGAGAGACCGTCAGGCGGCGAGACCTCGCGTCCGGGATGATGCCGGGCGCCACCGGTAGAGTGAGCGCCCGTGGCCAATGCATCCCCCGTGCTCTCATTGTCGCGGCGTGACGGCCTGGGCGCCTACCTGGTCGAGCTCTGGCGGCGACGGCACTTCGCCTGGCACCTCGCCATCGGCGGGATTCGGGCGCGCACCAGTTCGACCACTCTGGGGCTGCTGTGGTGGATGCTCGACCCGCTGATCCTGGGAGGGGTGTTCCTGCTGGTGTTCGGGGTCATCCTCGACGTCCGGCGGGGCGACCCGGCCTACATCGGGTTCCTGCTCTCGGGCCTGTTCGCCTTCACCTACACCCGCACCACCATGATGGGCGGGGGCAACACCCTCACCGCCAACGCCCACCTGATCGCCACCCAGCGGTTCCCGCGAATGGTGCTTCCCGTCGCTTCGGTCGTAGAAGGGGCGGTGGCCTTCTCGTTCTCTCTGGTGCCGTTCTTCCTCATCGCCGGTTTCGCCCACGGCGACTGGCCCGGGCCCCACACGCTGGTCTTCCTCCCCGCCTTCGTGTTCCACACCCTCTTCAACCTGGGTCTATCGCTACTCGTCGCCCAGCTGGTGATCCCCTTCCGGGACATCGGCAATGTGATGGGCCATCTCAGCCGCATCTGGATGTACATGTCGCCGGTGATCTACCCCCTCGACGAGCGGCTGCGCAACGCCCCCGAAGCCCTGGTGCAGATCCTGCAGTTCAACCCCATGGCCGCCATCCTCGGGCTGTACCGCACCGCTCTGCTGGGCTACCCCAGCGAGGCCTACCACTGGTGGGGCTCGGCGGCCTGGGCGGTGGGCCTGGCGCTGCTCGGCGCGGTCACGTTCCGCCGCATGGAGCACAAGCTGCCGAGGTACCTGGCGTGACCGACGAGACCCCCGCCGCGCCCCGGCTCACCCCGGAGGAGCGAGCCGCCCGCGTGGCCGCCCGGCAGGAGGCCCGCCGCGCCGAGCGTGCCGCGCGTCGCGAGGCGGAGCGGGCGGCGCGTCAGCAGGCGGCGGCCGAGCAGCGGGCGGCGCGTCAGCAGGCGGCCGCGCAGGAGCGGGCGGCGGCCGTGCCCGCCGCCGCCGGCGAGCCGTCGTCGGAGCCGGCCATCGTGGCCCGGAACCTGACGGTGAAGTTCCGCCCCTTTTCCGAGAAGCGGCCCTCGCTGCGCCAGCACGGCCTGGCGGCACTGCGGCGCCACGAGACCCCGGTGGTGGCGGTGGACGACGTGTCCCTGACCGTGTTCCGGGGAGAGGCCCTGGGGATCATCGGGTCCAACGGGGCCGGCAAGACCACCCTGCTGCGGGTGCTGGCCGGCACCCTGCCGCCCGACACCGGGGAGGTGGAGGTCTACGGCACCCAGCCGCCGACGATGCTCTCGCTGGGAGCCGGGTTCAACCGCAAGCTCTCGGGCCGGCGCAACGTCTACCTGGGCGGAATGGCGGCCGGATTGCTGAAGCCCCAGATCGACGAGATGTTCGACGACATCGTCGCCTACTCCGGTTTGGGCGATGCCATCGACCGGCCGGCCGGCACCTACTCCTCCGGCATGTTCGCCCGCCTCGCCTTCGCCGTGGCCATCCGGCGCGATCCCCAGATCCTGCTCCTCGACGAGGTGTTCGCCGTGGGGGACCAGGCGTTCAAGAAGAAGAGCGCCGAGACCATGCAGCAGTTGCTGGCCAACGCCGGGACCATCGTGATGGTGTCCCACGGCCTGGCCCGCCTGCGGCGCTTCTGTCATCGCCTGGCCTGGATGGACCAGGGCCGCCTGATCGCGATGGGCCCGCCCGACGAGATCGCTTCCCGTTATCTCAGCTTCCTGGGGATCTCCGAGGAGGAGGCACAAGAGGACTGAGGCGGCCGCGCCCCGGGGGAAGGCCTGCTGGGGGCTCTATGCTCGGGCGTGCCCGCGCCGGCGCGGGCTGGTGCCATGGAACTAGTGACCACCTCGATTCCCGGCCTGCTGGTGCTGCGCCCCTCCCGGGCGACGGATGAACGCGGCTTCTTTTCCGAGACGTACCGGCGGTCCTTCATGGAGGAACACGGCCTGCCCGTGGAGTGGGTGCAGGACAACCACTCGCTGTCGCGGCGCCGGGGTACGGTTCGCGGCCTGCACTTCCAGGTGCCGCCGCGTGCCCAGGCCAAACTGGTGCGGGTGGTGGTGGGGAGAGTCTTCGATGTGGCGGTGGACCTGCGCCGCGCCTCGCCTTCCTACGGCCGCCACGCCGCCTTCGAACTCAGCGCGGCCGGCGGCGAGCAGCTGTTGGTGCCCGTCGCCTGTGCCCACGGGTTCTGCACTCTGGAAGATGACACCGAGGTGCTCTACAAGGTTTCGGAGTACTACTCGCCCGACCACGACCGGGGCCTGCGCTGGGACGACCCGGCGCTGGGCATCACCTGGCCGGTGACGGCAGCCGAGGCGGTGCTGTCGGCGCGCGATCGTCAGCACCCGCCTCTGGCGGCACTGCCCGACTACTTCGCCGAGGGGGCCTGATGGGCCGGCGCTACCTGGTTACCGGCGGGGCCGGCTTCATCGGCTCCAACTTCATCCGTCATGTGCTGGCACACGAAGCCGACGCCACGGTCAGCAACCTGGACTTGCTCACCTACGCCGGGGTCGAGGCCACGGTGCGCGAACTGGAGGCCGACCCGCGCCACAGCTTCGTCCGCGGCGACATCGGCGACGCCGCCCTGGTCGACGGCCTGCTGCGCGGGCACGACGTGGTGGTGAACTTCGCCGCCGAGTCCCACGTCGACCGCTCGATCACCGCCCCGGCGGTGTTCCTGCAGACCAACGTGCTGGGGACCGGCGTGCTGCTCGACACCGCCCGGCGCCACGGCATCCCCCGTTTCATCCAGGTCTCCACCGACGAGGTCTACGGTTCGCTGACCGAGGGCTTCGCCGCCGAGGAGGCCCCGCTGCGCCCCTCATCGCCCTACTCGGCGTCCAAGGCGGCCGGGGACCTGCTCGCCGCCTCCTACGGCACCACCTTCGGCTACCCGGTGATCGTGACCCGGTGCACCAACAACTACGGCCCCTACCAGTTCCCGGAGAAGGTGATCCCGCTCTTCGTCACCAACCTGCTCGACGGGCGCAAGGTGCCGCTGTACGGCGAGGGGCGCAACGAACGCGACTGGCTGCACGTGGAGGACCACTGCGCCGCGCTGCACCTGCTGGTGGACCGGGGGGCGCCGGGCGAGGTGTACAACATCGGGGCCGATGCCCAGTTGCCCAACATCGAACTGACCCGGCGGATCCTGGCCGCCTTGGGCATGGGGGAGGAGATGATCGAGCGGGTGCCCGATCGGCCCGGCCACGATCTGCGCTACGCGGTGGACTCCTCCAAGTTGCGCCGCCTGGGCTGGGCCCCCGCTCGCTCGTTCGAGGAGCACCTGGCGGCCACCGTCGACTGGTACCGCCGCCGCCCCGACTGGTGGCGGCCGCTGAAGGAAGGAAGCCGGCCATGAAGGGCGTCGTCCTGGCCGGGGGCACCGGCAGCCGGCTGCGCCCCATCACCTACTCCATGGCCAAGCAACTGATCCCCGTGGCCAACAAGCCGATCATCGAGTACGGCCTGGAGGACCTGGCGGAGGCCGGGATAACCGAGGTGGGCATCATCGTCTCCCCCGAGACCGGCGGCGAGGTGCAGGCGGCGGTGGGAGACGGCGCCCGGCTGGGGCTGCGCCTCACCTACATCGTGCAGGACCGTCCGCTGGGCCTGGCCCACGCCTTGAAGACGGCCCTGCCCTTCGTGGATGGGGACGACTGCCTCATGTACTTGGGGGACAACCTGGTCAAAGACGGGGTGCGCGATGTGGTGGCCGACTTCGCTTCCCATCGCCCCAATTGCCAGATCCTGCTCTGCCCGGTGGACAACCCGTCGTCCTTCGGCGTCGCGGAACTGGCGCCCGACGGGCGCATCATCCGCCTGGTGGAGAAGCCGAAGGCCCCGCCCTCCAACCTGGCCCTGGTGGGGGTCTACCTGTTCGACGG
>JAFGCH010000127.1 GCA_016932695.1 Acidimicrobiia bacterium | reverse complement strand
TCACCCGGCCCTCGGCGGGGAAGCCCTCCGGCAGGGTGGTGGTCGTGGTGGTGGTGGTGGGGGGCAGGGTGGTGGTGGTGGTCGAAGTGCTGGTAGTGGTGGGGGGCAGGGTGGTAGTGGTGGTGCTGGTGCTGGTGGTGGCCACCGTGGTGGGCGAGGTGGTGGCAGGGGAGACGGTGGTGGTTGCGGCACCCGTGCCGCCGCAGGCGGCGGCTACCACAGCGAGGGCCAGCAGGCTCGCCGTAGGTCGAAGGCGGGCAATGCCCATGTCGGTTACTTCCCTGCTTGCTCCGGGGAATCGAGGCTACCCCCGGCGGAGACGTACGGGAGGAGCCGCTACTCCCGGGCCAGGTACCCCTCCAACTCCGCCAGCAATTCGGCCCGCCGCGTGTCGTTCAGCCAGGCCGCCTCGATGGCGTTGCGGGCGATGGTCGCCAGTTCCTCCCGGGTGAGCCCCAGGGCCCGTTGCGCCGCCAGGTAGTTGTCGTTGATGTAGCCGCCGAAGTAGGCGGGGTCGTCGGAGTTGATCGTGATGCGCACCCCCCGTTGCAGCAGGCGGCGCAGGTTGTGGTCGCGCAGGTCGGGGAAGACCTGCAGCTTCATGTTGGAGAGCGGGCAGACGGTGAGGGCAATGCCCTCCTCGACCAGGCGGGCGACCAGGGTCTCGTCGCGCTCGCAGGCGACGCCGTGGTCGATGCGCTCCGCTCCCAGCAGGTCCAGAGAGTCCTTGATGTACTCCGGCGGCCCCTCTTCGCCGGCATGGGCTACCGCACGCAGCCCGGCCGCCCGGGCCCGGGCGAAGGCCTCCACGAACTTCTGGGGTGGGTTGCCTCGCTCTCCGGAGTCCAGGCCGACGCCGATGATCTCCCCGAAGAACGGCCGCGCCTCCTCCAAGGTGGCCAGGGCGGCTTCGCCCGATAGGTGGCGCAGGAAGCACATGATCAGGTGGCTGGTGAGGCCCAGCCGCTCCCGAGCGTGGGCGCGGGCGCGGGCGAAGCCGGCCATGAACACGGGGAAGCCGATGCCCCGCTCGGTGTGGGTCTGGGGGTCGAAGAACATCTCGGTGTGGCGCACGTTGTCGGCCGCCGCCCGCTCCAGGTAGGCCCACATGAGGTCGTAGAAGTCCGCCTCGCTGCGCAGCACCGCCGCCCCCTGGTAGTAGATGTCTAGGAACGACTGCAGGTCGGTGAACTCGTAGGCGCGGCGTACCCCGTCGACCGAGGCGAAGGGCAGAGTCAGCCCGTTGCGCTCGGCAAGGGTGAACATCATCTCGGGCTCGAGGGTGCCCTCGATGTGCAGGTGCAGCTCCACCTTGGGCAGGCCCTTGATGAAAGTCTCCATCGCTCCCTCCGGTGACGTCCGGGGCCGAGCCTAACCGGCGCAGCCGGGGCGTCCCCGAGCGGCCGGGTGATGACTGGCGGTGCTCCGGCGGTGCGGTACCCTCGCCGCCGCATGATCCCTGCCTCCGTCCGGGCCGACCTGCGTCGCTGGGCCAGCGACGGCACCCCCTACATCGTTGGGGGGACGATCGTGGCTTCTCTGGGCGCCTACGTCTTCCAGGTGATCGGCGCCCGGGCCCTCGGAGCGGCCGCCTTCGACCCGGTCAGCGCGCTGCTCACCGTCCACTTCCTGGTCTTCTCCGTCCTGCTCCTGCCGGTGGAGCAGTTCGAGATCCGGCGCGTCACGCTGGGCCGCTCCGGGGGGCTCGTTGCCGTGGCCGGGGTGATCGCCGCCGGCGCCCTGGGCGCCTGTGCCTTCACCTTCTTCGCCCGCAACGTGTACTTCGCCGGAGACACCACCTACGTCTTCATCGGGTTCGTCACCGTTGCCGGCAACGCGGTGATGGCCCTGGCGCGCGGGAGGCTGGCCGGGGTGCGGCGGTTCCGGGCCTACGGCCTGGTCAGCGGGGTGGTGGCCACAGTGCGGGTGTTGCTGGCCGTGGCCTTCTTGGAGTGGGCGGCGACGGGCCCCAGCGTCGGCTGGGCCCTGGCTCTGGCCCCGTTCGTCGTGCTGGCTTGGCTGCCCTTCCGGCGCGGTGCCGCACCCGGGGCCCCTCGCCAGGAGGAAGGGGCCGGCCGCTTCCTGAGCGGCTTCGTGCTGGCCAGCGCGGCTTCTCAGGTCCTCCTGCTCCTGGCTCCCATTGCGGTGGGCCTGATCACCGACGAGGCGGGGTTGATGAGCCGGGTGTTCGTCACCTTCCAGTTGTTCCGGCTGCCCATCGTGATGACCCAGAACCTGATGGCCCGGCTCCTGCCTCCTTTCACCAGCCTGGCCGCTGCCGGGCGGGAGGACCTGCTGCGACGCTGGGTGCTGCGCTTCGCGATGGGGGCTGCGGTGCTGACCCCCATCGCCGCCGTCGGCGGTGGCTTCTTGGGCCCGGCGGTGGTGCGTCTCCTGTTTGGAGCCGAGTTCGAACCCAGCTGGCAGGTGGCCGCCCTCTCCGCCGCCGGCGCCGTGCTGGCCGCGGTGTCGCTCCTCGCCGGCCAGGTGCTGGTGGCCCGGGGGCGGACCATGCTGCTGGCGGCGGCTTGGGTGGTCGGCTTCGCCGTCGCCGTGGCCTCCCTGATCCCCTCCTTCGAGTCCCCCGGGGTGCGGGTGTCGCAGTCCTTCGTGCTGGGCGAAGCGGCGGCCTTGGCCGCCATCTTGGCCTTCGCCTTGCGGCGCCCCCGCCCCGCGGAGCAGTAGGGTTGGGCCGATGCGACGGATCCTGATCACCGGAGGGGCCGGGTTCATCGGCTCCCATCTCGCCGAAGCGATCCTGGCAGTGGGCGACGCCGTGGTAGCCGTCGACGACCTCTCGACCGGCTCCTTTCGTAACGTGTCTCACCTCACGGGCGAGCGGTTCGAGTTGGTGGTGGCCAGTGTGGACGACGCCGCCACCATGGAGGGGTTGGTGCGGGCCGCCGACCTGATCTACCACCTGGCGGCAGCGGTGGGGGTGAAGCTGATCGTCTCCGACCCCGTGCGCACCATCGAGACCAACATCCGCGGCACCGAGGTAGTGCTGCGCCTGGCCAACAAGTGGCGCCGCCCGGTGGTGGTGGCTTCCACCTCGGAGGTGTACGGCAAGTCGGAGCGGGTGCCCTATGCCGAGGAGCACGACATGGTGCTCGGCCCCACCAGCCACTCCCGCTGGGCCTATGCCGCCTCCAAGGCCATCGATGAGTTCCTGGCAGTTGCCTACTACCGGCGCGACGGCCTGCCGGTGGTAATCGCCCGCCTCTTCAATACGGTGGGCCCGCGTCAGACGGGGCGCTACGGGATGGTGCTGCCCACCTTCGTCCGCCAGGCCCTGGCCGGCGAGCCGATAACCGTGTACGGGGATGGCCACCAGAGCCGGGCGTTCACGTATGTGAGTGATGCGGTGGCCGCCCTGCTCGAACTACCCCGCCACGAGGCCGCTTTCGGCGAGGTGTTCAACGTGGGCGGGGGACGGGAGATCACCATCATGGAACTCGCCCGGCTGGTGCGGGAGCGGACCGCTTCGGAGTCGGAGATCGTGATGGTGCCCTACGACGAGGCCTATGCCCCCGGCTTTGAGGACATGGTGCGCCGGGTGCCCGACATCTCCAAGCTGCAGCGGGTCACGGGCTACGCCCCCTCGGTGAGCCTCGAGGAGACCATCGATCGGGTGGCCGAGCACTACCGGCAGCATCCCGGCTTCGTGTAGATGCTCGCCGGCCTGCTGGCCCTGGTGCTGACGGCGGCGCTGGCCGGGGCCCTCGTACGGTTCCCCGCCCTGGCCGGGCCCTTCACCAGGGCGGCGGCGGGAGCGCGCTGGCGTGCCGACGCGGTGCCCCTCGCCGGCGGGTTGGCCATGGCCGTCGGCTGCGGGTTAGCGGTGGCCGTCTTCGGGCGGGACCTGCCCGGCGCGGGGGCGGTGCTCGCCGCCGCCGGGACGGCGCTGGCGGTGGGCCTGGCCGACGACCTGCACCCGCTCCCGGCGTGGGCCAAGGTGGCCGGCCAGGCCGGGGCCGGGGTGGTGCTCGCCGCCCTCGGAGTGCGAGCCGCCCTGCCCGGGCCGGAGGTGATGGGGTGGCTGGCAACGGTGGCCTGGGTGGTGGTGGCGGCCAACGCCTTGAACCTGTTCGACAACTTCGACGGTGCCGCCGGGGGAGCGGCGCTCATCGCCGCCGTGGCCGCGGCGCTGTGGTGGGGACTCGGCACGGGGCCGACGGCGCTGGCCGCAGCGCTGGCCGGGGCTACCGCCGGGTTCCTGATTTGGAACGCCCCGCCCGCCCGGCTCTTCATGGGAGATGCCGGCTCGCACTTTCTGGGGACGGCCCTAGCCGGCCTCACCCTGGTCGACGCCGGCCGGGTGGGCCAGGCCGTGCCGGCGCCCTGGGGCCTGACGGTGGGGGTGCCGGTCGTGCTGCTGGCGATACCGCTGTTCGACACCGCGCTGGTGGTCTTGGAGCGGCGCCGCCATCGCCGGCCGCTGTCGGTTGGTGGACGAGACCACACCTCCCATCGCCTGGCGGCCCTCGGCCTGGCGTCGCGTCGCGTCGCTCTGATCCTCTGGGGCCTGACGGCGGCGGCGGCAGGCGTGGCCTCCCTAGGCGTTCTCGGCTGGGGATGGTTCACCGCAGGGGCGGCCCTGCTGGCGGTGGGCCTGACCGCGTTGGGGGTGCGCCTGGCCCGGGTCCGGGCCTACGACTGAGCCCGCGTCACTGGGTGTCGCCGCAGACGTCGTCGAGGGGCTGCAGGTTCAGCACCGCGATGGCCTCCAGCGGGGGCAGGCTCAGGGCGGTGGCCACCGTCTGGGCGATGAAGCCCCGGTCGGGGATGGGAAAGCGGTCGGCGGTCCAGTCGCCGATGTACGACGTGGGGGTGCCGGCGAACTCGGGGGCGTCGGGCATGAAGCGAATCGAGACGATCTCCTGGGTGTTCACCTTGGCGACCAATTCGATGAAGTCGGGGATGGCCGCCATAGGCAGGTCGGTGAGGACGCTCTCCTCGACGGCGGGGACGATGGTGGGGAACTCCCGCAACAGGGTGACCGGGTCGGCCTGCTCCGCCAGGGCTTCCAGCACGCAGCGCTGGCGGTTCATGCGGTCGAAGTCGTGGGATCCCTGGCGAGATCTGGCGTAGTAGAGGGCCAGGTGGCCGTTCATGTGGTGCAGGCCCGGCTGGAGGTCCATCTCCGAGACCGTTCCGTCCTCGTTGGGGTAGGCCGAGTCGTAGACCCGTTCGGTGACCACGATGTCCACTCCGCCGATGGCGTCGATGATCTCCACGAAACCCTCGAGGTTCACCAGGGCGAAGTAGTGGATGTCGATGCCCAGCAGGTGGCCGACCAGGTCCTTCATGGCGCTGGCCCCCGAGTTGGCGCCCCCGAAGAGGTCGGGCCGTCGCAGGCCCCAGGCGTACAACTCGTTGGCGATCATCCCGAAGCAGCCGTCGCAGTTGTCCCACGCATCCGTCGCGACGTGCCCCGGGGGGAAGGGCAGCCCAAAGAGGTTGCGGGGGATGCCGAACATGGCGGTCCACCCGGTAGCCGGGTCGATGGAGACCACGATCATCGTGTCGGTGCGAATCCCCCGGCGGTCGATGCCCGAGTCGCCGCCCAGCAGGAGGACGTTGACCCGGCCCTCCTCCGGGAAGGCGTCGGGCAGGGAGGTGGTGGTGGTCGTGGGCCGCGGGGTGGTGGTGGAGGTCGTGGAGCCCCCGGCGGCGGGGCCGGTCGTCGTGGCGGTCGTGGTGGTCGTGGCCGCCTGGTTGGGATCGGTGACGAAGTCGTGGGTGAGCAGGTCGTGGAGCAGCAGGTTGCGGTGCCCCACGTATAGGTGGGGGACCAGGGTGGCAACGAGGAGCACCACCAGGCCGACGGCGAGGACGGGCCGGGTCCGGGTGGGAGCGGCCGCGGGGCCGGCGGCGAGAAAGGCATCGGCGATGGCGAACGCCCGGAAGCCCAGCAGGGCGGCGTTGAGCACCACCAGCAGGATGAGCAGGTTGGGGTTGGAGAAGAACGGCCGGGAGACGGCGAGAGCCAGTTCGAGGCCGCTCCCGTAGATGACCACCGCGAGGAGCAGAGCCGCCGGCACGACCAGCGCCGCAGTGATCCCGATGAAGATCCAGCCGCGCCTCCGCCTACCCAGGTAGAGGTGGCCGGCCCCGGGGACGATCGCCGACAACAGGGCGGCCACGAAGGGCCGGGCAGGGCGCTCGGGGCGGGCGCGGGCCTCCTGGGTCGAATCCTCGGGCATCCCGCCAGCATACGGCCGCCGGCGGGGAAGCGACGCGCATCTCCGCCTGCTGGGACGCGGCCGGCAACACCGAAGGCGCTCGGGCTTGGGGGTCCCGAGCCACCTCGGCGCGCGGCTCCTAGGATGAGCGCAGTACCCCCAGTGATGGAGGGAGAATCGTGCACAAGAAATGGTCTTGGGTGGCTCTGGTGGCCGTGCTGGCCCTGCTCGTCGCCGCCTGCGGCGACGACGCCGAGGAGACGACCACCACCGCCCCAGGAACGACCACAACCGCCGCAACGACGACGACGACCGCCGCCGAGCCGCTGAAGATCGGCATGATCCTGGTCGGGCCGGAGAACGACCGCGGCTGGAGCCAGGCCCATGCCGAAGCCGGGGCCTACCTGGAGGAGAAGCTCGGGGTTGAGATCGTCATCCTCGACAAGGTGAACACCGCCGATCGGCCGGAGACGACCGTCGACCAGGTGGTCACCCAGATGATCAACGAGGGGGCGGGGATGATCTTCGCCACCTCGGACGACATGAGGGACGGCATCGAGATCGGGGCGGCTCAGCATCCCGACGTGCCGATGATCTGGTCTTCGGGCGACAGCGCCTGGCCCGAGGCGGGGGACGCCTATCGGCCCGACCTGACCAACCTGGGTAACACCATGGGCCGCATGGAGTACGGCAAGATGATCGCCGGCTGCGCCGCGGCCCTGACCACCCAGACCGGCCAGCTCGGCTACCTCGGCCCGCTGATCAACGCCGAAACCCGGCGCCTGGCCAGCTCGGTGTACCTGGGCGCCCAATACTGCTGGGAGAACTACCGGGGCGAGGACCCGGCCGACCTGGGCTTCCGAGTCGACTGGATTGGGTTCTGGTTCAACATCCCCGGCGTGACCCTCGATCCCACCCAGGTGGCCAACGACTTCTTCGACTCCGGCATCGACGTGGTGATCTCGGGCATCGACACCACCGAAGGCCTGGTGGTGGCGGGCCAGCGGGCCGCCGCGGGTGAGGCCGTGTGGGCCATTCCCTACGACTTCCGCGGGGCCTGCGACGAGGCCCCCGACATCTGCCTGGGTGTGCCCTACTTCAACTGGGGCCCGGCGTACGTCCGCATCGTCCAATCGGTGCTCGACGGCAACTTCGCCGCCGAGTTCGAGTGGTTCGGGCCGGACTGGGCCGACATCAACGACCCGGACACCTCCGGTATCGGCTACGTCAAGGGCCCCGGACTGTCCGCAGAGAATGCCGACCTGGTGGACCAGTTCATCGCCGGCCTGGCCGACGGTTCCATCAACCTGTTCGTCGGGCCGCTCAACTACCAGGACGGCACGCCGTTCCTGGGTGACGGCGAAGTGGCCACCGACTTGCAGGTCTGGTTCATGGAGCAGCTGCTCGAAGGCATGGTGGGCGCCAGCGCCTGATTGCACGCCTTCGACTACCGAGTGGATGAGGGGAAGGCCCTGCCTTCCCCTCATCGCGCGTGTGGCGGCGCGGGGGCGCCGCCTCTAGCCTGCCGGGCACGATGAGCCTGGAACTCCGCGGCATCCACAAGCGCTACGGAGCGGTGCATGCCAACGACGGGGTCGACCTGCGTCTGGAGGCCGGGGCCATCCACGGGATCCTGGGGGAGAACGGGGCCGGCAAGTCCACGCTGATGAAGGTGCTGTCGGGGTTCATCGTCCCCGACGCGGGCGAGGTGGTCCTCGACGGCAGGCCCGTGCCCCTCGGCTCCACCCGGGCCGCCATCCGGGCCGGTATCGGCATGCTGCACCAGGACCCCCTGGTCTTCCTGCCTTTCACCGTGCTCGACAACTTCCTGCTGGGCAGTGGGCGTCGGGTGAGCCGGGCGGCGGGCGCCCGCGAACTGGAGCGCATCTCCACCGAGTTCGGCTTCCGCTTCGACCCGGGGGCGCCGGTGCGCTCGCTGACGGTGGGGGAGCGGCAGCAGTTGGAGATCACCCGTTTGCTTTGGCTGGGAGCCCGGGTGCTGATCCTCGACGAGCCGACCACCGGCATCTCGGCGGTGCAGCAGGAGCGGCTCTTCGCCACCCTGCGGGCCCTCGCCGACAAGGGGATGATCGTGGCCTTCGTCTCCCACAAGCTGGAGGAGGTGGAGGCGCTGTGCACCCGGGTGTCGGTGATGCGCCGGGGCAAGGTGGTGGGAGAGGCCGCCTTGCCCTGCCCCACCGACCGCCTGGTCGAGATGATGTTTGGGAGGGTGCTGACCCCGCCGCCTCGCGAGACGGCGCCGCCGGGAGACCCGGTGCTGGAGCTGGCCGAGCTGCGGACTGCCGAGCGAGCCTCCGGCGCGGCGATCACCCTGACGGTGCGGGCCGGCGAGGTGATCGGTCTTGCCGGGCTCGAGGGCAGCGGGCAGCGGCCCTTCCTGCGCACCTGCGCCGGGCTGGCTCGGCCCTCTGCGGGCCGGCTGCGCGTCGGGGGCCGCGACCTCAGCGCCGCTCGCTACCGGGACTTCCTCGCCGCCGGGGTCCACTTCCTGCCCGCAGGCCGATTGGAGGAAGGGCTCATCGGGGGGCTGAGCGTCACCGAGCACTTCCTTCTGACCGGTGGATCGCGCCGCTTTCGCATCGACTGGGCGGCCGCTGAGACCGAGGCGGCGGCGCGCATTGCCGACAACCTCATCGTGGGCCGGCCCGGCTCCACCGCCGGAGAGCTGAGCGGCGGCAACCAGCAGCGCCTGCTGTTGGCGCTGATGCCGCTCGAGGTGCGCCTGCTGCTCATGGAGCATCCCACCCGCGGGCTCGACCTGGAATCGGCCGACTGGGTGTGGCGACGGCTCCTGGAGCGCGGCCGGCAGGGCACGGCGGTGGTGTTCGCCTCGGCCGACCTCGATGAGCTGCTGCGCTACAGCGACCGGATCCTGGTGTTCTTCGCCGGGCGGGTGCTGCGCGAAGTGGCTGCGGGCGAGGCCAGCGGCGAGGAGCTCGGCTACCTCATCGGCGGCAAGGAGACGCCGTGATCGCCCGCCGCCTGCTCTCGGGGGCGTTGCCCGTGGCGACCGCCTTCGCCGTGGGATTGCTGCTGCTCCTTTCGGTGGATGCCCCGCCGTTCGAGGCGATCCAGCTGATCTTCAAGGGAGCCCTCGGCAGTCTGGGGGGTGTTTCCTCCACCCTGATGGCCTGGGTGCCGCTGGTGCTCGCTGCGGCCGGCTTGGTGGTCACCTTCGCCGCCGGGCTGTGGAACATCGGCATCGAGGGGCAGATCGTCATGGGGGCCATCGCGGGCGCTTTCGTTGCCCGCACCGTGGAGGCCCCGTCGGGAGTGGTGCTGCCGTTGCTCCTTCTTGCCGGCATCGCCGGCGGACTGCTCTGGGGGTTGCTCGTGGGGGTGCTGCGGGTGTACGGGCGGGTCAACGAGATCTTCGGGGGCCTGGGGCTGGACTTCGTGGCCACCGGCCTGGTGGTGTACCTGGTGATCGGCCCCTGGAAGCGGGCGGGCAGCGCTTCCACCAGCGGCACCGACTTGTTCCCCCCCGAGGCCTGGCTGCCCGTCACCGGGAAGCTGACCGCCTCGTGGCTGGCCCTGGTCGTGGCTGCGGCGGCGGTTGTAGTGGTCTACTTCCTGATGCGCGGCACCTACTTCGGCCTGCGCCTGCGGGCGGTGGGGGCCAACTCCCGCAGCGCTTTTCTCATGGGGATCCCCACCAACCGCCACCTGCTGGCCGCCTTCTCGATCTGCGGGGCGCTGGCCGGGCTGGGCGGGGCCCTGCACGCCTCGGGCTTTCACCACAAGCTGGTGCCCTCGGTCTCCGGGGGCTACGGCTTCCTGGGCATCCTGGTGGTGCTGCTGGCCGGGTTCGGGGCACGCTGGATCGCTCCCATCGCCTTCTTCTTCGCGGTGATCTCGGTGGGGAGCACCCAGCTGCAACTGCGCCTGCAACTGGACTCGGCCCTGGGCGGGGTGCTCCAGGGGGTGCTGGTG
>JAFGCH010000023.1 GCA_016932695.1 Acidimicrobiia bacterium | reverse complement strand
TGGCCGGGTCCCACTCCCAGGCGGGGCCGCCGAACACCGCCTGCCAGTTGTTGGGCGGCCCGCCGCCGGGGCCGGGGTCGCGCCACACGTACCAGTCGCGCCGGGCGGCGCGGCGCGAGGCCCGGGACTCCGCGAACCACGGATGGCGGTCGGAGGTGTGATTGGGCACCAGATCCACCACCAGGCGCAGGCCGCGCTGGTGAGCCGCCGCCAGGAGACGGTCGAAATCGCCGAGGTTGCCGAAGAGCGGGTCCACCCCGCAGTAGTCGGCCACGTCGTAGCCGAAGTCGGCCATGGGCGAGGGGTAGAACGGGCAGAGCCAGACGGCGTCGACCCCCAGGGTGTCCGAGAGGTAGTCGAGGCGCGGCAGGATGCCCGCCAGGTCGCCGACCCCGTCGCCGTCGGAGTCCTGGAACGAGCGCGGGTAGACCTGGTAGAAGACGGCTTCCTGCCACCACTCACCGGGAGAAAGTGCGCCCGCAGCAGCCTCGCCGGCCGGGACGGTCTTCACTCGCCGGCCCCTCCTCCCGCCCCCAGCCGGTCGCGGCGGGCCGCCACCAGTTGGGCGACGATGGCCACCGCCACCTCCTCGGGGTTCGCCGCCCCGATATCGAGGCCGATGGGGCCGTGAAGGCGGGCTAATTGCTCCGCCGGCCAGCCCTCGGTGGCGAGGCGCTCCAGGCGGGCGGCATGGGTGCGGCGGCTGCCCAGCACCCCGATGAAGCGCGCCGGGGATGCCAGGAGCAGCGGGAGCAGCGGCACCTCGATGCGGGGGTCGTGGGCCAACACGGCGATGTAGGTACGGCGGTCCGGGGCCAACTCGGGGATCAGCCGGTCGGGCCAGCCGACCCGTACCTCCGCCCCCGGGTAACGCTCCGGCAGGGCCAGGGCGGCTCGCGGGTCGCACACGGTCACCCGGAAGCCGGCGGACGCAGCGACGGGGGCCAGCGCCTCGGCGGAGTGGCCGGCGCCGAAGACCAACAGCCGGGGGGCGGGGGCCAGGGTTTCCACGAACACCCGCGACTCCCCGTACTCCCGCATCCGGCTGTGCTCGGCGTCCACCAGGGCGGCGATGTCGGCACCCACGGTGGTGGCCAGCGAGGCGGGCAGGTCCCCGGCGACCAGGCCGCGCTCCCGGTTGAACAGGCCGTGGCCCCCCTCCCCCGGCCCCGCCACCACGGTGGCCAGGGCCCCCACGAACCCTTCGCGCGGGCCTCCCGCCAGCCGGTCCTCGAGGCCGGCCCAGCACTCGATGAACACCTCTATCTCACCCCCGCAGGAGAGCCCGACCTCGAAGGCCTGCTCGTCGGCGATGCCGTAGGCGGCCAGCCGGGGGCGGCCGGTGCGCAGCACCTGGGCGGCATGGGCGGCAACGTCACCCTCGACACAGCCGTTGCTGACCGAGCCCCAGGTGTCCCCTGCCGAGGACACGAGCAACCGGGCGCCCTCGCGGCGGGGGGCGGAACCCGCCACCGCCACCAGGGTGGCGGCCGCCACCTGCTTCCCCTCGGCCTCCCAGCGCCGGCAAACCTCGAGAGCCTCCCGCATCGACGCGGACTCTAGAAGGGCGGCCGGCTGAGGGGGAGCCGCGGCCCTTGGCTGTCCGGCGGCGCCACCTAACCTTACGGGGCGCCGGGCGCAGGCCCGGCCGACCGCAGGCCCGGCCCACCAGACGCCGGCCGGGTGCAAGGAGGATGACTTGGCTCGCCGACTGCACGGCCGGGGGCTCGATATCTTCGAAGGGACCGGAAGCCATGGTCGGTACCGGCGCGGCCCGGGACCCCTCACCCTGGCCATCAGCGTGACGGTGGTGCTGGCCCTCGTCGGCGCGACCGTGTGGCTGATCGTCGGCCGCATGAGCTCCGACAGCGGCGTGCCCCTGGTGGTGTTCGGCATCGAAGGGCCCGACGGCCAGTTGCTCCGGCTGGCCGACGCCGAGGTGACGGGGCCCGACGGCAAAAAGGCCCGCACCGACGCCGAGGGGAACACCCACCTTCCCTTCACCGCTCCCGCCGAACTGGCCGTGAGCGCCGCCGGCTACCACGATGCGCTGTTCCAGGTCCAGGCGATCCCTCCCGACGGGTCACTGGGCCTGCAACTCGATCCCCTGATCCTGCGCGGGCGAGTGAAGGACCAGCACGGCACCGGCATCATGGGAGCCGCCGTGCGCGTGGGCGGCCAGGAAATCAACACCGACGAGATGGGCTCCTTCGAGGTCGTCGCCGTTGCCCCCGGGGCGGTGCAGGTAAGCAAGTTCGCCTGGGGGGAGGCCGAGGCCGAGTGGGACGGATCGCCGGCGCGTTTCGAAGTCACCCTCGAGCCGTTCCTCGTCAAGGGCATCCGCATCCACGGGCCCACCGCCGGCATCGAAGGCAGGTTCGACGAGATCCTCGAAATGATCGAAGGCACCGCCATCAACGCCCTGGTCTTCGACACCAAGGACGAGAAGGGCCGGGTGAGCTACGAGACCGCGGTAGCGGGTGCGCAAGGCACCGGCGCGATGGTGTACGACTTCGACGTGGAAGCCCTGCTGGCCAAGGCCAAGGAGCGCGGCTACTACACCATCACCCGCATCGTGACCTTCCAGGACGCCTTCTGGGCCACGGCCAACCCCGAGCACGCTGCCCGCAACACCGCCACCGGCGGCGTGTGGACCACCTACACCGGCCAGGCCTGGGCCGACCCCACCGACCGTGAAGCCTGGGAGTACCCCCTGGAACTGGCCCTCGAGGCCTGCCGCCTGGGATTCGACGAGATCCAGTTCGACTACGTGCGCTTCCCCAGCGACGGCGACGTGAGTGTGCTCGCCGTCGACGAATCGGTAGACCAGGAGGGCCGGGTAGAAACGGTCGTCGCTTTCCTCGAGGAAGCCCGGGAGCGCCTTCACGCCGAGGGCTGTGTGGTCTCCGCCGACGTCTTCGCCATCGTCCTCTCCGTCGGCGACGACCAGGGGATCGGCCAGCGGGTCGAGGAGGTATCCGGGGCGGTGGATGCCCTGAGCCCCATGATCTACCCGAGCCACTACTCCTCGGGCTGGCTCGGTTTCCCCGACCCCAACGCCCACCCGGCGGAGGTGGTGGGGCAGGCCCTGGAAGCCGGCCTGCCGCGTATGCGTGGCGCCTTCCTCCGCCCCTGGCTGCAGGCCTTCTTCTACAACCGCGACCAGATCGCCGCCGAGATCCAGCAGGCCGAGGACCGCGGCCTGGGGTGGATGCTCTGGAACCAGACCAGCTCCTTTGAGGCGGACTGGTTCCCGCAAGATTGAGCGGGCCCGTCCGGCATACCCCATTCCTGCCCAAGGGATAAGGTCCAGCGTGGGGGAACACCCGGCTCAGCGAGGCAGACCGCGCCTGAGGGAGAGCCCCGCTCAGAGCGGGAAAGACATGCCCGGGTAGGCCGCCTCGGCGGCGGGGAAGCGCCGGCGCACCTTGGCCACGAAGGCGTCGAGCTCGTCGTCGCGGCGCTCCGGGTCGTGGCTGGTCAGCACCAAGCGGCCCACCCCGGCCCGCTTGGCGATGGCCGCGGCGGCAGCGAAGGAGCTGTGGCCCCAGCCCGCTTTGGCCCCGGCCAGCTGTTCCCGGGTGTACTGGGAATCGTGAACCAGCACCCCGACCCCGGCGGCGAAGGCCACCAGGGCGTCGTCGGTGGCCTCGTCCCCCGCTTCGTGATCGGTGGCGAGCATCACCGACCCGGCCTCCCCTTCGAGCCGGAACCCGGTGACGCCCCCGGGGTGGCGCAACTCGATCGGCGCCACCCGCACTCCCCCGACGATAAGGGGCTGCTCGAGATCAGTGAAGCGGTCACGAGCAGAGATCTCGTCGTAGGGCACCGGGAACAGCGGCGGCCGCAGGAGAGAGAAGAGGGCCTCGGCGGCTCCCACCCCTCCCCGGCGCGCCCCGATGAACTCGAACTCGTTGGCCCGTTCGTACAGCGGCGAGAACACCGGCAGTCCCTGGAGATGGTCGAGGTGGTAGTGGGTGAACAGCACCGTGAAGCGCAGCGGGGGCGGGCCTAGGCGCGCCTCCAGGGCGCGCAGCCCGGTGCCGCAGTCGATCACCAGGTGGTGGCCCGGCTCCACCTCGACGTGGAAGCAGGAGGTATCACCCCCGTAGCGGAGGTAGCCGGGGCCGCTCACCGCCATGGAACCCCGGGTGCCCCAGATGGTGAAGGCCGGGCTCATCGCCGCACCCCTTCCACGGCGTACAAGATGTGCTGCCCCCGCTTGCCGGGCAGCGCGGTCGGCGGCTGCGGGGTGGCCACCAAGCGCTCGCCCAGCACTCGCATCACCGCCTCGCTCACCAGGAGATCGGTGCCGAAGGAGCGGTTGGCCTGCTCGATGCGGGCGGCGGTGTTCACCACATCGCCTACAGCGGTGATGATCCGCGACTCGCCGGTACCCAGGGCGCCCACCACGGCGGGCCCGTAGTGCACCCCCACGCTCACCTCGAGGGGGCGCCCGTGCAGCACCACCAGGTAGGACTTCCAGGCTCCCACGGCAGCAATCAGGTCCAGGCCGGCGCGCACCGCCCGCAGAGCCGGCTCATCCTCGCCATCGTCCGGCCCGAAGAGAGCCATGAAGCCGTCGCCCATGTAGGTGGCGATGCGGCCCCGGTGGCGGCCGATGACCGACTCCGCCAGGGCGTAGAAGCGGTTCAGCACGTGGATCACGTCGTAGGGAAGCAGCGATTCCGAGAAGGCGGTGAACCCCCGCAGATCGGCGAACAGCACCCCCACCATGTGCTCCCGCCCCATAGGCCCGGGCACGGCCTTCCACCAGGCGGTGACCGCCTCATCGTCGGCGTAGATGACCAGGCGGCGCACCGTCACCGGGCCCTGCACCCGAGCGCGGCACCCGAGGCGCAAGTTGGCATCCTCCGCCAGCGGGGCGAGCACCGCCGCCTCGTCCGGCGGAGGGGGTGCCAACCCCTCCTCGCCCTCGATCACCAGGACACGGCAGGTTGTGCAGGCGGCTTCCCCTCCGCAGGCGGACGCCAGCGGCACGCCGGCACGCCGGGCGGCTTCGAGCAGGGTTTCACCGGGAGCGGCGTCGACGGTGATCTCGTCGGGGAGGAAGCGGACCGAAGGCACCCGGCTACTCGCGCAGAGTGCGGTCGGTGTCGGCCAAGCGCCGCGCCAACTCGGCCATGATCGCCAGGCCGGTTTCGGGATGGGTGCCGATCAGGGCCCGGAGATCCCACTGGGTGATCACCACACAGGTGGTGTCCTCCAGGGCGACCACATCCGCCGTGCGCGGTGTATCGGGCAGCAGCAGGGCCATCTCGCCGAAGTAGTCGCCCGGGCCGAACTGGGCCAGCACGGTGCTCCCGGACCGCACCTCGGTGCGCCCTTCGACGATCAGGTAGAAGCCTCTCCCCCCTTCGTCACCCTCATAGAGGATCTGCTCGCCGGCGGCGAAGCTTCGCCGCTTGGCGGTAGCCAAGACGTCGGCGATCTGGCGATCGGAGAAGCCGGCGAAGAGGCTGGTGCGCTTGAGGTACTCGCTGAGGCTGGCGGCCATGGCGTCCTCCCTGGGGCGCTCGAGGTGAGCGCTCAATCTATCCCAAAGCAAAGATATCCCGAAGGGGAAGGCTAAGCATCGGGAGACATCCAGCGCAGGAACCACTCCCCGGCCAGTCGCGCCACCTCCTCCAGTGCCCCCGGCTCCTCGAAGAGATGAGTAGCCCCGGGCAGTACCTCCACGCGGCAGGAGGGACCGAGGGCCTGTTGCGCCTCCCGGTTGAGGTCGAGTACCAGGGGATCGCGTCCTCCCACGATGAGCAAAGTGGGAGCCGTCACCCGGGCCAGGCGGGGGGCAGCCAGGTCGGGCCGGCCGCCGCGGCTCACCACCGCGGCGACGGCGGGGTCGCCGGCGGCGGCCCACAACGCCGCCCCGGCGCCGGTGCTGGCCCCGAAATAGCCCACCGGCAGCCCCGCCGCCTCCCGGCACGCCCGGCGCAACCAGTCGGTGGCCGCACTCAGGCGCTCGCCCAGGAGCGGGATGTCGAAGACGACCGCCCGGTCGGCATCCTCCCCGGAGATCAGCAGGTCGAACAGGAGGGTGGCCAGGCCGACGCGCTGCAGGGCCTCTGCCACCGCCCGGTTGCGCGGGCTGTGCCGGCTGCTGCCGCTGCCGTGAGCGAACAGCACCACCCCCCGGGCCTCCGGGGGCACGCTCCAGATCCCGGGAAGGTCGATCCCACCTCCATCGACCCGGACCTCACGCACCTCCGGGCCTTCGGGGGCCGACATCGCGGTCAAGAGTCGCTCCACCTCGGCATCCCCGGTCTGAGAGAAGTCCTCGTACGAGGCCCCCACGGCGAAGAGGAAGCCGGGAATCTCTACGCAGACCACCCGGTCCACCAGCGCCTCGAATTCGGCGGCGGTCTCGGGGGCGGCCACCGGGACCGCCAGCACCACCCCGGCGGCACCCCGCGCCCGGGCCGCGGCCACCGCCGCCCGCGCCGTGTAGCCGGTCGCCAGCCCGTCATCCACCACCACCGCCGTGCGGCCTTCCAGAGAAAGCGGCGGCCGGCCGCGCCGGTAAGCCCGGGTGCGGCGCTCCAGTTCGGCTTCCTCGCGCCGGCTCACCGCCTCCAATGCCGCCCGGCTCACCCCGAGGCGGGCGATGAGATCCTCGTTGTGCACCGCGATGCCCCCTTCGGCGATGGCGCCGATGCCGAGCTCCGGATTGCCCGGCGCGCCCAATTTGCGCACCACCAGCACATCGAGTGGGGCTCCGAGGGCCTGAGCGACTTCGGCGGCGACCACCACACCCCCCCGGGGCAGCCCGAGCACTACCGGCCGGGCCAATCCCAGGGCGCGCACTCGCTCCCCGAGGGCGGCACCGGCGTGACGGCGATCGCGGAACATGGTTGGTCGAGGTCCTGCTCTCGGTGTTCCCCTCTCAGTATCCCGCGGGCGGCCCATGACTTCCAGGGGCCAACGAGAGATCTTGCTCCCTCCCCGGGTTTGCCGCGCCGCTTCACCCGGCCTGCCCGCGGCAACCCCGCCTCGTCGGGCTACACGACGGACACCCCGGTGCGCCCTCTAACCTGAGCCGTTGTGGCTGCCCCAAAGCACCCCCTTCGCCTTGTCATGACCATCGCGGTCTTGCCGACGCTGCTGTTCGCGGCCTGCGGCGGCAGTGCCGAGCCGGTCCCCACGACCACCCGTCCCCCCACCACCGCCGTCACCACGACGACCACCACCCTCCCGCCCCCGCTGACCTCCTCTACCACCACCCTCCCGCCGACCATCGCGGTCACCATCGGAGTGACCCCGAGCCTCGCCTTCGGCATTCCCTTCGTCCTCGCCGAGCCCACCACCGGCATCGCCGCGGCCAACGCCCTAGAGGTCACCGTGCAGGTCTTCGCCACTCCGGAGGAAGCCCTGGCCGCCGCCGTGGCCGGAGAGGTGGACGTCTCCCTGCCCGAAGCCCAGGAGGCGCTGGTGGCCCTGACCGAGGGTGCCTGCTTCCTCGCCCCGCTGGACTTCATCGACGAGGACACCATGCGCCTCGTCGGGCGCAGCGACTTGATCACCGCCGACGACCTGATCGGCCGGAAGGTGGGCACCGTGGCCGGGAGCCGGGCGGAAACCGCCCTGCAGATGTGGCTCTCCGACGAAGGGGTCGACTGGGACGAGGTGGAGGTAGTGGACCTCGCCTCCCTGGACCTGGTGGCCGCCCTGGTCGAGGGCCGGGTGGACGCCGTCATCTGGACGGAGCCTCTGCCGGGGCAGGCGCTGGAGGCCTGCGGCGAGGAGTGCCGCTACGTGGGCGAGGTGGGCGCGTCCTATCGCGAGGTGGCCCTGGTGAACGTCGCCTGCCGCTGGCAGCAGGCCCACGGCGCCGAGGGCATGACCCGCCTGGTTCGCGCCTGGGTGGAAGGCAAGGAGTACCTCCGCAACAACCTCGACGCCGCGGCGGCCATCACCGCCGACCGCCTCCGCCTCACCGGCGAGGAGGTCGCCACCCGGTGGCGGGAGCGCGGTTGGCTCGATGCCTGGGGAGCCAACCTGACCGACGCCCAGATGGAGATGATCGAGGCCTACGGCTCCTATCTGGAAGCCGCCGGCGTAGTGCAACAGGCCCCCGGGGTGTGCTCCTGGGTCAACAGCGCCTGGCTGGAGGCCGTGGCCCCCTCTCTCGTCTCCCTCGACCAATACGACTGCTGAGCCGGTTCCTGCCGCCCCCGTTCCTGCCGAGCCGGGCGGTGTTGAGTCGGCCGCCGGGTCCTAGCCGGCCGGGGCAAACCGGGCGGTGAAGTGCCGCAGCCAGGGAGCCTGCTCCACGATGCGATAACCCCGGATCTCCCCGGCCCGCTCCGCCACCGCCAGGATGACCTCGGCCACGTAGTCGATGTGGCTCTGGGTGTAGGTGCGCCGCGGCACCGCCAGGCGCACCAGTTCCATGGCTGCCGACTCCTCGGTCCCGTCGGGCTGGGGCCGGCCGAACATCACCGAGCCGATCTCCACCCCGCGCACCCCACCGTCGCGGTACAACTCCACCGCGAGGGCCTGGGCGGGGTACTGGGACGGGGGAATGTGCGGCAGCAGGGCCCGGGCATCCAGGTACACCGCATGGCCTCCCGGGGGCCGCACCGTGGGCACCCCGGCTCGGTGGCATTTCTCCGCCAGGTACTCGGTAGAGCGGATGCGGTAGCGCAGGTAATCCTCGTGCAACACCTCCTCTAGGCCCACGGCGATGGCCTCGAGGTCGCGCCCCGCCAGGCCTCCGTAGGTGGGGAAGCCCTCGTGCAGAATCAGCAGGTTCCGGGCTTGCGCCGCCACAGCGGCATCCTTGAGCGCCAGGAAGCCGCCGATGTTGGCCAGGCCGTCCTTCTTGGCACTGAAGGTGGCCCCGTCGGCCAGGGAGAACATCTCCACGGCGATCTGCTCGGGGGTGTGATCCCCATACCCCGGCTCCCGGGCCTTGATGAACCAGGCGTTCTCGGCGAACCGGCAGGCGTCCAGGAACAGGGGAAGCCCGTGACGGTCGCAGACGGCACGCACCGCCCGCAGGTTCTCCAGCGAGACCGGCTGCCCTCCCCCCGAGTTGTTGGTGACCGTCACCATCACCAGCGGGATGCGCTCCACACCTACCTCGGAGATGAGGCGCTCCAGGGCCGCGACGTCCACGTTGCCTTTGAAAGGATGTTCGGCGGCCGGATCGCGGCCTTCGGGGATCACCAGATCCACCGCCTGCGCCCCCTGGTACTCGATGTTGGCCCGGGTGGTGTCGAAATGGGTGTTGTTCGGTACCACCTGGCCCTCCTTCACCATCACGGCGAAGAGGATCCACTCTGCCGCCCGCCCCTGGTGGGTGGGGATGACTTCGGGGAGCCCGGTGAGGCGCTGCACCCGCTCCTGGAAGCGCCGGAAGGAGCGGCTGCCCGCGTAGGACTCGTCGCCCACCAGCATCGCCGCCCACTGGGCATCGGACATGGCGCCGGTGCCCGAATCGGTGAGCAGGTCGATGATCACCTCGTCGGCCTGCAGGCCGAACAGGTTGTACCCGGCGCGGCGCAGCGCCTGTTCCCTCTGCTCGGGGCTGGGGAAGTCGATGGCTTGCACCGAGTGGATCTTGAACGGTTCGATGATGGTGCGGTAGGGCATGCGGCTCCTCGGAAACGGCGCCCCTCACCCTAGGACACGGT
>JAFGCH010000126.1 GCA_016932695.1 Acidimicrobiia bacterium | reverse complement strand
AGCCGCCCGGCGAGGACGATGACCCCCCACGCCGCGGCCAGGAGCAGCGCGGCGGATAGGGCAACCTCCCAGGCGGCGACATCCTGCAACACGACCCGCAAGGGCATGGTGAGCGGAGCCGTCGGCGGCAGAAGGGAGAACACCCGGAGGAACATGCCGCCGCCCTCATTCAGCGAGATGAAACCTCCGATGTACCCCACCATCACCACCAGGTTCACCAGGATCGCCCCGTTGGCCGGGTTCTCATGCGGGGCCACCATCGCCCCGGCGGCGGCGTACACCGCGGCGTAGAAGGCGAAGCCGAGCACGAAAAACCCCAGCACCGCGGCCAGCGCCCCCATGGTGGCTTCGGGCAAGGGGAAGACGTCCAGCACCCGGCCCGCCACCGCCACCGCGGCGCAGAGCACCATCACCTCGAGGAGGCCGATCAGCCCGATGGCGGCGGCCTTCCCCAGCAGAAGCCGGCGAGGGGAGACCGCGCCCAGGACGACTTCGACCACCCGGCTCCGCTTCTCCTCGGCGACCCCCTCGGTGATCACCTGCCCGGTGAACACCAGGCCGAACATCAGGGTGATCACCCCCAGGTACCCGACGATCTTGTCGGCATCATCCCCTCGCAAGGGCCGGGTGCTGCCCTCCGTGGCCAGCGCTGCCACCAGGATCCCCGCGACGGCCAGCCCGGCGATCACCCCGGTGGCGATCAGCGTCGCCCGGCGGCGCGCCGCCAGATCGCGCCCCATGATGACCGCCACCGTGCGCCATCCGCTCATCGCCGCACCGCTTCCATGAAGACTTCGGAGAGATCGGGCGGGGTCAGCGAGAACTCCTGGACGTCACCCGCAGCCCGGGCCCGCTCCACCAGCGACCCGAGGTCGAAGGGCCCCTCCAGCCGGAGGCGCACCCGATCACCTTGCCCCTTGACCAGCACCGCCCCCGGCACCGCGTGCGCCCAGGCGACCCCGGCACCACGCACCACGACCTCCAAATAGCGGCGGGGCGAGGCGGTGCGCAGGTCCTCGACCCTTCCGGCGAGCACCACCCGGCCTCGATCGACGATGACCACGTGCTCGCAGAGGTGCTCCACCACGTCCAACTGGTGGCTGGAGAACAGCACCGCCGCCCCGGCGCGGGCCCGATCGGCCAGCACCTTCCCGAGGCCGGCGGCGGCTACCGGGTCGAGCCCGGAGAACGGCTCGTCGAGCACGAGCAGCTCCGGATCGTGCACCAGCGCCACGGCGAGCTGCACCCGCTGTTGGTTCCCGTGGGAGAGGTCCTGCACCCGGTCTTGCAGGCGCTCCCCGAGGCCGAGGGACTCCAACAGCGCTGCGGCGGCACGGAAGGCGGCCGACCGGGGCAGGCCGTGGAGCCGCCCGAAGTAGGCCACCTGCTCGAGCACCCGCATACGGGGATACAGCCCCCGCTCCTCAGGCATGTAACCGAAGCGCAGGCGGAGATCCCGGTCGGGAGGGCGTCCGTCCCAGGTCACCTCACCCCGGTCGAGCCCTACCAGCCCGAACACGGCGCGCATGGCGGTGGTCTTGCCCGCCCCGTTGGGTCCCAGGAACCCGAGGACCCGGCCGGACGGCACCTCGAAAGTGCAACTGTCGAGGGCCACGACATTGCCGAAGTGCTTGACCAGTCCGTCGAGACGGAGCACGCCGCTACCGGGCCTCGTGCCGCATGGGGACAGGATGGCCGGCTTCGCCTGACCCATCCAAAACCCACCTCACCCCTGCACCGCTTCCAGGAAGTCGCCCAGCACCGCCTCAAAGCGCTCCCGATCGACATTCCAGGCGCGCACGTGGCCGGCCCCCTCAAAAGGCACCAAGGTGACCAGGCCCGGAGTCGCCGCCGCGGCGAACTGCTCGGACACGGCAAAGGGCACGTCACCGTCCTCGGTGCCGTGAATGATCAGAATCGAGGTAGCGATCTCCTCCGCCCGGGCGACGTAGTCGACCTCCCCGAAGTCCACCCCATAGCGCCAGGAGGCGATCTGCTTGGCCGCGGCCGTTAGGGCGATGGGCACCCGCACCGGAATCAGCGGCAGGGTGGTGTCCCCGGCACGAGCATCGATCATGTCGCCCAGCTCCAGGGCGGGAGCCTCCAGGACCACGGCCTCCACCTCACCGGCCAGCTCGGATCGCAGCAGGAAAGAGGTCACTATGGCCCCGCCCATGCTGTAGCCCACCAGCACCACGTCGTCCGCCCCCTGGTCCAAGGCGTAGCGCACCGCCCCCTGCAGATCTTCCCATTCGGTGGCCCCAAACCGCCCCAGCCGGTCGGCAGTTGCCGGGGCCCCCACGTCGTTGCGGTAGGTAATCAGCAGCGACGGCAGGCCGGCGGCGACGAATTGCGGCAGCGCTCGCAGCGCCTCGCCGGGGTTCGCTCCCCGCCCGTGAACGAACACCGCCCAGGTGGAGCGCTCCCCCGGCACGAACCAAGCCTCCGCTTCGCCGAGCCCCGCGGAGTAAGACACCACCTCCCAGTCGATGCCCACCACCGCCGGATCGTTGGGGAAGGCAAACGAGTCGAGCGCCACCTGGTCGCCCCCTTCCGGCATCCCGATCAGCGGGAGGAATTCCCGAGTGATCGAGGTTTCGTCGCGCCCGGTGACCGTGTGCACCTGTCCGTAACCACCCTCCCAGACCACCCCCAGCAGTTCGCCGTCGGTCAGTTCGGCCGGCTCGTCGTCGGGCAAGGCGAGGCTCAGGAAACCCGGACCGACGTCGAGCACCTCATAGCGGTACTCAGGGGGCGACGGCTCCTCGACCAGCAGGGCGTCGCTGCGGATGAGGCCGGAAAAGTACCACCCGCCGCCGACGAAGAAGAGCAACACCAGAAGGAGGATTAGCCCGCCGGTCCAGTAGGGCCAGCGGCGTCGGCGCCGTCGCACCACCGCCACCTCCCTCACTGCCCCGCTCCGCAACACCTGCCTGCCGCCCGACGTGCTCGCAACATCGCCCTGCTCCTCCCCCGGCCCGCCTCGTTCCGAGCCTACTCCGCGGCGGCCCCGCGCCACTTCCGGGCAGTCCGCATCGCCGCAGGGGCCGCGAAAGTCGGCCGCCCCCTACCCCTCTGTCTCCTGCGGCGCCCACGGGCCCAGCCCAGGCACCTGCCAGGCCGAGGAGGTGCCTGCGATGATCTGCCCCATCGTCTCCCATACCGGGGAGCCCTCGACCGCACCGCCCCACACCCAGCGCCGAATCATCTGCTGGATGTCCGGACGGCCTCGCAAGCCGCCGTGGAAGCCCGGAACCACGATCCACTCGATGGGGTACTCGTGGCCGACCGGAGCCGCCACCGCGTCGGCCAGGGGTACCACCACCAGTTCCTCGACGGCGGGCCGGTCGGATACCGCCTCGCCCTGCAACTCCGGAGCCTCGCGCCGTACCGAATCGGCCAGTGGGCCGTCGGCGGAGATGACGAAAGGTGCCATCGCATCGATCAACGCCGAGACCGCTCGCAGTTCGTAGCCGGCCACTACGCCGAAACCCTCATCCCCGGGATCCGGATAGGTGGCCCGACCCGGGTCGATGATCGGGCTGAGGAGCATCAGACGGTCGACCGGTGCCGAGGGGTACTCCTCCAAGTAGGCGGTCACGACGAGGGTGCCCTCGCTCTCCGCCACGATGGCCACCGGCCCCCCGCTCTGCCGGGCCAGGTTGTCCACCTGCCGTGCCATGAGGGCCGCCATCCGGGAGAGATCCGCGTCGGTAGCGCTCCCGGAGTGGGGCAGCGGATCACCCTCGGCGGTCAACCCCCAATAGGAGAACTGCTCCACATAGAGGCCGGCCTCATCTCCCTGGAGCACCGGCCCCTCGTCGCAGCACCCGCTGGCGAAACCCCCGACCAGGAGCACCACCCGGTCCCCCGGTTCCAAGGAGCCGGGCACCCATACACCCGGGTCGCGCGCCGCCCGAGCGGCAAACCCGATCTGCGAGCCGGCGGCCACCCCGGCGAAGACCAACACAGCCGCCACGACCGTCACCGGGGCCAGGCGCCGAGAGCGGGCCGGCAAGCCGATGACGATGGCCCGTACGGAGTGATCCCAAGCCCAGGCGTTGAAGAGCCCCGTGGCGACCAGCACCGCGGTGGCCACCGGGAGGGGCTGCCCCGCCACCCCAAGCGCACTGAGGCTCAGCATCAGGAAGGAGAGGGCCATCCATCCCGCCGACCGGGCCGGTGGCAGGCGCCGCCACCAGCCTCCGTCCACCTCGCCGTGGTGGAGCAACAGGATGGTCGCCAGAGCAGGCGGCACCGCGGCGAAGTAGAGCCAGGAAAGCGGGATCACTGCGGCGCCGAACAGCAGAGTCACCCACGGGGAGAGGAACACGGCGGCCACCGCGGTGATCACCAGCGCGTGACGAATCAGCACGTGCCACGGCGGCGGCCGTCCCGGCCACGCACTGTGCACCAGGAGGGTCCCCAGCAGGGCGCGGCCCACCACCAGGGCTGCCGCGCCGACCACAAACCACAGCACCGAGTCGTGGAACACAAAGAGCCAGCGCAGGTCGTGGAAGACGCCGAAGGGCCCCGGGGCACTGACCTGGCCGGCCAATCCCATGCCGGAGGAGAGCCCGCAAGCCCGGAGCACGGCCATCTCCGCCAGGGGCAGGCCGACGGCCAGCACTACCAGGAGCCATCGCTCCCGAAACCAGGCAGCCACCTTGGTCGCCGGCATCGTGACCATCCTTCGGCGGGGCCCGGACGGGCGACGCCCAGCCGCCTTCCTCCCCTATTGTGCCAGAGGAATCCCACTGCGGGGCCGGTTTCTTTCCGGCTCCCGAGGTAGGCTGGTCGGGAAGTGCCCTCGCCCCGCTTCGCCGGTTTCGCCGCCGCCCTGAGGGAGCGTTACCGCCGCCTGGGGACCCTCTGGGTGCTGCTCCCGGCCTTGGCGGCGATGGCCGCTTTCGTGCTGCTCTTCCAGGTCACCGGCCGCATGGTGGCCGACGAGGGGATAGACGTCCTCCACCTGCAGAAGTCCTTCACCCCGGAGCGCTTCGGCGCCGTCGTCGCCGCCTGGGGCGACGGCATCGAGGCCTTCAAGTGGAGCCTGATCATGCTCGACTTCGCCTTTCCGCTGCTGTATGCCGCCGCCCTGGCCGGCCTGATCGCCGTGGCGGGAGGGCCGGCCCCGCGGCGCGCCGCCCTCGTGCTCTTCTGCCTCCCCTGGGCGGCGGCCGGTTTCGACTGGGTCGAGAACCTGCTCCACCTCTGGCTGCTGGCCGACGTACACCACGCGGCGGACGCCGCCGCCGCTGCCTACCCGGCCCTGCCCGTGGCGGCGGCCTCGACCGCAGCCATGGTCAAGTTCGCCCTGCTGTTCGCCGCCTCCGCCGGAGCAGTGATCCTCGCCCTGCGCCGCCGTTCCTGGTGGGCGGCCGCCACCGGGGCGGCGTTGTTCGCCTCATTCACCCCGGTGCTCTGGGCCTGAGGCGGCGGCTAGTCGTAGCCTTCGCAGCCGTCGTCGCCCGACCCGATGAACCACACCAGGTCGTCTTCTCCCTCCGTGGTGATCCCAAAGAGCATCCCCCCACCCAGGGTGAGGCCGGAGGTGCCGTCGGTGAAGACGGGCTGGCCGTAGACCTCGGCGAACTCGGCCACGGTACGCCCGATGCTCACCCCTCCCGCCGTCGCCAGGTCCATCACCCCGGCGTCGACCGCCTGCGGGTCGAGCGACACGTAGGCGTACTCGGCAAACGCCTGAGACCCGGTGTCCACGTCGCTGAAGTGCACGTAGAGCACCGCCGGGTGCTCGGTGCCCGTCTCGGCCGGCTGGAGGATCCAGGTGAGGTGCCGGTTGTTCCCGGTGCAGGTGCGCTCGGCGGCGTCCCCGAGGGCCCAGCCGGTGTCCTCCGCCGGAGGGCCGAGGATGCTCTGCAGCCGGCTGATGACCCGCTCGGCGTCGTCATCGAAGGTGAGGATGCCGAAGCCGTCGGAGGCCAGGCGCATCCGACCGAAATCGATGTTGATGTAGCGAGGCCTGGCCACCCCGAGATCGAGTACGTAGGAGGAAGCCTCGGCCGCGGTCACCCGCAGCCGGTACTCGACTCCCGTCGGCAGCTTGCCGGACCAGCCGCCGCCGAGGCCCACCTGCTGCACCCGCGTGCCGTCGGCCTGCTCCAGACCTACCTGCACCTCGCCCTGATCGACGACGATGGTGAGCACCCGGCCCGGCACTCCCTCGAGATCGATCACCTCATCGTCCCCGGGGGCGGCGTTGCCCCCCACCCGCGTCGTCCCCTGGCGCTCGGGGAAGGCCACCAGCCGGGGCTCGGCGCAGTCCCGCGCCAGCTGGGCGAAGGTCCCCTCGTCGGGGTCGCCGGTGGGCATGCGGCGCAGCTCGGCCTGGTACCAGGCTACGGCGTCGGAGGTCATCGGCCCGAACTGGCCGTCGACGGTCATCATCGGCCCGTCGGGGCTCAGCTGTCCGTGGCCGGTGCACACCAGGTAGAACTGCAGGGCCTCCACGAAGGAGCCGGTGTTGCCCTGGCGCAGGAACGGCTCGTCGTTGGGCGCCAACTCCACTCGGCCCTCGGTCGTGGTAGTCGTCGGGGGGAGCGTCGTGGTGGGCGCGGTAGTGGTGACGGCAGGATCGTCGCTGCAGGCGGCCGCCAGCACGCAGGCCGCCACCAGCACGGCGGCGGCCGGGACGGACCTCCCGCGCCCGATGCTCATCCTCCCAGGCTATCCGATCCCGCGGCGCCTTGCTTGCTCGCGCCCCCAGAGGGCGGCCGCCCGTACACTGCGTGACGTTGACCAGCTGGGCCCGCCGCTTCATCTACTACCCCGACGATCGGGTCCCGCCCCCCGATCCTCCCGGAGGCCTCGGATCGGGCGTGACCCTGCACCCGGTGGGAGGCCCCGACCTGACGGCCTGGTATCTGCCGGGCAAAGGGAGCACCGTGGCGATCCTGTGCAACGGCAACGCCGGGAACCGGGCCGACCGTCTCCCCCTCTCCGCCGGCCTGCAGCGTCGCGGCCTGGGAGTGCTCTCGCTGGACTACCGCGGCTACGGGGGCAACCCGGGCGAGCCCCAGGAAGAAGGGTTGATCGCCGATGCTGCGGCCGCCGCGGCACACCTCGCCGGCCTCCCGGAAGCCGGACGGGTGGTCTACTTCGGGGAGTCGCTGGGCGCGGCGGTTCTCGTAGGACTGGCGGAACAGCGTCCCCCCGACGCGCTGGTGCTGCGCTCCCCCTTCACCTCGCTGCTCGACGTGGCCCGGGCCCACCTCCCCCTGATCCCCCCGGGGATTATCGACGACCGCTGGGCGTCGCTCGATCGCATCCGGGGCATCACCGCCCCTGTCCTAGTGATGGCCGGCACCGCCGATCGGGTCGTCCCCTACCGTCAGAGCGTTCGCCTGTTCGAGGAGGCACCGGGGCCCAAGCGCCTGGTGACCTTTGAAGGCGCCGACCACAACGACCCGGTGCTGGCGTTCGGGGCTCGCCTGCTCGACGAGACGACGCGCTTCTTGGCCGACACCATCGGGTTCGAACCAGCTCACTGAAGGGCTCAGCGCCCCAGGCGGTGCAGGGCGTAGGCGCCCAGGGCGCGCAGTGCCCGGTCGACGGTGCGGAACACCGGCAGGCCGGCCCCCTCCAGCATGTCTGCCAGCGGGTCGTACAGGCGACCGCCGTCGACCACCACCACCCACGCCTTGGTGGTGGCGGCATACAGGCGGGCCAGGCGGGGGCCCAGCGAGCCGGCGGCGGCGGCATCCTCGGCATGGCCCGCCCCGGAAACCAGGGTCGCCAGTGCCGGGGTCAAGGGGACCGCCCCGACCAGTCCCAGGTCGACCACCGGGTCGCTCAAGACCGCCTCCGCCGCCGCCGCAAAGCCGGCATCGTCGGTGATGGGGGTCAGGTCGAGGGGATGCCGTACCCCCACCACCCCCTCCAGGCGGCGTTCCGCCAGGATCGCGCCGATGGCGGCCGTGGTGGGCGGGCTCAGCGGTGGGAAGCAGAACGGGCCCTGGTGGTCGGCGGCGGCCACGCATTCGAAACCGGCATTGGAGACGGCACCCAGCCTCAGGCCGCCGACCTCCCGGTGACGCAGCAGCACCGCCAGGCGCAGCAGATCCTCGAACTCCTCGAACGTCTCGGCCACCAGCGCCCCCTCACGGCGGGCCAGCGCCGTCGCCAGAGAGTGGTCGGGGGCCACCGCCGCGGTGTGCGAGGCGGCGGCCGCCGCCCCGGCGGCAGTGCGCCCCCCCAGGTAGAAGAGCACCGTGCCGCCGCGCTCTCGAATCCGCCTCGCGGCGTCTAGGCAGCGCAACCCATCACCGGGCCGAAAACCCTCCAAGTAGCAGGCGAACACCTCGACCGCCGGGTCGTCCTGCAGCGTGGTGAGATAGTCCCCCGCCGTCAGGTCGGACTGGTTACCCAGCGTCACCAGGTAGCGCGACCGCAAGTGAGCCAGTCGATCTAGCCGGGCGATGGCGAAGGCCCCACTCTGGGAGATCACCGCCAGGGGAGCAACCGGGGCAGCCGGATCGGGGCTCGACTTGTGGCCGGGGATGAAGGTGGCGTCGTAACGGCCGGGCACCGAGCGGACCCCCATGGAGTTGCCCCCGTTGACCACCGGGCCATCTCCCCGCCGCCGCCCCTCGGCCACGGCGGCCGCCAAGCGCCCCGCCAGAGCCTCGCTCCCCTCCCGCTCCCCCAGCCCTCCGGGGATGAGGATCACCGCCTCTGCCGCTCCCCGGGCCACCACCTCCTCCAGCGCCCCCGGAGCCGCCTCGGCGGCCAGGCTCAGCACCAGCAGGTCCACCCGCTTGCCGAGGGCATCGAAATCGGCGACGGCACGGCAGCTTTCCACTTGCTCCGTTCCGGGCTTCACCACCGTCACCGCTTCGGCCGGGAAGCCGGCGCCGAGGATGTTGCGCAGGATCACCCGCCCGGGGTTCAACCGCTCCGACACGCCGGCCACGGCGATCGATCGCGGGTGGAGCAGGCGATCCACCCCTCCCCGCGGCCGGGGCACCGCCGGCCGAGCCGGGAGCCCCAGCCGGGCCAGGGCATCCAGGGCCACCGGCCCCTGCGCCGTGAGCACCAGGGGGTTCGCCTCGAACTCGACCACCTCTTCGGGAAGCCGGGAAAGGCCTGCCGCCACCCCGGCCAGCAGCGCCTCCAAAGCCGTCGCGGTGGCCGCGGCCGGGGCCCCCCTGAGCCCCCCGGTGAGGGCCGCCACCGCCGGGGCCTCGACAGGTACCCCCGCGGTGCCCGCCCGCAACACCACCGGGGGCACCGCTCGGGCCAGCCAGTCGGCATGGAGGCCGCCGAGGCCGAGCACCACCACCGGGCCGAACTCGGGGGTGCGCCGGATACCCAGCAGCAACTCCCCGCCGGGCCGGTCGTCGTGGGGAACGAACTCGGCGACCAGCCAGCCGGCGATCTCCTCGCCGGAGAAGGCGGGGGCCATGGCGGCGATGGCCGCGGCTACCGCTGCCGGGTCTCGCCTCGCCACTCGCACCCCGCCGCGGTCGCTCTTGTGCGCCACCCCCGGCACCAGCACCTTCACCACCACCCGCTCCCCGCCCAGCAAGTCCAGCGGCGGCACCGCGCCATCGGCCGGCAGGATCATGTGGCCGGGCACCCCGAGACCTAAGGTGCCGGCGATCAGGTAGGCCTCGGTCTCCAGCAAGGCCCCGGCGCCCCGGCCCCGCGCTGCCGCCACTACCTCGGCGAGGGTCATGCCCCCGCCCCACCCTCCACGGCCGCCCGGCCCAGGGCGAAAGCCCGCCGGTTGGCCTCTACCACTCGCTCCCCTTTGGCGGCAAAGCCCTCCCCGATGCAGGCCTCGACCACTTCGGCCGGGAGAGGCAGGAAGGCCGAGGCCGCCCCGACCATCACAACGTTGGCCGTGCGCCCCGACCCGGCGCGGCGCGCCAGGTCTCCCGCCGCCACCAGCACCGCCCCCGGGATCGCCCGCACCGCTGCCAGGACTTGCTCCGGTGGCGGGTAGTCGGGGATGTTCTCGTAGGGGTCGGCGGAGGTGACCAGGCGCCCTGCCGGGGCCAGGTAGTCCAGGTAGCGCAACGCCTCCAGCGGCTCCACCCCCAGCACCATGTCCGCCCCGCCCCGGGCCACCAGGTCGCCTTCGATAGGCCGGTCGGACAGCCGGAGGGTGGCCTGCACCGCCCCGCCCCGCTGGGACATGCCGTGGACCTCGCCCTGGCGCACCTGCAGGCCGAGGCGCCGGGCGGCCTCGGCGAGGATCGCGGCCACCGACAGCACCCCCTGGCCCCCTACGCCAGCCAACACCAGGTCCTGCTTCACGCCTGGTCCCCGCGATGCCGCCCCGCCTTGGCCAGTTCCACGCACTCCCGGACGGCCACGATCACCGAGACTCCGGGGTGAGCCAACTCGGCTCGCAACAAGCCGGCGAGTGCTTCGGGGCGACGGGGCTGCACCTCGACCACGTGGAGATGCTCCGGTTCCACCCCCAGGCCCAGCAGCAGCGGCTCCAGACGCGAGCCGGGGAGGATCGTCGGCTGCAACCCGGTCATGGCCACCGTCCCGTTGTCCAGGATCAGCAGGGTCATCGGAGTGCCGGCGGCCACGGCATCCATGAGGGGGGTGACCCCCGAGTGGAGGAACGTGCTGTCGCCGATCACGGCCAGAACGGGGCGCAGGCCGGCGTCGGCCGCCCCTTTGGCCATGCCCACCGAGGCCCCCATGCACACGCACGACTCGATGGCCGAGTACGGGGGCAAAGCCCCCAGGGTGTAGCACCCGATGTCGGAGGTCACCACCGACTCGGGGAAGTCCGCCAGGGCGGCGCGCACCGCCTGGTAGGAGTCGGCATGCGGGCAGCCTTTACACAGCTGCGGCGGCCTCCCCGGCAGGGGAAGCGCAGGGGCGGCGAGATGGGGACGGGAGGGCAGGCCCAAGGCTGCCCGCACCAAGTCGGGGGTGAGCTCGCCGTCGAGGGGCAAGGCGCCCGATTCCTTTCCCCGCACCTCCCAGCCGTGGGGCAGCACCCCGCGCAGCCGGCGTTCCAGGAAGGGATGGCCCTCCTCGATCACCAGCAGGCGTGCCGCCGTGTCGGCAAGCCGGCGGATGGCGTCGTCCGGGGCGGGGTACATGCCCACGTGCAGTTGAGGGGGCCGGAAGCCCAGTTCGGCCGTCTCGGCGGCCAGGTAGTGCCGGGCGATGCCGCTGGTGAGCACGGCGAAGGGAGCCCCGGGGTCCCCGGCATCGAAGCGGTTGTAGGCCGAGTCGGCGGCCGCCCGGCCGATCTCGGGCAAGCGATCGAGCAAGGCCCGCCAGAGGCGCCGGGCGTTGTGAGGCAGCAGCGTCCAGTCTTGAGGCGCTGCCGTTTTCGCCATCGCGTTCTGGGGGCGCGGCGGGCGGGGAACGACCACCGCCCGGCTGTGGCACAGGCGGGTGACCAGACGCAGTACTACCGGCACCGCGAAGCGCTCCGAGAGGCCGAAGGCCTCCCGGGTCATGTCGTAGGCCTCCTGCTGGTCGGCCGGCTCCAGGCAGGGCACCCGGGCGAAGTCGGCCAGGATGCGAGTGTCCTGCTCGTTCTGCGAGGAGTGCATGCCGGGGTCGTCGGCCACGGCCACCACCAGGCCGCCGCCGAGGGCCACCAGGGCCGAGTTGACGAAGGGGTCCATGGCCACGTTGAGGCCCACGTGCTTCATGGCCACCAGGGAGCGGCGGCCCAGCATCGACATCCCCAGCGCCTGCTCGTAGGCGGTCTTCTCGTTGGCGCACCAGTGGGCGGTGAAGCCCCCGCCGGCAGCTCGCGGCACCAGGTACTCCAGGATCTCGGTGGAGGGAGTGCCCGGGTAGGCGTAGGCGCCGCTCACCCCGGCGTGCATCGCGGCGAGGGCCACTGCCTCGTCGCCCAGCAGCATCTGTGCTCCCGGCGCGTCCATGCGGGCCCCACCGTACCTTGCCGCCGCCTCCCGGCGCAGGGGCCGGATGGCCCGGCCCGGGCCCGGCACCGGGGACGGAGTGCCCTACCCGGGGCGGCCAGGCATGACCATCATGGGGGAGAACGGGAGCAGGAGGTGGTGTGGCGGATCGGACGTTCCTGGTGCTCGGCGGAGCGGGCATGGTCGGCTTCGAGGTGGCCCATCAGGTAGCCACCCGACTGGCTCCCGAGCGCGTCATCCTGGCCTCCCTGCCCGCCGACGGGGTCGCCCGGGCGGTGGAGCGCCTGCGCAGCCTGGTGCCTCCCGAAGTGGAGGTAGTCGGCGAATGGGGGGATCTCTTCGTCCGCGAGGAGTTCTCCCGGCGGCCGCGCCGGGAGCTGTTCGAGGACGCTGCGTGCCGCCGCGCCATCTTCGAGGACCTCTTCGGGCCCCTCGAGGCCGCCTTCGGCCGCTCCCGCCTCGCCCGCCTGGTGGGCGCCTACCGGCCCGACGTGGTGATCGACGCGGTGAACACGGCGACCGCCATCTCCTACCAGGACGTGTACACCGCCGCCGCCATCGCCGAGCGCGACATTCGAAACCTGGTGGAAGGCCGCCAGGTCGCCCCGGTCGAGCTGGCGCGCAACGTGGAGACGCTGATCCTGTCGCTGTCGGTGTCCCAACTGGTGCGCCACGTCCTGATCCTCGACCGGGCCCTCTCCGAGGCGGGCACCCGGCTCTACATGAAGGTCGGCACCACCGGCACCGGCGGCATGGGCCTCAACATCCCCTATACCCACAGCGAGGACCGCCCCTCGGCCAAGCTGCTCACCAAGACCGCGGTAGCCTTCGCCAACACCGGCCTCCTCTTCCTCATGGCCCGCTCCCCGGGCCGGCCGCTCGTGAAGGAGATCAAGCCCGGCGCGCTCATTGGTTACGCCGACGTGGGCCACCGTGCCATCGAGGAGAAGGGCGCGCCGGTCTCCCTATACGCCGCTCGCGAGGAGGCCCTCGGCCCCCGGCTCCACCTCCGCCTCGACCCCGCCGGCTTCGCCCGGCGCGCCGAGTTGCGCCTGCCGGTGGTGGACACCGGGGAGAACGGGGTCTTCACCAAGGGCGAGTTCGAAGCGATCACCGCCATGGGGCAGATGGAGTTCGTCACCCCGGAGGAGATCGCCCGGCTCTGCGTTCAGGAGATCGCCGGGCGCAACACCGGGCGGGACGTCATATCGGCCCTCGACGGCGCCGTGCTCGGCCCTTCCTACCGGGCCGGCGTCCTGCGCTCCCGGGTGCTCCAGGAGATGCGCTCCCTGGAGGAGCAGACCGCCACGCACAGCGTCGCCCTGGGCCAGCTGGGGCCCCCGGAGCTGTCCAAGCTCCTGTGGGAAGCCGAACTCCTCGCCCTCGCCGGAGGGACCCTCCCGGCGGTGCTGGCCGCCGCACCCGAAGGCCTGAGCGCGGCTGCGGTGGCCTTGGTAGAGAGCCGTCCCGGCCTGCGCGACACCATCACTTCCCTGGGCCTCCCCATCCTGCACCCCGACGGCACCCACCTGTGGCGCGGCCCTTTCCTGCGTATCCCCGAGGTGGCCGGCGAGGTGGAAGTGGCGGTGGGCCCCGACGACCGGGACCGCTGGGCGGCCAAGGGCTGGGTGGATCTCCGGCCCGCCAGCTTCGCCCGCTGGCAGCAGCGGCTCCAGGCCATGGCCGCCGCTCGCCGCGGCGCGGCTCAGCCGGGGTCGGCCGGAGCGGCCCCCGAGACCTCCATCTCGGACGACATCGAGATCGGCACCGTAGTGGCCTGGGTGCTGGCCAACGAGTTGGGCGGCTACCGGATCAAGTAGCCGGCCCCAACGCGGTTTCGGGGCCCACTGGAGGCCCCGAAACCATCGGCTGACGGAGGAAGCGTTAGGGAAGCAGCACCGCGTCGATGACGTGGATGACGCCGTTGGACGTCTCGATGTCGGTGGTCAGCACCGTGGCGCCGTCGATCATGACCTTGCCGTCCTCGACGGTGATCTCCAGGTCGGAGCCCTGGACGGTGGTGGCCGAGGTCAGACCGACCACGTCGGCGGCCATGACCTTGCCGGGGACGACGTGGTAGAGGAGCACGTCGGTTAGGCCGGGGATGTCGGCCCGGAGGCCCTCGAGAGCGCCTTCGGGCAGGGCGGCGAAAGCCTCATCGGTGGGAGCAAACACCGTGAACGGGCCCTCCCCCTTCAGGGTGTCCACGAGGCCCGCGGCCTCGACGGCCGTCACCAGCGTGGTGAAGGAACCGGCCTCTACCGCGGTGTCCACGATGTCCTTGAGGGCGGCCGGGGCCATGGTCGTGGTGGTCTCTTCGGTATCACCGCCGCACGCCGCCACGAATAGTCCGAGGGCGGCCAGCACGGCTGCCAGCTTGAGGGTGGTACGCATCGGAAGTCTCCTGTATCTCGGGTAAGGAGGGCTGTGGGCCCTCACCTCCTGTATACGGAGCAGGCCCCGGTACCGGATGCCGGTTCTGTGGTGGGCCGGGGCCCCGGCCTTACAGCGGCAGGCCCAGCCCGCGGCCGATCACCAGCCGCTGGATCTCGCTGGTCCCCTCCCCAATCTCCAGGACCTTGGCGTCGCGGTAGAAGCGGGAGACCGGGGTTTCGTCCACATACCCGTACCCACCGAAGATCTGTGTGGCATGGCGGGTGGCGTCGACGGCGATCTCCGAGGCGTAGAGCTTGGCCATCGCCGCTTCCTGTCGGTAGGGCCGTCCCCGGTCGGCCAGCTGTGCCGCCCGGTAGGTGAGCAGGCGGGCCGCCTCCACCGCCACCGCCATGTCGGAGCAGCGGAAGGCCACCGCCTGGTTCGCCCCGATGGGGCGGCCGAAAGCCTGGCGCTCCTTGGCATAGGCCAGGCTCTGCTCCAGGCAACCCTGGGCGATCCCCACCGCCATGGCGGCGATGGCTACCCGACCGTGGTCCAGGATGGTCAAGAACTGTCGGAACCCCCGTCCCCGCTCCCCCAACAGGTTTGCCGCCGGCACCCGGCAGTCCTCGAAGCGCAGACCGTGAGTGTCGGAGGCACGCCAGCCCATCTTGCGGTAGGGCGGCTCCACCAGGAAGCCCGGGGTCCCGGCAGGGATGATGATCGAGGAGATCTCCCTTGGGCCGGTGAGGGCGGTGATCGTCACCAGGGCGGTGAGAGGCGTGCCCGAGTTGGTGATGAACACCTTCTCCCCGTTGATCACCCACTCGTCGCCGTCGAGTACCGCCCGGGTGCGCGTGGCCCCGGCATCGGAGCCGGCCTCCGGCTCGGTGAGCCCGAAGCCCCCCAGGGTGCGTCCGGCCACTAGGTCGGGCAGCCACCGCGCCTTCTGCTCCTCGTCCCCGAAACGGTAGATGGGGTTGGCGCCCAGGGAGACTCCGGCCTCCAGCGTGATGGCCATCGAGGCATCCACCCGGGCGACCTCCTCGATGGCAATGCACAGGGTGAGCAGGCCCGACCCCGACCCGCCGTACTCTTCGGGGAACGGCAGCCCGAAGAGGCCCAGGTCGCCCATCCGGCGCACGACCTCTGCGGGGAAGTGGTGCTCCCGGTCCCAGTCGGCGGCGTGCGGCGCGATCTCCGCCTCGGCGAACTCCCGGACGACCTTGCGGAACGCCACATGCTCCGGGGACGGGTCGAAATCCACGGCTACCTCCCGATCGGCAACAACGAACTCACGGCAGCAGACGCTCTCCCAGCGCCCGGAAGTAGGCGCCTCCCAGGACCTGGGCAACGCCCAGCAGGGCCATGGCGGCCGACATGACCACCAGGCCGTTGCGATACAGGTCTCCGTCGGTGATGGTGGTCACCGCCTCGGCCCCGGTACCGCTAAGCATGCTCCCCGCACTCATGATGCCCATCGCGATCGTTCCGGTCACACCGGCGGCGAGGAGCAAGACCCACCAGGCCACCCCGGCTCCCAGCAGGGGCTGTTGCCGCCAGCGCTCACCGATCGGGCTCGGCCCGTTGTCGGGATGAGCCATGCGCTCGATCTCCGAGAGCACCAAGCGGGGGATGATGAGAGCGGCGATGGGGATGAACCAGGCCCCAACAGCCCATCCCGGCGACCAGGAACGGCCGCCGGCGCCGGTGGGCTCCAGGCTCCGATAAGCCTGGCTGCCCCAGACCAGCAACAGGATGAACAGCACCAGGCCGGCCAGGCCTACGAAGCCCGCCGCCACCGCCCAGAGGTCGGACGCCTCTTGCCAGGCGGCGAGCTCGTCGGCATCAGAGCCGGCCGGGGCGGTCCACCAGTCGTGCATCTTGGGAATGGCGTTGCCCAGCGCCACCACCGCCAGCCCGGCGGCCCCCGCGGTCAAGTAGAGGAAGACCCTCACTGCGGTGTGCAGGCCGGGACTGAGACGAGTCGCCCGCGCCGCTGCCCACGGAGGCGCCGGGGCGGAGGGGGGAGCCGGCCGGGACTCCGGCGGGTACCACTTCCCGTCGGAAGCCATCCACCATCCCTCACCCTGCGGCCGGTCGCTCAAGCGCCCTGTCCTCTCGCGTCGGCGCCAGCCTACGCTGCCGTCCGGCGCCACCGTAGCCGCAGCACTTCGAGCGCCCCACCGGCGGTTGCCCGGGACTCCTCCACTTCGAGACTCGCCGAGGCGGCCAGGGCCTCCAAGCCTCCGGCCGCGAGCAGAACGCGCACTCCGGGGCCGTGGCCCGCCACCCCCTCCACCAGCCGCGCCGCGGCACGGGCGGCGTGCCGGCCCCTTCCCGGGGGCCCGGCGGAGTGGTGGTCCACCACCACCACCCGTCCCGCCTCCCCGGCCACCCGGGCCATCTCGCCGAAGGCCGCCCTCCCCTGCTCCGGCGAGAGGGAGTGGAACAGCATCATCGCCGTCACCACCGCCGCGCTCCCGGTGGCGAAGGGAAGTGCGGTGGCGTCCCCTTGCGCCAGGAGCGCCGCACTCCCCAGGCGGCGGCGGGCCTCGGCCAGCATCGGCGCCGAGGCATCCAGCCCGGCCACCCGGCATCCGGCGGCGGCAAAGGCGGCCAGGAAGGCGCCGGTGCCGCAGCCCACGTCCAGCACCACCATGCCCGGCCGGGGCGCGGCTAGTTCCCAGGCGGTGCGGCGCGCGCCGCCCAGCATGCGGCCGAACACCGGCTCGTACAGACGGGCGCCCCAGGCCATCGCCGGCCTACCCGGCCAGCCGGGCGGCGGCGGCGCGCAAGGCGGCGCGCTCCCGGGGCAGGTCCACCGTGACGCACCGGCCTGCCTCGACCACCCGGCGGCCGCCCACCCAGACATCGGACACGTCGCGCCGCGACCCGGCCCAGACCAGGTGGCCGAGCAGATCGCGCGGCGCGAGCACCGGGTCGTACACCACGTCCTCCAAGGAGACCCGTACCATGTCGGCCCGCCGCCCGGGGAGGAAGGCCCCCAGATCGTCGCGGCCCAGCGCCGCCGCTGCGTCGCAGGTCATCAGCCGCAGGGCCTCCTCCACTCCCAGTGCGCCGGCATCGCCCTCGCGCAGCCGGGAGTACAGCAGCGCCAAGCGGGCCTCTTCCCACAGGTCGAGGTTGTCGTTGGAGGCGGGGCCATCGGTCCCCACCCCCACCGCCACCCCGGCGGACCGCAAGGCCTTCACCGGCGCCATCCCCGAGGCCAGCTTGCCGTTGGAGCCGGGGCAGTGGGCCACCCCGACACCGTGGGCGGCGAGGATGGCCACATCCTCGCCGTCCAACCAGACGCAGTGCGCCGCCGCGGTGCGGGGCCCGAAGAAGCCGAGCGAGGCCAGGTAGGCGGGGATAGAGAGGCCGGTACGCGCCCGCACGCCGTCGCCCTCCGTGCGGGTCTCGGCGACATGGATATGAACCGGCAGGCGCTCGGCGGCGGCCGTCTCCGCCACCTCCCGCAAGGCGCCTTCGCCCAGGGTGTAGGCGGCATGAGGGCCCAGGCCCACCTCGATCAGGTCTTCACCGGCGAGGGCATCCCGCAGCGCGACGGCGGACCGGATCATGTCGGCGGCGGTGCCGAAGCGCTCCCACCCCGGCGCCTCCGCCACCGCAGGGAAGACCAGGGTGCGCAGGCCCGCGGCGACTGCCCCCTCGGCTACCGCCTCGCTGTGGAAGTACATCTCGGCACTGGTGGTGATCCCGCCCTGCAACATCTCCCCCGCCCCCACCAGCATCCCGAGACGAGCCTCCTCCGGGCCGAGGCGGGCTTCCCGCGGCCAGATCACCTCGCGCAGCCAGCGCTGGAGCGGCAGGCCCTCCCCCGCTCCCCGCAACACCGTCATGGGGGAATGGGCATGGCAGTTCACCAGGCCCGGAAGCAGCAGGCCCTCGACATGATGGAGCACGTCGCCGGGAGCGAGCGCTGCCGCGCCCGCGGCGGGCCCCACCGCAGCCACCCGTCCCTCTGCCACATCCACGAACCCGGGGCTGTACAGAGAGAACGCCGGATCCATAGGCAGGACGTGGTCTGCCAGGTAACGATCGATCACGTTGCCACCACCTCCACCGGCGCCGCGCCGCGCCGTCCGGCAAGTGCCAGCACCAGGGCCGCCAGCACCACGCCGCAACCTACCAGCACCACCGGCGGAGCGGCCTCTCCCAGCCAGACCCAGGCGAGCAGAGTGGAACCCACCGGCTCCCCGAGGGTGGCCAGGCCCACCACGGTGGGAGTCGTGTGCCGCAGCGACCAGGTCATGAGCCCGTGGCCGACCAGTTGGGGGATCAACGCGCTGAGGAAGATGTAGAAGGCTGCCGTCCCGTCGGCGGGTCTGAGGCTCACGCCGGCTGCCGCGGCCACCCCCATTACCACCGTCCCGCCCACCGCGCAGGCCACTCCCATGAAAGCCCACACGTCCAGCCCGGGCCCCATACGGCGGGCGACGAGCAGGTAGCCGGCCATGGCCGCGGTGCCTACCAGGGCCAAGCCGTCGCCGGCGAGGGCCCGGCCGGAGAAGGAGAGGTCGGCTCCCCCGACCACAGCCACCCCCACGGCCCCCAGGGCGAGGGAGACCCACAGCCGGCTCTCGGGCCGGTCCTTCCCGGTGATCACCCCGACGACGGCGAGCAGCAGCGGCGTGGCCGTCACCAGGGTCACCGAAGCGGCCACGCTGGTGAGGTCCAGCGAACCGATCCAGGCGCTGAAGTGCAGCGCGTACAACAGGCCGGCGGCGACGGCCCAGCGCCAGACCGGTTGCAGTCGCCCCCTCAGCCATCCCCGGGCCACGGCCGGCGCCAGCAGCGCCGCCGCCATCAGCAGCCGCAGGCCCGATCGGGCCAGCGCGTGGGTGGGCTCGGCCAGCTTGAGGAAGATGGCGGCGAAAGAGATCGCCGCCACCGCGGCCACCAGCGCCGGAGCGACGAGGGCGCGGCGCTCTCGTCCAGTAGCGGCCGTGACGTCGGACATGGGCGGGCGAGTGTCCTCGCGGGGCGGGCAGACCGGGCCGATGCTAAACGGGTGCGGCCCCACTCCTCCCCAGAAGGAGGTGGACCGGCCGCCGTAGAATCGGCGCCAAGCCACGACGCCTACGAAGGGGTGCCCATGCCGGAGTTCCGCTACCAGGAGACGTTCGAACTGGAAGCCGACCCCACCACCTACCGGCCTCTGGGGAACGAAGGGGTGCACATGGAGGAGGCGGGAGACCGCCGCATCCTGCGCATCGAGCCCGCCGTGCTGCGCCGTCTCGCCGAGGCGGCGGTGCGCGACGTATCCCACCTGTTCCGCACCGGGCACCTGGAGCAGCTGCGCGCCATCCTCGACGACCCCGAAGCCTCCGACAACGACCGCTTCGTGGCACGCGAGATGCTGCGCAACGCGGTGGTCTCGGCCGAGATGGTGTTGCCTTCGTGTCAGGACACCGGCACTGCCATCGTCTTCGCCCACAAAGGCGAGGACGTCTACACCGGCGGCGGCGACGAGGAAGCGCTGTCCCACGGCATCTTCGACGCCTACACCGGCGGCTACCTGCGCTACTCGCAACTGGCCCCCCTCAGCATGTTCGAGGAGCGCAATACCGGCACCAACCTCCCGGCCCAGATCGAGATCCACTCGGCGCCCGGCTCCGCCTACGAGTTCCTCTTCGTCACCAAGGGCGGCGGCTCGGCCAACAAGACTCTTCTCTTCCAGGAGTCCAAGGCCGTGCTGAACCCCGCCTCGCTGCGCCGTTTCCTCGACGAGAAGCTCCGCTCCCTCGGAACCGCCGCCTGCCCGCCCTACCACTTGGCGATAGTCATCGGGGGCACATCGGCCGAGGCGACCCTGAAGACGGTCAAGCTGGCCTCCTGCCGCTACCTGGACGGCCTCCCCACCAGCGGCAACGAGGGAGGACGCGCCTTCCGTGATCTCGAGATGGAGCAGTTGGTGATGGAGCTGGCCCGTGAGACCGGCATCGGGGCCCAGTTCGGCGGCAAGTACTTCTGCCTGGACGCAAGGGTGATCCGGCTGCCCCGCCACGGGGCCTCCTGCCCGGTGGGGATCGGAGTGTCCTGCTCGGCCGACCGGCAGATCAAGGCCAGGATCACCGCCGAAGGGACATTTCTGGAGCAACTGGAGACCGACCCGGCTCGGTTCCTGCCCGCCGACACCGCCCTTCGGATGCCGACCCCGGCGGTGCCCATCGACCTGAACCGGCCTATGGATGAGATCCGCGCCGAGCTAACCCGCCACCCGGTGCGCACCCGCCTTTCCCTGACCGGGCCGGTGGTGGTGGCACGCGACCTCGCCCACGCCCGCCTCAAGGAGGGCCTCGACCGCGGCGAGGGCCTGCCCCAGTACCTGAAGGACCACATCGTCTACTACGCCGGCCCGGCCAAGACCCCCGAGGGCTACCCCTCCGGATCTTTCGGCCCCACGACCGCCGGCCGTATGGACTCCTACGTGGAGATCTTCCAGTCCCACGGGGCCAGCCTGGTGATGCTGGCCAAGGGCAATCGCTCCAAGGCGGTCACTGCGGCCTGCGCCCGGTACGGAGGCTTCTACCTGGGGTCGATCGGCGGCCCGGCGGCCATCCTGGCCAAGGAGAGCATCAAGAAGGTCGAGGTGATCGAGTACCCGGAGCTGGGCATGGAGGCCGTTTGGAAGATCGAGGTGGAGGACTTCCCCGCGTTCATCGTGGTGGACGACAAGGGCAACGACTTCTACGGCGCCTTCTGAGCCCTGAGACCGCTCCGTCCGGCCGTTCCCCGCAGCGCTCCGCGGCTAGTTTGGTGAGCGCGCGCCACCGAGGAGATCCCATGTCGTTCCTCCGCCGTCCTCTCATTGCGGCCCTGCTGATCCTGGTTCTGGCCGCCGCCGCCTGCAGCGACGACGACGGCACCGTGACCAGCACCGCTCCTTCCACCACCGCCGCTTCCACCACTGCGGCGACCACGACCTCTGCGGCGACCACCACCAGCGCCCCGCAGACCACCACCACCGAGGCGACCACGACCACGGAGCCGGACCTGCATCCCACCTGGCAGATCAGTTGGGATGCGGTATGGCCCGAGGAAGGGTCGACCGCCGTCTACCGCCTGGGGCTCTTCAATGAGCCTCCCATCGACCTCCCCGCCGTCATCGAATACGGGGTGGAGTGGGAAGGCGAGGCCTGGGACCGGATACTCATCGGCAGCACCGAGCCCGGCGAGTACGGGCTGGCCTTCTACTTCGACCGCTCGGTGCCGTGGGTCATCCGCGTTTGGGGCCTGCGCGCCACCGGGCCGAACATGGGCCCCCAAGGGGCCTTCGACGAGTACCTCGGGGGCTTCCCGGCAGTGGACCTGACCGGCCTGCCGGGGACCGCTCCCACTCTGGAGGTCGACGCCTTCGTCGCCGGGGTCGGCGATGACGTGTTCGGCCCAAGCCCCGCGGTCTATGCCATGGAGGTGGTGGGCCTCGAAGAGGTCGAGGTGCCCGCCGGGACCTTCGACCCCAGCCTGCACGTGCGCTTCGGCCTGGGCGGGGAGTTCTTCGGGATCGACGAGGGGCAGGAGATCACCTCTTTCTCGGACCTGTGGATCGATCCCACCCAACTGATCTTGCGCTGGGACCCGGCGCCCGGCTTCGGGACGCCGCTGGAGTTGGTTTCTCTCTGGAGTTGAACACGGCCCCACGGCGGCACGAGGAGGAGATATGAGCCGGCATCGGGTAGCGACCCTCGCCATGGTCTCGCTGCTGCTGGCGGCCACCGGCTGCGGTGGTGGTGAGACTGCCACCACCACGACGCCGGCCTCTACGACGGCTACTTCGGCGGCCACCACCACCACCGCCGCCCCTGCCACTTCCGTCGCCCCGACGACGACCACCACCACCATGCAGGCCACAACCACGACCTCTGATGAGCACCCGGCCTGGGATGTTGGCTGGGCGGCCCTATGGCCCAACGACGGTGCCACCGCCTCCTATCGCGTGAACCTCTGGGGCGGCGGGACCGTGGACCTGCCTGCCCGCATCGAATACGGCGTGCAGTGGCAGGACGGCACCTGGGACTGCCTCACGCTGGGGGAAGTGGTGCCGGGCGAATGGGGAGTGGCGCTCTACTTCCAACGGCCGGAGCCCTGGGTGTTGCGCATCTGGGGGCTGGAGGTCACCGCTCCGGGGCAGGGCCCGGGGGGAAGCATGCTCGAGTACTCCGAGGAACCGGGAATCCTCGACTTGCGGACCCTGCCTGAGGGAGAGGCAACCATCTACGCGGGGGTGGTCTTCGGCGGCGGGGGCGTGGAGCCCTCCGAGCCGATGAGCGGCACATACTCCCTGGCGGTCGTCGGGTTGGAGACCATCGAGGTAGCGGCCGGCACCCTGGAAGACACCCTCCACCTGCAACTCCCGCTCGGCGGTGAGTTCTTTGGGGCCGCCGATCCCGACGCCTACACCGAATCCCCCGACATCTGGATCCAGCCGGGACAGCTGCTCGTGAAGTGGGGCCGGCCGGCGCCCGGGTTCGAGTCGTTTGAACTACTTACCCTCTGGGAGTGACGCGGGCCTGCAACATAGAGAGGAAGGGGCATCCATGCGCCGCCATTGCACCATCGCCATGATCGCCGCCCTCGTGCTCCTGGCGGCCGGGGGCTGCGGTGACGACGCCGCCCCGGCGACCACCACCACTACGGCGGCACCGACATCCACCACGGGTGCCACGACTACTACGACGACCAGCGCCACGACCACCACCACCCTGCCCGACGACCTCCACCCCACTTGGCAGGTGCGCTGGGGAGAGGTCTGGCCCGCCGAGACCGCCGCCGCCACCTACCTCGTCCAGATCATGGGCAGCGACACCCTCGAGGTGCCTGCACGCCTCGAGTACGGGTTGGACTGGCAAGGCGGCACCTGGGACCGCCTGGTCCTCGGGACGCTGGAGCCGGGCCAGGACGGCGCCGCGCTCTACTTCGCCCGACCCGAGCCCTGGGTGCTGCGGCTCTGGGGAGTGGCCCAGACCTCCACCGACAGAGAGGACGTGGTCCTGGAGCATTTCGAAGTGCCCCAGGACCTCGACTTCACCTCGCTGCCCGACAGCCCCCCCACCCTCGAGGGCAGCCTGCTGGTAGAGCACCAGGGCGGCACCTTCGGGCCCGTTCCGGCGATATTCCAGGTCGAGTGGGTGGGCGTGGAAGACGTCGAGGTCGCCGCCGGCCTGATTCCCGGCACCTACCACGTGAGGTTCGGCCTCGGAGGCGAGTTCTACGCGCTGGATGGGGAAGGCGAGATCGAGTTCTTCTCCGACCTCTGGCTCCATCCCGAGCAGTTCATCGTCAAGTGGGAACCCGGCCCTGCCGGGGGCCCCATCGAGTTGTCGACCCCCTGGAACGCCCCCGAGTGATACCGAACAGACAACATCGGATGGAGGCGAGGGGACGGAGGCATCGTGAAGACCACCATCAGATGCCTGGCAGCCGGTTTGGCATTCTTGGCCCTCGTCGCAGTGT
>JAFGCH010000022.1 GCA_016932695.1 Acidimicrobiia bacterium | reverse complement strand
GAGAGCCGGCATGCAGACCTCGGGGGGTCGGGCAGGGGCAAGGTACGCGGCGCGGAGGGCAGGGACAAGAGGGGCGATGCCGCCGGCCGGCCCCGCTACGCCAGGGTCATCGCCAGGTGCGGCGACAGGAGGAACGGAGGCAGGTAGGCCGGGATGTTGGAGAAGGGCAGCACATCGCGGTGAAGGCGGATGCCCAACGCCTCTTCCATGAAGCGGCGGCGGGCCGTGATGCGCTCCCAGGCCGCCGGATACTGCTCGGCGAAGGCCCGGCGCAGGGCGGCATCGGCCAGGGCAACGCCGTCTTCGATGTTGGTGGTGAAGTACTCCGTGCCGGTGGCCGGTATGACGTCCGCCTGCAGTGCCGTCCCGGAGGGCAACTCGATAGCCGAACCGGGGAACACCGGGGAGTTCACCCACTCGTCGAGGTGGATCTGGTGGCCGGGGTTGAGGCCGACCCCGAAGAAGGGATCCCCCAGGCGCCGGGTGATCACCTCGTGGAGCACGCTGCCGGTGACCCCGACCCGCAGTTCCCCGTACCACTCGGCCACCGCGGCGAAGTAGGGGGCCACCAGGCGCTCCACGTAGTCGGCAATGCCCGCCGGTAACTCGGCGGCGTCGGCCACCACGAACCCCGCCCGGCAGTTCAGGGCCCCCCACACCCCGAAGGCCACGGTGAAGGGGTCCCCCCTCTGGATGACCCGCCGGCCCGGGCTCAGCAGGCCCACCGCCGCCCTCTCTCCGGCGGACAGCATCAAATGGCAGGACAGGGGCATGCCGTTCCACTCGAGGAGGCGCACTGCCTGGTCCTCCCGCATCCCGGGCCACAGGCCGAAGAGCAGGCGGCGCACCCCCTGGGAGGTCTGGGAGGCGGCGTACTCGAAGCAGGCGAGTTGCTCCACCTCGTTGGTTACCCGCATCCCGTCGGCGGCGTCGATGAGGAGGCCGGTGGCGTTTTCCACCGCGCCGTCGGCAGCGACGAGGCCCCGCAGGGCGTCCGCCAGGTACGCCGGTACGTCCAGGGCGGCCGGGCTCCCGTACTCCTTCCAACCCACCACTCCCACGCGGCTCCCCCCGCTGATGCCCTCTTCCTCCAGGATCTCCTCGACGGGCCGGGAGCCCCGGCCGGGCTGGCCGGGAAGGCTGAAGTCGGGAAACAGGTAGCGGCGCAGCGGCACTGGGGCCGCCCCGGCGAGACCGAAGCACTCGTTGCCCACCAGCAGTGCCGGGTCGCCGTCGGGCCCCAGCACCAGCAGGGCCTCCTCGAAGCGAGGGTCGAACCCGGTGAGGTAGGCCAGGTTGGCGCCGTGCTCCCGGTCGGCGTACACCACCAGGCGGTCCCAGCCCCGGGCTGCAGCCCTCTCCCGCAAGCCCGCCAGCCGCCGCCGGTAGACCGCCGGCGGCACCTGCGGCGCCTCCTCCGGCATGCCGAACTCGGGCAGGTCGAGGGGGGCGAGCCGGGCCCGGGCGCTCATCGCTCCCCCCGGGGAGCCCCCTCACCGGGAGACCACCGGCGCGGCTCGCCGCCGCGGACGATCACCACGAAGCCGTCGGCCGCCACCCGCTGCCAGGGGCCGACCTCCCCATCCGGCCACTGCACCCGGACCTCGGCCGCGCCGGCCTCGCCCAGGCCGAAGTGGATCCAGCCCAGCTGGCCTCCAGCATGTCCGCCGCCCACGTTGATCTCCCGCAGGGTGGTGCGCCCCCCGGCGCGTACCTCGATCCAGGACCCCACCCCGAAGCCGTTCGCTCCCGGCTGCTGCAACTGGAGGGCCAGCCAGTGGCCCATGGCCACCGTGCCGGCGGCGTCGCCCGAGCCGGCGTTGCGCCACACCCGCACGTTCTCCCGCCGGACGATCTGCACCAGGTCCGGCAGGCCGTCGAGGTTGAAGTCCGCCAGTGCCGCCCCCCGGTCCTTCCCGAAGGACAGGTACCCGGCGTCTCGGGCCCCTTCCACGAAGGTGCCGTCGGGCTGCCCCAACAGCAGGTTGCTCGGGTCCTGGGCGGCGAAGTCGGGCATCGCCTCGACATTCCCCTTGGAGAGGTACAGGTCCACTAAGCCGTCGTTGTTGACATCCTGGAACTCGGGGTGCCAGGCGGTCGAGGGCAGGGTGTCGTCCCCGGCGAAGGGCCGGTGGGCGGTGACCCCGAGGCTGATGGCGATGTCGCCGTAGGCCGGCCCGGTGGTCCCGGCGTCGAGACTCTGCACCTTGTTGTCGCCCTGGCTGGTGATGACCACCTCCGGAAGGCCGTCTCCGGTGAGGTCCTGGCTTGCCAGGCCCATCCCCCAGAGAACCAGGCGTTTCCAGCCTTCCTCTCGCGTATAGAGGCGGGGGGGCTCCCCGGCCACTACATGCCACAGCTGCTCCTCGCCGTCGCGGTAATAGTGGCGGTCGTTGGCCAGACGGAGGTCGCGCTGGCCGGAGCGGCCCCAGTCGGAGAACAGGATCGACAAGGTGCAGTACCCGGGGGCCAGCGGGGTGGCTGTGGGGTAGGCGGCCCCCTCCGGGCGCAGCAGCACGCTGTCGTCGCAGGTCAGCGTGGGTTCGCCGGCCTCGTCGCGTGCGAGGTAGTTGCCGAAGGCGATCGTGGGGAAGGCGTCCTCGCTCTCCCAGGAGGCGCTGAAGGCGGCAGTCCAAGCGGTGCCGCCGTCGAAGGACCACTCCTCATTGGCCCGGGCGAAGCGGCAGTCTCCCACGCCCTGCAGCAGGACGTCCTCCCCCACGCGGAGCACCGCCAGGTCCACGATGCCGTCACCGTCGATGTCCAACGGGTAGGCGCCCGTCACCGCGGTGAGATCGGTGGCCGCATCGGCGAGGCGAGAGAAGCGCAGGGCCCCGCCGACCTCACTCTCGTTGCGGTAGAGCGAGGCCGGGCCGACGCCGCCGGCGAGGTACAGGTCGGGAAGGCCGTCATCATCACAGTCGAAGACGGCGACGCCCCCGCCCACGAAGAACTGGAACTCGCCGTCGTAGACGTGGGAGATGCCCGCGGCCGCCGTCTCTTCCACCAGGCGCGGTGCCCCCAGGGCGGCCGGGGGCGCCTCCTCGCCCCACAGGGCCCGCGCCCCCGCGACGAGCCCGAAGGTCACCAGGGCCCCGCCGGCGAAGCCGGCGGCGAGCCAGGCCAGTGCGGTCCAGATCCGGCGCCGCTCAGAGCCCGGCATCGCCGCCTCCCGCGAAGTAGCGCTGGGCCTCAGCCCAGGCCGCTTGCCCGACGCTCGCGCCGATGACCCGGCCCGCCAGGTCGTCGGCCCGGATGTGGATCCCGCCGTAGAGGCGCGACAGCCCAGCCTGGTCGGCGGCGTCGAAGTAGGTGGCCCATTGCAGCGTCACGTCGGCCGACGGACCGGCTTCGAACTCGAGCGAACCGGCCGCCACCGTCCACTCCCCGAGGCCGCCGGGGAAGTACTCGGTCCCGGTGAACGCCGCCAGCACCTCAGCCGCGGCCCGGCTGAAAGCGCTGTGCCCCGACACGTAGCCGGGGAAAGCCGGGGTGACGAAGGTCGGCAGCTGGTAGGGCATCCAGTCGACTGCCGGCACCCACCCCACCCCGCCGATCCCGGTCTCCGGGTCCTCCGGGACGCCCTGCCACGCGAAAACGGCAATCTCACCCTCGTGCCCGGCCAGCGCGGCATGGCGTTCGCCGGGGGCGCTGCTCTCCGCGGTCACCACCTCCACCAGGCCGGAAACCAGGGGAAGGCCGTCGGGGTCGTAGGAGGGCGCCGTGGGATCGCTCGACTGGCCCCTGCCCCCCAGGTAGCGGATCAGGCAGATGGGTCGGGCGGTGTCGTAGTAGCCCTTGACACCCCAAGCGGCGATGGCGGAGTCGTGGGTGGCACCATTCAGCGCCAGGTACAGCTTCACGTCCCACTCCAGGCGGTCCACTACCGGGCCGGCGCCGCCGAGGCGCAAGTCGGGGGCCAGCATGTCGGACACGGTGTTGGCGATGACGTTCCAATGCCCCGGCGGGGTCTCGGAGTCGGGCCCGTCCGCCCAGACCTCGGCCAGGGCGCGGCCGAAGTCGGCCTGGTTCACCAGGTTCGGCTCGTAGGGCAGGCCGGTGGCCGGGTTGAGGTCGTGCCCCGTGCCGCCGTTGGTACCCAGGGGATTGGCCCCCAGGCCGGCAGGCGAGATGTCGATCATCACCCCCGCCGCGGGGTCGAGCAGGCTACTCAGCCGGATCACCTCGACGGCGGAGTCCTTGAACTCCGCCTCGGTGAGCGGATCGCCCAGCCGGGGCGGATCGCCCGGGTCCACCGGCAGGCCGTCCTCCGTACCCTCGGGCAGGGCGAAGGCGGCCACGTACCCCCAGTGGGTGCCGATGGCCTCCTGGGGCCCGGAGGCGAGCGGGATGCCGTTCTGGGTGACCATGTTGTCGATCTCCAGCGGCTGCCAGCGGTTGGGATCGGCCATCACGGCGCCGGAATGCTTGACCACCAGGGGCTCGTTCACCGGCCGGTAGCCGGTGGGCTGGTAGCCGCCCGCCTCGTTGGAGCGGTCGGTCAGCCCGAAGGCGATGATCTCCGCGGCGATGCGATTGCCCAGCGCCGCCGGGCCGTCCCCCTCGGTCGCAGTCACCTCCGTTGGGTAGCAGAGCGCCGCCATGAGCGCGTCGAACTCGGGGATGGAGTCCGAAGCCCCGACGGAGTTCAGGTAGCGATGCTCGAGCAGGCGATAGGCGGCGTAGCTGATCGCCTCGCTCCGAGCCGCGGCGACGTCGGGGGCGGTGTGCTTCTCGTGAACGAAGTACCCGGAGGCCTCGGGGGAGTAGGCCGCCCAGGCATCCCACATCGCGGTCGCCAAGTGGAAGAGGTTCCGGGCATGCACGGTGGGCATCGGCACATCGCGCCGGATGGCATCCAGGGCCGCCTCGTTCCAGCGGCGGGCGACCGACCACTCGGGATGCTCGGAGACGGGAACGCAGGCGGCTTCCTCCTCGCCGCCGCGGCCGAGGGTGAAGGAGACCAGCAGCATGCTCGTGACCCCGAGCACCGCCCCGACGGCCAGCAGGCGCAGGGGGCGGTGGGAAAGCATCAGCAATCCCCCCGGGCCGAGCCGCAGCTCATGTGCGGAAGGCCGGGGCGCGCCCGGCGCCGGTCGGGTCGGCGATGGTCGGAGTGAGGGCGAGTTCTGCCGCGCCGAGCAGGGTGGCATCAGCGCCGAGGACGCTCGGCATGATGACCACTCGCGACCAGGGGGCGGCCAATGCCTGGGATCGGGCGCCCTGGAGGACGGCGGAAGCGAGGTACAAGTAGAAGCGGTGGTAGAGGCCGCCCAGCACTACGACCTCGGGGTTGAAGAGGTTGACCAGGTTCCCGATACCGAGGCCGAGCCACCGGCCGACTTCCGCCATGGCGTCCAGGACGGCACTGTCTCCGGCGGCGGCTCGCTCGCTCAGAGCGTCCAGCGCGGCCAGGCCGGTGGCGGTATCTCCCAGCCCGGCGTGTCGCAGCAGCGCTGCTTCCCCGGCTTCGGTCTCCCAGCATCCCGTCGCCCCGCAGCGGCAGGGCCAGCCGGTGGGATTGACCAGGGTGTGGCCGGCCTCACCGGCATAGCCGGCAGCACCGAGGAGCGGTTCGCCGTCGACGATCACCCCGGCCCCGATGCCGACCTCGCCGGCGATGTAGATGAGGTGGTGGACACCAGGCCGCGCTCCGCGCCGAAGCTCGGCCAGCGCCCCCAGGTCGGCTTCATTGGCCACCATGACGGGCTGCTCGGCGCCGAACTCGGCCGTGACCATCTTGCCGATGGGCACGTCGCGCCAACCCAGGTTGGGAGCGAGGTGAACCAGCCCGTCGGACCGCCGGGCGATCCCGACCACCCCCACGCCAATCCCGACGAGCCGGTGGTCCGGGGGCAAAGCATCGAGCAGGGGGTGACCCAGGTCGCCGACGTCGCGTACCGCCTCCGCTGGTGAGGCCTGTTCGCGGGGCCGGGCCACCCGCCGCCGGTCGAAGACATGGCCGCCGAGGCCGACGGTGGCCACCGAGAGGGAATCGACGGCCAGCTCGATGGCCAGCACGACGGCCCCCTCGGGGCGGGCGTAGACCATCGGAGAGGGCCGGCCGGGGCCTGAGGGCGCGAGCCCTGGTCCTTCCTCCACCAGACCCAGAGAGGAGAGCTCGGCGACCAGGTCGGCGATGGTCGAGCGGCTCAGCCCGGTCAGGGAGGCCAGTCGGGATCGACTCAAGGGGCCGGCGCGATGCAGGCGGTGCAGTACGGTCGCCAGATTGTGGCGCCGCACTTCATCGGCCGTCACCCCAACTCGCCGGGCGGCCCCATCAACGGGGAGTCTGCTAGCGGGCACCGTGCATCCTATTTTGTCCGGACGGTCACTATATCGCCACCGGGGCGGAGCGCCGCCCCGATTCCTCTGTGGACCAAGGGTCTGCCGGCTCTGCTGAGGCATCGCCCGCGCCGTCTCGGCCGCATTCGCGAAACCTTCACCCCGAGTTATGTTGCAGGGTCGAACAAACCCGAATATCCTGCTACCCGGAAGACGTGGGCGGGCCGGACGACCCGTCCGCGTAGTGCCACACAGGGAGGAACCACAGAGTGTTCAATCGAAAGCTCGTGGCCGTACTCGCGTTGTTGGCCCTCGTGCTGGTAGTGGCTGCCTGCGGGGACGACGACGGCGAGGAAACCACCACGACGGCGACTGCCGGCGACGAGATCGTCGTCGGTGTGTCCTGGAACAACTACAACGAAGAGCGTTGGGCCAAGTGGGATGAGCCCGACATGAAGGCCGCAATCGAGGCCGGTGGCGGTCGCTACATCAGCGCCGATGCCGGTTCGTCTGCCGAGCAGCAGATCGCCGACGTGGAGAACCTCATCTCCCAAGGCGCCGACGTGGTCATCATCCTGGCTCAGGACGGCACCGCCATCAAGCCGGCAGTGGCTGCCGCGCTGGAGCAGGGCATCCCGGTCATCGCCTACGACCGCTTGATCGAGGACCCGGGCGCCCTCTACATCACGTTCGACAACGTCGAGGTCGGCCGGATGCAGGCGCGGGCCATCTTCGAGGCCATGCCCGAAGGCAACTACGTCTTCATCAAGGGCAACTCGGCCGACGCCAACGCCGACTTCCTCCGCGGCGGCCAGCAGGAGATCCTGCAGGCAGCCCTCGATTCCGGCGCCATCGTCAACGTCGGCGAGATGTACACCGACAACTGGGATCCGGCTGTTGCCCAGACCAACATGGAGCAAATCCTGACCCAGAACAACAACGAGGTCGATGCCGTAGTTGCCTCCAACGACGGCACGGCCGGCGGCGTGATCACCGCCCTTGCCGCCCAGGGCCTGGCCGGCATCGTGCCGGTTTCCGGACAGGACGGCGACGCCGCCGCCCTGAACCGGATCGCCCTCGGGACGCAGACGGTCTCGGTGTGGAAGGACGCTCGCGAACTCGGCAAGAAGGCCGGCGAAGCGGCGATCCTGCTCGCCCGGGGCACCGCTCTGGCCGACCTCCCCGGCATCGTGATGTTCATGTCGCCGGGCGGGAACAACATGGTCTCCTACCTGCTGACCCCGATTCCAATCACCAAGGGCAACCTGCAGGTCGTCATCGACGCCGGCTGGATCGAAGTTGCCACCCTGTGCCAGGGTGTCACCGCCGGTACCGTCGACGTGTGCGGATGATCAACCCGAGTTGACCGCTAGTTGACAGGAAGCGCCGCGCCGACGGGGATCCCCGGGGGCGCGGCGCTTCCCCTTAGGATGTTCCCCGGCCCGGAGGTGCCATGAGCGTGACTGCAAGCCCGCCCGTTCCACCTGAGTCCTCGCAGGCCCCGTCGCGACGACTGCGGCTCGGCCCCTCGCTCCGCGCCGCCGACATCGACATGCGCCTGCTCGGCATGCTGGGGGCCCTGGCTCTCATCTGGGTCGGCTTCCACTTCTGGTCCGGGGGGACCTTCCTCACTCCCCGAAACCTGTGGAACCTGTCGGTGCAGACTGCAACTGTGGCCATCATGGCCACGGGCATGGTGCTCATCATCGTGTCCCGCAACATCGACCTGTCGGTCGGCTCGGTGCTGGGGGCGGTGGGCATGGCCATGGCCATGCTGCAACGGGAGATCCTGCCCGACTGGATCGGCTACGACCACTGGGCGATGTGGATCATCGCTCTCGCCGCCGGCCTCCTGCTGGGAGCGATCATCGGCGGACTGCACGGCTTCATCATCGCCTACGTCGGCGTGCCTTCCTTCATCGTGACCCTGGGCGGTTACCTTGTCTGGCGCGGCGTAGCCTGGTGGCAGGCCAGCGGCCAGACCATCGCCCCCATGGACAAGACCTTTCAGCTGTTAGGGGGCGGCTCGCGCGGCAACATCGGCGGCCTGTGGAGTTGGGTCGTGGGTGGAGTCGCCTGCCTGGCGATCGTCTTCATGGCGGTCAACGGCCGGCGCCAGCGGACCAAGTTCGGCCTGCGACTTCGGCCGCTGGGCATGGACGTCGGCCTTGCCGCCCTGTCCTGCGGGGTGGTGCTTGGGGCCGTCGGCTACTTGAACCTCTACTACCTGCCGGAGCGGGTCGCTGCCGAGAGGGGCGGCGGGGACATCCCCTTCGGCCTGGCCAACCCGGTGCTCATCCTGATCGGGGTCACCCTGGTCATGACCTTCATCGCCACTCGGCTGCGCTTCGGTCGCTACGTGTTCGCCATCGGCGGCAATCCCGAGGCCGCCGAACTGGGGGGTATCAAGACCCGCTGGGTCATCATGAAGACCTTCATCCTCATGGGCATCCTGGTGGCCATCGCCGCCGCCGTGCAAACCGCCCGCCTCAACGCCGCGGTCAGCGGTCTGGGACAGTCGGCCGAGTTGTACGTCATCGCCGCCGCGGTGATCGGCGGCACCTCGTTCGCCGGCGGCGTGGGCACGGTCTCGGGAGCCGTGCTCGGCGCCCTAGTGATGCAGTCGCTGCAATCCGGCATGGTGCTCGTGGGCGTCGAGGCGCCGATCCAGGACGTGGCGGCCGGCATCGTCCTCGTCTTCGCCGTGGCCCTCGACACTCTCGTCAAGCGGAGGCCGAAATGACCATGACGACCCAAGCCAACCGGGGGGTCCCGCTCGTCGACATGCGCGACATCCGGGTCGCGTTCGGGGGGGTCCACGCCGTCGACGGTGTCAGCGTCGACCTCTATCCGGGCGAGGTCGTCGGCCTGGTCGGCGGCAACGGTGCCGGCAAGACGACCCTGATCAAGACGCTCTCCGGGGCCCACAAGGCCGACGCGGGCGAGATCTACATCAACGGCGAGAAGGCCACGATCGAGACGCCTCGCGACGCCAAGAAGTACAACATCGAGACGATCTATCAGACCCTGGCCCTGGCCGAGAACATCGACGCCCCCTCCAACATGTTCCTGGGCCGCGAGATGCTGAGCCGCTGGAAGACCCTCGACAACCGGGCCATGGAACAGGCCGCCCGCCAGGTCATGGGGCGGCTCAACCCCCAGTTCCAGAACCTCCTGACCCCGGTGCAGTCGCTCTCCGGCGGCCAGCGCCAATCGGTGGCCATCGCCCGGGCGGTGCACTTCAACGCCAGGATCCTGATCATGGACGAGCCCACTGCCGCCCTGGGCCCGGCCGAGACCGCCCAGGTCCACGACCTGATCAACCAGCTCAAGGCGGAAGGTATCGGCATCTTCCTGATCAGCCACGACATCCACGGCGTGTTCGACCTCGCCGACCGCATCAGCGTGATGCTGCAGGGCAAGCTCGTCGGCACGGTCAATCGGCGCGAGGTCACCAAGGACGAGGTACTGGCGATGATCATCATCGGCAAGCTCCCCGGCACGGCGACCCAGAAGGAATTGGCCGAGCTGCACGAGTGACTCACCGCTTCGGCCGCCTCTCCGCCCAGAAAGGCAAGCCATCATGAGCCGCCTCCGTTGGGGGATCATCAGTACGGCCGATATCGGCATGAGGCTGGTGACTCCCGCCATCCAGCGTGCGGCGCGCTGCGAGGTCGTCGGCATCGCCTCGCGCACGGCCGCCCGGGCAGCGACGGCCGCGACCCAACTGGGCATCCCGCAGTCCTTCGGCAGCTACGCCGACCTCCTGGCCGCCGACGACATCGACGCCGTATACATACCGCTCCCCAACGACGCCCACGCCGAATGGACCATCCGGGCGGCCGCGGCGGGCAAGCACGTGCTCTGCGAGAAGCCGCTGGCACTGAGCGCGGCCCAGGCCGAGGAGATGGCAGCGGCCTGCACCGCGGCCGGAGTCGTGCTCTCCGAAGCCTTCATGTACCGGCTGCACCCCAGCTGGGTCGAGGCGGTCCGCCTGGTGCGCGCTGGGGCCATCGGCCGCCTGCAGGCCGTGCAGAGCGCCTTCAGCTACTACAACGACGACCCGGCCAACATCCGCAACCGACCGGAGAACGGCGGCGGCGCCGTCATGGACATCGGCTGCTACTGCATCCACCTGGCTCGGATGCTCTTCGCGGCCGAACCGGTTCGCATCGAGGCCGCCGTGCGGCGCGACCCGGCAATGGGCATAGACACCCTGGCTTCGGCTCTGCTGGAGTTCCCCGGGGGCGGCCAGTCCACCTTCGTCTGCAGCACCCGGGCCGAGCCCTACCAGCGGGTGCACCTCTTCGGCACCACCGGCCGCATCGAAATCGAGATCCCGTTCAACATCCCCGCCGACCGGGAGACCCGGATCTTGGTGACCTCGGGAGGCGAGCCCCCGGTCGCCCCGGCGACCCGGGCTGTTGCCTTCGCCCCCGCCGACCAGTACACGATCCAGGCCGAGGCCTTCGCCGCCGCGGTGCTCGACGGCGCCGAGGTGCCGGGGCCCGCGGAGATCGCCATCGCCAACCTAAGGGTGATCGAGGCGATCCTGGCCAAAGGGTGAAGCGTTGACCAGGAGACGGCCCTCATCCCAACGAGCACTCAAGAGAGCAGGAGCACAATGACGGACTTCTTCCCCGACGTTCCCGGACGCATCCCCTTCGGCGGCCTCGAGGCCGGTCCGGAGCTGGCCTACCGGGTGTACGACCCCGACCGCCTTGTGCTCGGCAAGCGGATGGAGGACCACCTCCGCCCGGCAGTCTCCTACTGGCACTCCTTTGCCGCCCCCGGAATGGACATCTTCGGCCAGGGCACCTTCGACCGCCCTTGGATCGACGCCGGAAGCGAACCCTTGGCCGCTGCCCGCCAGAAGATGGATGCCGCCTTCGAGTTCATCGCCAAGCTCGGCGTCCCGTTCTTCTGCTTCCACGACATCGACATGGCCCCAGCGGGAGCGGACTATGCCGAGACGAAGCGCAACCTGGAGGCCATGGTCGAGTACGCCGAGGAGCACATGCGGCGCACCGGCATCCGGCTCCTCTGGGGCACGGCCAACCTCTTCGGCCATCCCCGCTTCGCCGCCGGGGCAGCCACCAATCCCGACCCGGAGGCATTCGCCTACGCCGCTGCCCAGGTGAAGAACGCCATCGATGCCACCCACCGGCTCGGCGGGGTCAACTACGTGCTCTGGGGCGGGCGTGAGGGCTACGAGACCCTGCTGAACACCCGGCTGCGCCGGGAGGCGGACCAACTGGCCCGGTTCCTCAACCTGGTGGTGGAGTACAAGCACCGGATCGGATTCGAAGGCGCCATCCTCGTGGAGCCCAAGCCGCAGGAGCCCACCAAGCATCAGTACGACTACGACGTTGCCACCGTGCACGGCTTCCTGCAGCGTTACGGCCTGATAGGCGAGGTGTTCGTGAACATCGAGGCCAACCACTCCACGATGGCCGGCCACAGCTTCCACCACGAGGTGGCCTACGCCATCGACAACGGCATCTTCGGCAGCATCGATGCCAACCGCGGCGACCCGCAGTGCGGCTGGGACACCGACCAGTTCCCCAACTCCGTCGAGGAGATGAGCCTGGTGATGTTCGAGATCCTGCGCGCCGGGGGCTTCAGCACCGGGGGCTTCAACTTCGACGCCAAACTCCGCCGACAGAGCATCGACCGCAGCGACCTCTTCCACGCCCATGTGGGCGGCCTCGACACCCTCGCCCAAGCGCTGCTGGTGGCCGCCCGCCTGATCGAGGAGGGAGCGCTGGAGCAAGCCCGGGACGAGCGCTACACCGGCTGGTCCGGCCCGCTGGGCCGGGGGATCATGGAAGGGACCCTCGACCTGGCCGACCTCGAGCAGCAGGTCGTGGCCGGCGCCATGGACCCTCATCCCGTCTCGGGACGCCAGGAACGTCTGGAGAACCTCGTCAACCGAACGCTGTGGCGGGCCATCGGCGCCGACCGGTGAGCCGGGAGCCAGCCATGTTGCCGGGCGCCGCGGGGAGCCCGGACCCGCCTTCGACGCAAAGGAGCATCAATTGGCCGATATGACGGGAAAGGTGGTCGCAATCACCGGGGCCACGGCTGGGATCGGCGCCGCCAGCGCCCGTGCCCTGGCGGGGGCCGGTGCCGCCGTAGTCATGGGCGGCCGGCGCCGGGAGCGCCTCGAGGCTCTAGTAGCCGAACTGGGCGCAGCCGTCGCCGCCGGGGTGGAGATGGACGTGCGCGACCCCCAGGAAGCCCGCCGCCTGGTCGACACCGCTCTGGAGCGGTTCGGGCGGCTCGACGCCCTGGTGGCCTGCGCCGGCATCGGCGCCTACGGCGGGATCATGGACCTGAGCGACGAGAAGCTGCAGGAGATGATGGATAGCAACGTCGCCGGCACGGTCTGGCAGATCCGCGCCGCCGTGCCCCACTTCCTAGCCCAGGGCGGGGGCGACATCGTGATCGTGGCCTCGGTGGCCGGGCTGCGGGGCGCCGGCGATGAGGCCGTCTACGCCGCCACCAAGTTCGCCCAGGTGGGACTGGCGGGCGGTCTCGACCGCGAGCTGCGGGAGAAGAACATCAGGGTCACCGCCATCTGCCCTGGCGGGACGGCCACGGAGTTCGCCATGGGCGCCGGGCGCACGCCGGACATGCCGGGCCTGGCCCGCATGCTGCGTGCCGAGGATGTTGCCGCCGCCGTTCTCACCGTGCTGACCCAGCCTCCGAGGATGCGCACCCTGATTTGGTCGATGCGCAGCATCCACGAGGCCGACTGAGAGACGCGTCGTGACCGGCACGGTAACCCGGGAGGCCGGCCGGGCCCGCCTCGAGATCGACCTCGCGGCGGGTGGCCGGCTGGCCTCCTTGCAGGTCCACGGCCACGAACTGCTGGTCACTTCCGGGCCCGGCCCCATCCACTGGGGGGCCTACCCCATGGCCCCCTACGCCGGGCGGGTACGGAACGGCCGGTTCACCTTCCGGGGCCGTGCCTACGAGCTCCCGGTGACCCTGGGCGGTCACGCCATCCACGGCACGGCGTACGTGCAGTCCTGGGAGGAGCAGAGCGACGGGGCCTTCGTCACCTCCCTGGGCCCCGGCTGGCCTTTCCCCGGCTGGGCCCGCCAGGAGATACGACTCGCACACGACGGGGTCAGCCTGCGCCTCGAGGTGCACTGCGAAGAAGGAGCCATGCCCGCCTCCTGCGGATGGCACCCTTGGTTCGTCCGCCGTATCGGCGGCGCCGTCGCGATCCTCGACTTCCATCCCGGCTTCATGCTGGAACGAGACGGGGCCGGTATCTCCACCCGGGAGCGGCGTTCCCCGTCGGCGGGGCCCTGGGACGACTGCTTCGGCGACGTGCAGGGAAGCCCGGCGATCAGCTGGCCGGGCTTGCTCCGTCTCGAGTTGCAGTCGGCCTGCCCCTACTGGGTGGTCTTCGACCGGCGAGAGCACGCCTTCTGCGTCGAGCCCCAGACGGCGCCTCCCGACGCCCTCAATCACGACCCCTTCGTGGTCGAGCCGGGACGCCCTCTGGTCGCCGAGTTCGCCATCAAGTGGAGCCTGCCGCCGAGAGCCGACGGCTGAGCGACCCGGTCCTCCTCTCGCCCGGGTGGCGGCGGCGCCTGCTCAGGCGTTCAGTCCGGCGAGGCGGGCCCGCGTCTCCTTGATCAGTCCCAGGGCGGCCGTGTCCCTCTCCACGGGGTCGAGAAGGATGCCCCGACGGGTGTCCCACTTCCGGGCGACCACCTCGGGGGCCTCCCCGCCCAGCACCGCGGCCGCCTGGGCGGCCCCGCCCAGCGCCACCAGTTCCGTCGCTTCCGGCACCTGTACGGGGCGGCCCGACAGCTCTCGCACCACGCGGCGCCAGGTGGCGCCTCGCGCTCCGCCTCCGATCAGCACGATCGGCGCCGCGGGGTCGATGCCGGAGCTGCGAGCGTCGATCACCTCCAGGGCTTCCAGAAGAGATAGGACAGCCCCCTGATAGGCGGCGAGGAGTATCTCCCCGGGCTCGGTGGCATGCCGCAAGCCCAGGATCGAGGCAGCGGCGTTGGGCAGGTTGGGGGTGCGTTCACCATCGAGGTACGGCAACACGACTACCCCGGTGCGCCTTGCCGCGGCGTCACGCTCCAGGCCGAGCCAGGCGGCAAAGCGGTCGACGGCGAGAGTGCAATTCAACGTGCAGGCCAGGGGCAGGAACCGCCCGGTGGCATCGGCGAAGCCCGCCACGTCTCCAGAGGGATCCACCACGCGGCCGGCGGAGCTCATGAAGGCGGTACCGGAGGTGCCCAGACTGATCGCCGGGGTGCCGGGCTCCAAGCCCAGCCCCACGGCGGCTCCGGCGTTGTCGCCGGACCCGGGGCCCACCGGGATCCCGGCCCGCAAACCCAGGTACGCCGCCGCCGCGGTGGTGACCTCGCCCGCCGGGTGATGAGGACCGAGCACGCGAGGGAGAAGGGCCCGGTCGAGTTGCTGAGAGGCGTGGCTCAGGACTTCGTCGGCGTAGTCCTCGGTAGCGGTGGACCACCAGGCCGTGCCCGAGGCATCGCTGCGGTCGGTCACCCCGGAGCCCGTCAGGCGCTCGGTGAGGAAGTCGTGCGGCAAGCGGATGGCGCGGGTCGCGGCGGCGATTTGGGGCTCGACCCGCCGCAACCAGGCCCACTTGGTGGCGGTGAAGGAAGCCACCGGCACCAGGCCGATGCGCTCCGCCCACCAGTCGGGGCCGCCCAGGGCAGCGGTCAACTGCCGGGCGTCCCCGGCCGACTCGATGTCGTTCCAGAGCTTCGCCGGTCTCAGGGGCCTCCCCGACCCGTCGAGCACCACCAACCCGTGCTGCTGCCCAGCGACGGAGATAGCGGCGATGTCGGCCGCCCTACCCGTCTGGGCCAAGGCGTCTCGCAGGGCTTGCCACCAACCCTCGGGATCGGTCTCGCGCGCTCCTCCGGCTCCCGTCACCACATGCGGCGCCCGGCCCTCCGCGGCCACCATCCCCGTGTGGGCATCCACCACCACCACCTTGGTGGACTGGGTAGAGGCGTCGACTCCGGCAACGAGGGGCAGCTTCCTCTCCTTCTGAAGTGAGGAGGTTAGGGTCGCCGCCCGCCGCCCGGGAACACCTCTCCCCCGTCTACGGTTGAGGCCCACATGATCTTCGGTACCGGCAAGACCCGCGAGATGAT
>JAFGCH010000125.1 GCA_016932695.1 Acidimicrobiia bacterium | reverse complement strand
GTAGCCGCTGCGTCCGACGACCCCTCCAAGGTGGCCACACCGTCGGCGCCGCCGGACCCATCGCCGCAAGCCCCCATCAGCAACACGACAAGGGCGACACTGATCACGCCGGTTCGCGGGGCAACGGTCACGTTCTCAGCCTATGCGCTCGGTGCGCCTTTGCGCTCCCCGGCCGGGGAGAAACCCCCCATGGGAAGTACCCGGCTCGGCGCCACCACCAATTCCCCGGCGGGCCCGCGCAGCAGCGCCACCCGAGCCCCGGAGAAGCGTGCCAGCGCTTCCGGGGTGAGAACGGCGGCGGCGCTCCCTTCCGCCACCACCCGGCCCCCGTCGAGCAGGATGAGGCGGTCGGCGTACTGGGCGGCGAGGGTTAGGTCATGCAGGGCCGATACCACCGCGATGCCCCGCTCCCGGCGTAGCCCCTCCACCAGGTCGAGCACCTGCTGCTGATGCCCGATGTCGAGGGAAGCGGTGGGCTCGTCGAGCAACAGCACCTCCGGGTCCTGGGCCAGGGCCCGGGCCAGGACCACCCGCTGCCGCTCTCCCCCCGACAGGCTTCCCAGAGGGCGGGCCGCCAGAGCGCCGGCATCCAAGCGCTCCAGCGCCGACAGCCCCGCCGCCACGTCCGCCGCGCTCTCGGCTGCCAGGTAGCCCAGGTGCGGGGTGCGCCCCAGCAGAACGTACTCCGCGGCCGTCATCCCCGCGGGCAGCACCGGGTGCTGCACCACCGCCGCCACCAGCCGGGCCCACTGCCGGCGAGGCGTCTCGCTCCGGGAACGGCCCCCCACCGTCACCACCCCCGAGGCTGCCACCGTACCGGCGAGGGCCCGCAGCAGGGAGCTCTTCCCTGCTCCGTTGGGGCCCACCAGCGCCGCCCACTCCCCCGCGGCCACCGCGAGGTCCACGCCCTCGAGCGCCACCCGGCCGTTGTAGCGGACGCCTACCCCGCGCGCCTCGATGCCGCTCACGGCCCCCACCCCCTCCGGCTGGAGCGCAGCACCACAGCGAAGAAGGGTGCCCCGACGAAGGCCGTGATCACCCCGAGGGGCACCTCGGCCGGCGCTGCCAGAGTGCGCGCCCCCAGGTCGGCCAGCACCAGGAAGGCGGCGCCGCCGAGCACCGACAGCGGCACGATCACCCGGTAGCTGCTCCCCACCAGCAGACGCACGGCGTGGGGCACCACTATGCCCACGAAGCCGATCAGCCCGCTGACCGCCACCGCCGCCGCCGTGCCCAGAGTGGCTGCCGCCACGACCAGCAGGCGCACCCGGGAGGCGCTCACCCCAAGGGTCTCGGCTTCCTCCTCGCCCACGGCGAGCACGTCGAGCAGGCGGCGGTGCAGCAGCAGCACCACGAGAGAGACCGCCGCGTAAGGAGCCAGCAGCGCGACCTCGGACCACCCCACCGTACTCAGGCGACCCAGGATCCACGAGTAGACCTCGCGCACCGTGTCGGCATGGCGCTGCTGCACGAAGGTCTGCACCGCCGTGAAGAAGGCGGCCACCGCTACCCCGGCCAGCACCAGGGTGGTCCCCGCCCGGCCGCCGCCGGCGATGCCTCCCAGGGCATAGGTGAGCATGACGGCCACCACCGCCCCGGCAAAAGCCGCAGCCGGCACCAGGGCGGCCGCCGGCCCCACGGTCACGATTCCCACCGTGGCCCCCAGGCCCGCCCCGGCCGCCACCCCGAGCAGATAGGGGTCGGCCAGGGGATTGCGGAAGACCCCCTGGTAGGCGGCCCCGGCCGCCGCCAGGGTGGCCCCCACCAGGGCGGCCAGCACCACCCGGGGCAGGCGGAGGTCCCATACGATGGCCGCTTCCCGCTCCCCCAGACCCGAGTCGACGGAGACGAAGGGCAGATGGTCGGCCACCTCGGCCAGCACGCCTCGGGGAGAAAGCCCTACCGCGCCGACCAGCAAGCCGGCCAGGGCAGCGCCCAGGAGCAAGGCGACGACCACCCCCACGGCCGAAAGGGAGAGGCGTCGCAGGGGGCGAGCCTCCTCCACCCGCCGGGACGCCGGCAGCAGTCTCATCCCGCCCCCGCCTCGGCGGACACCGCGGAGACCACCGCCGCCAGCAGGTCGACCAACCGGGGGCCCCACCGGGAGGCCACATCATCGTCGAGGGCGATCACCCTCCCGCCGGCCACTGCCCCCAAGCGATCCCAGCCGGGCCGGGCGGCCACCGTCTCGGCCGACTGGCCGCAGCACTCGACATCGGCCAGGAAGATGAAGTCGGGGTCGTTGGCCAGGATGTACTCGGCGCTCAACTGGGGATAGCCGGTGCCCGCGGCGTCCGCCGCGTCGGCGATGTTCTCCATCCCCAGCAGAGAGAAGAGGCTGCCCACGAACGTCTGGGAGGTGACGCTGTACAGGGTGGGGTCCAGTTCGTAGTAGTAAGTGAGGCCGGCCTGCTGTGCCGGGACCGACGCGCCGAGCCGCTCTACATCGGCGGCGATCTGCCCGATCAACCCCTCCGTCTCGGCTCCGAGGCCGCTGGCGGCTCCCAGCGCTCGCATCTGGCCGTACAAGTCCTCGAGCCCGAGAGGCGGGCCGAACAGCAGCGTCGGGATGCCCAGAGCAGCCAGGCCGGCCTGGAGGTCGCCCGGGTCGAACGACAGGATGACCAGATCAGGGTCGAAGGCGGCCACCGACTCCACCCCGAGGTTGAAGGCGTCCAGTTTCGGGGTAGCGGCGGCCTCGGCGGGGAAGTCGGAGAACTGGTCGGTGGCCACCACCCGGCCGCCCGCCCCCAGGGCGTACAGGATCTCGGTATGCGAGGCAGAGGCGGAGACGATCCGCTGCGGGGCGGCAGGGATCACGGTTCCCGCCACCTCGACGGGGAAGCCCGCCGCCGGGGCAGTGGTGCCTCCACCCTCGACGGCGGCGCCGCCGCACCCCACCGCCAAGAGAACCAAGAACATAACGAGCGCCGTCAGCGGCGCCGAACGGGCAGTCTTCACGCGCGCCTCCCCATCATCGGGGAGGAGGGGCTTCTGGCCGGGATCGGCAGGCCACCCTTCCTCCGAGAGCGTCCACATCCGACCCGGCGGCAGGCGACCTGACTCGTCCCACTTCGGGGCTTCACAGTTGC
>JAFGCH010000124.1 GCA_016932695.1 Acidimicrobiia bacterium | reverse complement strand
TGCAGATCGAGGCAGTGCCGGAGGGTGACGGCGCGGGCGGCCTGGCCGTCCTGGCCCAGGCCGCCGACGGCACCGTGCGGGTGCTGCGTCGCGATGCCGCCACCGGCGCCCGGTTGGGTCGCATCGGCTTCGGCCGGGATCTCGCCGACGCCACCCTGGGCGTCTTGCCCGGAGAGGACGGCGCCTCCCGGCTGGTGCTGGTGGGCAACGACTCCTCCGGGGGGATCGTCGCCGTGGCCCGGCGAGCCGCCGACGGCCGCCTCGCCGCTCGCCTCAGCCTCTCCCCCGGGCTCATGGCAGTCGACGCGGTGGTGACCCGCGGCCCTGCCGGAGAGGCGCTGCTCGTGGTCCTGGCGGCCGACACGGCAGAGGGCACAGTCCACCTGGTGAGCCTCGATCCTGATGCCGGCTCGCCGGCCACCGTTCTCCCGCTGCCGAACCTGGCCGCCGCACGGGCCCTAGTTCCCTTGCACGGCACCGCCGGGGCCCCGCCCGCCGCAGTGGCCGCACTGGGGACGTCGTCCGACGGCACCCTGCTGGCCACGATCGCCGACCCCCTCGCCGGGAGCCTGCTGGCCGCCCCGGAATTCCCCGGGGGCTACCTCACCGATGATCTCGTTGCTCTGGGGCCGGGCGGCGCTCTGGCGGCCCTGGGCCGGGCGGCGCGAGCCGGCTCGGTACTGACCGTGCGGAACGCCCTCACCGGGGCCCCGCTGGGCTCCTGGCAGATCCCGTAATCCCGGCCCGCCCCAACCCGAGACGGCGCGGCGACTCAGCGGGCGCCGAAGCCCGACAGCACCGTCCACACGCTCCGCCCCAGGATCTCCAGGTCGAGCCAGGGCGAGAGGTGCTTGACGTAGTAGAGGTCGTAGGAGAGCTTCTCGACGGTGTCGGCTTCCGAGTCGGCGTAGCCGAAGTTCACCTGGGCCCAGCCGGTGAGGCCGGGGCGCACCAGGTGGCGATGGGTGTAGAAGGGGATGCTCTGAGAGAAGCGCTCCACGAAAGGGCCCTGCTCGGGACGCGGCCCCACCAGCGCCAGGTCCCCCTTGAGAACGTTCCACAGTTGGGGCAGCTCGTCGAGGCGGGTGCGGCGCAGTAGCCGGCCGACGCGGGTGAGGCGGTCGTCGCCGGGCCGGGCGAAGCGAGCCTCCCCATCGCCCGCCCCCACCCGCATGGTGCGGAACTTGTAGAGGGTGAAGGGCCGACCCTCCAGCCCAATCCGGAACTGGCGGAAGATCACCGGCCCCCGCGAATCCAGCCTGATCGCCAGCGCGAAGAGCAGACCGACCACCAACACGAGCGGAGCGGTCACCACGACCAGGAAGGTGTCGATCACCCGCTTGAAGCGCACGTAGGGGATCCTCCCCGACAGGGGCACCGTCAGCTCCCAGCCCTCGTAGAGGTGGACGATGGCCAGGCGCCCGGTGTGCTCCTCGTAGGCGTTCACCAGGGAGACCATGGGGTAGCCGGCCAGGTTGCAGGAGGAGACGAAGCGGGCCATCTCGTCGCTCAGCACGGACCGCAGGTCCACCGCCAAGGTGGTCCCGGCGGGCAGCGGCCGCTCCGGCATGGTGCCCGCCGGGTCGAGCACCTCGAGCACGTTGGCGTGAGGCGCCCCCTTGAGGTGATCGATGAGCACCTTCTCCCCGGTGACGAGGACGATATTCTCCGCCCAGGGCCGGCGCCGCTGCACCCACCGGTGCACCAGCATCAGCCCCAGCCAGGTCGCCGCGCCCACCACCACGTAGTTGCGGGACCAATACGGCCGGCCGAAGAGGATCACCAGGGCGGTCAGGCCGAGGGCGAGCGCCACGGCCGACACCGCCCTCCCGTAGGAGGGGCGGAACACCCCGTTCCCCGCCGACCGGCGGGAGATGTACATGGCGACCAGCGCGCTGCCGGTGAACGCCCCCACCATGGTGAGGGCGTCGCTGCGGAAGGACCAGGGAAAGGGAGTGCGAAAAGTGGTCAAGGAGGCGATCACCTGGGCCACTACCAAGGTGGCCAGGTCGAGCCCCACCGTAACGGTGAGAATCCGTCTTGCCATGTCCTGCGGAGGCTAGTCGGGGTCCCCGTTCCGTTTCGGGGAGCCGCCCGCGAGCGGCTGAGGACCGCTCAGGAACCGTCCGCCAGCAGGTCCGCCAGCGCCACCAGGGTTCGCACCCCGAACCCGGTGCCTCCCTTGGCCAGGTAGTGCGCCGTCTCCGGCGCCCGGGCGGGACCGGCGATGTCGAGATGGGCCCAGGGGATGTCGCCGACGAACTCCTTCAGCAGCAGGGCGGCGTTGATGGCGCCGCCGTAGCGCGGGCCGGTGTTCTTCATGTCGGCCACATCGGAGTCGATCTTCTTGCGATAGTCGGCGGGTAGCGGCAGCGGCCAGACCCGCTCTCCCGCCGCCTCGGCGGCCCGCCGCACCTTCTCCGGAGCATCGCCGGTGCCGAACAGGCCGGCGATCTCCTCCCCCAGGGCGATGATGCAGGCTCCCGTGAGGGTGGCCAAGTCGATGATCAGGTCCGGCGACGACTCGGCCGCCAGGGAGAGGGCGTCGGCCAGTACCAGGCGCCCTTCGGCGTCGGTGTTGAGCACCTCGATGGTCTTGCCGTTACGCGCCTTGAGCACGTCGCCGGGCCGCATCGCCGACCCGTTGACCATGTTCTCGGTCAGCGGGGTGAGCGCCAGCACCTTCACCGGGATGCCCAGGGTGGCGATGGCTTCCATGGCGGCCAGCACCGCCGCCGCCCCGGACATGTCGGTCTTCATGGTCTCCATGCCCTCTGCCGTCTTGATGGAGAGGCCGCCCGAATCAAACACGATGCCCTTGCCCACCATGGCGAGGAAGGCCTTGGCACCGGCGGGCTCGTACCACATCTCGACCAGGCGAGCCGGCTCGGTAGCCCCGGCGTTGACCCCCAGGATGCCGCCGAAGCCCCCGGAAGCCAGTTCTTCCGTCTCGTAGACCTTGACCCGCACCCCGGTGCGCTCCCCGATCTCCCGGGCCACACCGGCAAGGAATTCCGGCGGCTTGTTCACGGAGGGCTCGTTGACCAAGTCGCGCGCCTTGGCCACCGCGGCGGCGATCACCCCGGCCTTCTTCGCTTCGGCCAACCCGGCGGCGTCGGCGCCCACGAAGCACAGGGAAGTGGTCTTCACCGGCTTGGGCTGGGTGCGGTGCTTCTGGAAGGAGTACTGGCCGAGCACGAAGCCGAGGGCCACCGCCGCCTCGCCGCCGGCCACCCGGCTTCCCAGGGTGGTGGCTACCGACTCGACCCGAGTCAGGGCCCGCCCCGCGCTCCCCGCCGACTTGCGGAGCAACTCGGCGTCGGGATCACCGCCCAGGCCGACGAGCACCACCGACCCATGCGGGATGAGGCCGGCGCCCGGCACGGTGAGCAACTCCCCCGCTTTGCCGCTGAAGTCGGCGGCGTCGAGGTAGCCCTCGAGCCACCCGCCCATGCGGGCCGCGAGCCAGCGGCCGCTCTCGTCCCAGCCCCGCTCCGCTCCCACCCCGATCAGCAGGGCGTCGGCAGCCTCTTCCAGCGTCCCGGCACGAAACTCGATCACCGTCATCACTCCTCCCGACGGCTGGGGGTCCAATCCCCCTCGGCCGCCCGCGCCAGCATGTACAGGTAGTCCCCGAGTCGGTTCAAGTAGGGCACCACCAGGGAGCCCTCGATCCCCGCCGCGCGGAGGTGGGCTATCGCCCTCCGTTCGGCCCGCCGTGCCACCGACCGGGCCTGGTCGAGCGCCGCGGCCAGAGGGTTGCCCCCGGGCACCACAAAGCCGGTGGGCATCCCCACTTCGGCGTCGATGACATCGATGGCCGCCTCGAGGCGTTCGACCATGGCCGCGATCACCAGGCTCACTTCCGGCTGGAGCCGGGAGCGCTTCTCGGAGGCGGTGGCCAGCTCGGCTCCGACGGCGAAGAGGTCCCGCTGCACCTCGAGAATGCTCGCCGCCATCGCCTCCTCGGCCAGCGCTCGGGCCATGCCGAGGGCGGAGACGGCCTCGTCCACCGCTCCGCAGGCTTCCGGCCCGCTCTGGTCCTTGGCCACCCGGCCGCCGAAGAGGAGGCCGGTGGTGCCGTCGTCGCCGCCCCGGGTGTAGATCTTCACGGGGAGCGATTGTACGGCGGCCGGCAAGGGCTTCGCCCAAAAGAAGAGCCCGGGGACGGCTAGACTCGCTGAGGTCCCCACCGGTGCCCCGGTGCTCGGGCGCGACTCCATCGGTCGAGGAAGGAACCCCGAACGTGCCTCACAGCCTCATCGCCCCCCACGGCGGCAGCCTGGTCGATCCCATGGTCGATGCCGCTCGCGCCGAGGAGATCAAAGCGGCCTCACGCGATTGGCCCTCCCTGGACCTCACCCCCCGCCACCTCTGCGACATCGAGCTACTACTCAACGGGGGCTTCTCGCCCTTGACCGGGTTCCTGGGCAAGGCCGACTACGAACGGGTATTGGCCGAGATGCGCCTGGCCGACGGGACGCTCTGGCCGATGCCGATCATGCTCGACATCGACGACGAGATGGCGGCCCTCCTCAGCCCCGGTGGGGTGCTGGCCCTGCGCGACCCCGAAGGGGTGATGCTGGCGGCCCTGCACGTCGAGGATCTATGGCAGCCCGACCTGGAGCACGAGGCTCAGATCGTGTTCGGCACCACCAACCGGGAGCACCCGGCGGTCAACCACCTCCTGGGCGCCACCAAGCCCTGGTACGTCGGCGGGCGGCTCGAGGGACTCACCCGGCCCCACCACTACGACTACCAGACGCTGCGCCTCACCCCGGCGGAACTGCGCGAGCGTTTCGCCCGCCGCGGCTGGCGCCGGGTGGCCGCCTTCCAGACCCGCAACCCCATGCACCGGGCCCACCTGGAGTTGACGGTGCGAGCCGCCAAGCAGGTCGAGGCCAACCTGCTCATCAATCCGGTGGTGGGCATGACCAAGCCGGGCGATGTGGACCACTACACCCGGGTGCGGGCCTACCAGGCGATCATGGACCGCTACCCGCCCAACACCGCCGAACTGGCCCTGCTGCCCCTGGCCATGCGCCTGGGCGGCCCGCGAGAGGCGGTGTGGCACGCCATCATCCGCAAGAACCACGGCTGCACCCACCTGATCGTGGGGCGCGACCACGCCGGTCCCGGCAGCGACTCCAGCGGCAAGCCCTTCTACGGGCCCTACGACGCCCAGGAGCTGGTGGCCCGGCACGAGGCCGAGCTCGGAGTGGGCATGGTCCCGTTCCAGATGGTGGTCTACCTGCCCGACGAGGACCGCTACGTCCCCGAGGACGAGGTGCCCGAAGGGGCCAAGACCCTGTCGATCTCCGGCACGGAACTCCGGGCCCGCCTGGCCGACGGCCGAGAGATCCCCGAATGGTTCACCTTCCCCAAGGTCGCCCAGGAGCTGCGCCGGACCCATCCGCCGCGCAGCCGCCAGGGTTTCACCGTCTTCTTCACCGGCCTCTCGGGCTCGGGCAAGTCGACCATCGCCAACGTCCTGCAGGTGAAGCTGCTGGAGATGGGTGGCCGCCCGGTCACCTTGCTCGACGGCGACCTGGTGCGCAAGCACCTGTCGTCCGAATTGGGCTTCTCCAAGGAGCACCGGGACATCAACATCCGCCGCATCGGCTACGTGGCTTCCGAGATCACCAAGAACGGCGGCATCGCCATCTGCGCCCCCATCGCCCCCTACGAC
>JAFGCH010000123.1 GCA_016932695.1 Acidimicrobiia bacterium | reverse complement strand
TTCAGCGGGTCGAGTAGGTCCCCGAACAGGCTGTCGGCCAGGGAGGCCAGGGTGACCGGCTCCACCGAGAGGTTCTCCACCTCGACCAGGAACGTGACCGTCCCCCCCGGCTCCGGCACCGACCCCACCGACGCGGTCTTGGCCGCCGCCAGAGCCGGCAGCACATCGTCGAAGCCCACGACGGCGGTGTCGCCGTCGATGCCGGGGCGACCGCTTCCATCCTGCACCTCCCCGGTGACGGTGTCGGTGTGATCCGGGCCCCCGGCATTACCGGCCAGGTAGGCGTCGAAGGAGCAGGAGAAGGTGCCGCCCGCCGCGATCAGAGTGGCCTCGGCCGGGCAGGTGTTGTTGGCCGCCGCCGGGTTCAGCGGATCCAGCAGGTCTCCAAACACGTCGTCGGTCAGAGAGACGAGGGTCACATCGCCCGCACCGGGGTTCTGCACCGCCACGGCGAAGGTCACCGTGCCCTCCGGCTCCGGCACCGACGCCACCGACGGGGTCTTGGTCACCACCGGCTGCGGCGGCAGGGTCACCTGGGTCTCTGCGTCATCGCTGATGGGCCCCGGCGTCTGATCGCTCGAGACCGCCGCCGTGTTGAGCAACTGAAGTGTCGCCGGGTCGAGAGGGTCGTCGACCGTCACGGCGAAGGTCACCGTCAAGACGCTGCCGCGCGGCATGATGAGGGAAGGCACCAGGTTGGGCGGTACGCCCACCACCACCGGCGTGCCGCTGAGGTCGCCGGAGGCCGAGCCCGGCACGAAGGTGACCCCGTCCGGCAGGATATCCACCAGGCTCACCCCGGTCTGCTCCGTGGGCGCGCCGTTGAAGACGCGGATCGTGTAGTTGATCGTGTCGCCCGGGTCCACGGGCCCGGGGTCGGCGGCTTTGTCGATCTCCAACCCGGCGTCGAGGGGCAACTGGTTCGCCGCCGAGGCATTGCCCAGCGCCGTGGTCATCGTCGCCAGGTTGAGCAGCGATCCGATGCCGAAGGGCAGCGGGTCGTCGACCACCACGTGGAAGACGGCCGTGCGGGTGGCCCCCGCCGGGATGGTGCCCACCGCCAGGCCGCCCGCCGGCGAGTCGGCGTCCAGCGGCGAGAGGCTGTAGGGGGCGCCGTCGTCGCTCTGGGGGACCCCGTCCAGCGCAGTGGATCCGGCGACGTACCCGCTGTAGTCGGGCACCTCGTCGGTGAGCAGCACCGACCCGACATCGATGATGCCCAGGTTGGTCATCGTGATGGTGTAGGAAACGGTGTCGCCCGGGTCGGCCCGCCCGTCGCCGTCGGCATCACCGATGATCGACGACGCCTTGGCCATGGTGATCGAGGGGAAGGGGAGGATGGTGGTGCCCACGTCCAGGCCGGGGCTCCCGGCCACATAGGAGGAGCGCTGGCCCCAGGCCGACACGAGGCGGGTTTGGTCCACGGTGTAGATACGGGCCCCGGTCATGTCCCGGTCGCCGCCGCCCGCCGAGTTGTCCCGCGGCCGGTAGCAGTTGGTGGTGCCGTCGTCGTAGATGGTGTACGACCGCAGGCCGACGACGGCGCAGGAGAAGTCGTAGCGGTCGCCGTTGGGATCCACCCGCGAACCGGTCGAACGATCCCCGTCCCGGTCGACGTACAGAGTGGTGTCGGCGAAAGTCGTTACCCAGACGGGGCTGTAATTGTTGGTCAGGCCCGCCGAACCCGGCCCGTAGGGCACGATGACCGAGGTGGTAGCGGCGTTCACCGGGATTAGGGTGAAGCCCCAGTCGTAGGCCGACGTCTCGTCGTCGTCGCCGGTGCCCTCGGTGGTGATCGCCTGCAGCCCGTAGATGGGGGCCCCGCCGCGCGCCGCGAATCGGGCACCTTCATCGCGCGGCATGAGGAACGATCCCTGACCCCGGGCCGCTAGGTTGATGGTGCCTGCCGCCCCCGCCGAGGTAGTCACATCGACCACCACGGGACTCGTGCCCGGATTGAAGAGGAACACCCGGGTCCCGTCTTCGGCGTCGGTGGAACGTGCCCCAACCGGGCTCACCAACTCGCTCGTCCAGACGGCGGTGGGGTACAGCTCGAAGTCTCGTCCTTCGTAGCGGGCTCCCACATCGCCGGTGACCACATAGACCGCCACCGGCTTGTCGGCAATGATGCGGGCCCCCAGATTGACCCCGCCGTCGACCAGGTAGGTCTCGCCTTCACCCAACGCGGCAGTCGTTTCGGGCGAACCGTCGGCGTCGGCGTCGATCTGCACCGCCGTCGCGGGCCGGTTGCCTACCACCACCAGCCCCACGTACTCGAAGACGCTGTTGTAGTCGGCGTCCTGCCCCACCGGGATGTCGAACGCGGTGCCCGACTTGTCCAGGTCGAGCACTTCCACCGCGGTGGCGTGGAGGCTGCCCGGGTCGTTGGCGTAGGCCGTCTGGGTGACGGCGACGGGCGCCGCGGACACGATGCGGTCGCGGCCGTCGAAGTAGTTGCCGGGGCCACGACCCGGCTGATCCACCGGCACGCTGCTCGTCTGCGTCCAAACGTCGCCGTCGTCCATGCTCAGAGTGAGCGTGGAGGCCTGAACCGGGTTGTAGGGGTCCACCTCGTACCCATCCTCGAAGTGGTCGTAGACCACGGTGTTCCCCGCGGCACCCGAGGTGATCGAGATCGTCGACCGCAGTGGCCCGGAGCAGCAGGCCGGGTCCCCGGCGACGGCGCGCAGGATGCCCATGTACTCCTGCGCCTCGTAAGGAGTGAAGTAGATCTGAGAGATGGAGGGGGCGGCCACCGCCCGGGGAGGAGCACCGCCGAGCACCCAGCCTCCCACCACCTGCCCCGCCAGGAGCGTCACCGCCAGCACGGCGGCGACGGCCCGGGGAACCGCCAGGCGGCGTCGGATGAACTGTCGGCGGGCTCGGATGGGCTCGAGCACGTCAGGCCTCTCGTGGTGCGGACTAGTCCTGCACACGCATCGGAGGCCCCCGCGGTGGAATTGAGTCTTTGCTGGTGATCATCCGGCCACCACCGGATGACTAGTCACCGACGGCGCCGGGGGCAGGTGAGCCGCCACGGGGCGATCGGGCGGCCGGGAAGGCTCAGCGGCCGAAGCGGCGCTCGCGCCGGCCGAAGTCCCGCAGCGCGCGTAGGAAGTCCACCCGACGGAAGGCCGGCCAGTAGACGTCCACGAAGGAGTACTCGGCGTAGGCCGCCTGCCAAAGCAGGAACCCCGAGAGGCGGGACTCCCCGCTGGTGCGGATCACCAGGTCGGGATCGGGCAGGTCGGCGGTGTAGAGGTGAGCCGCCAGGGCGTCGGCGTCGACGTGCCCCGCCATCTCCCCTGCCGTCATCCCGGCGGACGCCAGATCACCGATCAGGTCGCGCACCGCATCCACGATCTCCTGGCGGCCGGCGTAGGCCAAGGCGATGGTGAGCCGCCGCTCCCCGGCCGGGGCCCGCTGCTCCAGGCGCGCCGCCGCCTCCTTCAGGGGCGCCGGCAGCAGGTCCACGCTCCCGATCACCCGGATGCGCATCCCGGCCGCGCCGGGCTCCGTGGGCAGGCGCTCGAAGAGGCCGGCCAGCACTTCGAAGTAGGGCTCCAGTTCGGCGCTGGGGCGCGACAGGTTCTCCTGGGAGAGGAGCCAGCAGGTGACCGCCGGGATCTCCAGATCACGGCACCAGCCCAGGAACTCCACCACCTTGTCCATGCCGGCTCGGTAGGAGGAGGCGTAGTCGGGCAGCCCGGCCGCCCGGGCGAAGCGGCGGTGGCCGTCGTGGATGACCCCGATATGGCGCGGCAGGCGGGAACGGTCGAGGGCACGCTGAAGGCGGTCCTCATAGATACGGTACAGCGGCCGGCGTAGGGCCTCGCCCAGGCTCATGTCATCCCCGATCGGGTAGGGCGATCTTACGCCCGTGCCGCCTCGGCGCCGCCGGGACCTGTGCCCCCCTCAGCGCTTGCGGCCGGGCTCCGCCAGCACCTCTTCGTAGAGGCGGCGCAGCCGCCGGGCCCACACGCCGCCCTCGAAGCAGGAGGCAAAGCGCGCCCGGGCTGCCGCCCCCATCCGCCGCCGCCGGCTTCCATCATGGGCCAGGGCGCGTACCGCCGCCGCCAGAGCGGCCGGGTTCCCCGGCGGCACCAGCACCCCCGCATCTTCCCCCACGATCTCGGGGATACCGCCGACATCGGTGGCGATGGAAGGAACCCCTGCGGCCAGGGCGTGGATCAGAGCGGTGGGGAGAGCGTCGGCGTGGCTGGGATGCACCACCACGTCGGCGGCGGCCAGCAGCGCCGCCACGTCCTCCCGGAAGCCGGCGAAGGCAACCCGGCCCTCGAGGCCTTCCCGGCGCACCCGGGCCCGCAGCCGTTGCTCCTCCGGACCGCTCCCGGCGAGCACGAAGCGCAGTGCTTGCTCATCCAGCAGGGCCGCCGCGTCGAGCAGGTCGTCGTGCCCCTTGCCCGGGCGGAAGATGGCCACCGTGACCGCCAGCAACTCGCCCTCGGCCACGCCGAATTCGGCGCGCAGCGCCGCCCGCTCCTGCGCGGTTCCCGGCGGAGGTGCCGGGATGCCGTTGGGAATGGTGACCACCGTGGCCGGGTCGACGGGGAAAGCCTCTAGGTACCAGCGCCGCAGCGCCTCCGAGACGGCCACCGTCCGCGCCGCCCGGTGCCGCCTGGCCCAGGCTCCCAGGTCCCGCTTGAAGCGGCCCAGCAGCCCGACCTCGTCTTCCACCAGGTGCAGCGTGGACACCAGCGGCACCCCCAGCCGCGGGGCCGCATA
>JAFGCH010000122.1 GCA_016932695.1 Acidimicrobiia bacterium | reverse complement strand
GCCGGGTCGGCAGGCGCCGGGCCGGCTCCGGTGAAGTAGTGGGAGAGGATCTCCTGCCAGGTATAGCCCTCGCGCGCCATGCCGTAGGCGCCGTACTGGCTCATGCCCACCGAGTGCCCGTAGCCGCCACCCAGGAAGGTGAAGGAGACCCCGGCGGATGCCGGTGAGGCGGTGGGGAGGACCAGGCCGAGGCTCAGGGCGAGGACGGCCGCCGCCGTGCCCAGCCGCCGTCGGAGGCGAGGAGAATGCTCTGCGTAGTGGTCTCGCACACGTAGAGCATCGGAACCGGCTCATGTGGGCTTGAGTACTTAACGTGGTAACACCACTACCGAGAGTGAGTGCAGCGGGACTCAGCCGAGAGCGGCGACCAGCGCGGGCAGAGCAGTCCCGGCCGGGGCCTCGAGGCGGGCCGAGGCGAGATGGTCGAGGTCGGTGGGGCCCATGTTCAGGATCACGAAGGGCCGGCCCCGCTCCGCCACCTGGAGGGGCACATAGGCAGCGGGAAAGACGGACAGGGTTGAGCCCACGCTGATGACCGCGTCGGCCCGGGCCGCCAGGTCGAAGGCCTCCTCGACGGCCCCCACGGGCATCATCTCGCCGAAGTACACCACGGCGGTCTTGAGGATCCCGCCGCAGAGCAGGCAGCCGGGGTCCTCCTCACCGGCGTCGACCCGGTGGAGGACCGCGGCGGTGGGCTGGCGGTCGCCGCAGCCCAGGCAGACGGTGGTTTGGGCGTTGCCGTGCAGCTCCACCACGGTCTTCTCGGGCAGGCCGGCCTTTTGGTGCAGGCCGTCGATGTTCTGCGTGACGCAGCCCACCATCCGTCCGGCGCGCCAGAGGGCAACGACGGCCCGGTGGGCGGCATTGGGCTCGGCGTCGAGGGCACCGGAGTTCATCCGCATGCGCCACGAGCGGCGGCGGGTCTCCGGGTAGCGGAGGTAGCGGTCCAGGGTGAACTCATCGGGGTCCACTGTGGCCCACACCCCTTGGGGGCCGCGGAAGTCGGGTATCCCCGACTCAGTGGAGATGCCCGCCCCGGTGAATACCAGGATGCGCCGGCAGGGGCGCAGCAGTTCGGCGGCGGCAGCGAGGGCCTCCATGAGGGGATGGTAGGACGGCAGAGGCCTATCCCGGTCGCCGGGCCCAGGCCTCGGACACGGCCTCCGGGGGAAGGGCGTGGGCGGTGCGTCCCCGGAAGCCGGTCATCGTCTCGGCGGCACAAAGGGCGTTGAGGATGGCCTCCTCCACGGCCTCGGCCGTGGCGGCGAAGAGGGGGTTCAGCTGCTCGTGGTCCAGCATCTCGAGGCCGCGTCGCGGCCGATGGGCGGGCAGATGATTGCCGGTGGCGAAGGCGAGGAAGAGGTCACCGCTGCTGTTGTGGCCCACTCCGCCGGCCCGGGCCAGGCCTACGGTGGCGCGGCGGGCCAGACGGGCGCACTGGACGGGGAGGAGGGGAGCGTCGGTGGCCACTACCGCCACGATCGACCCGGGCTCCTCGCGGCCGCCGGGCCAGGGGCTGGGCACCCGGTCGTAGCCCGCCAGGCGGCCCAGGGGCAGGCCGTCGAGGCGGAGGTCGACCCGGTCCCCGTAGTTGGCCTGGACGAGCACTCCCACCGTCCAGGTCTCGCCTGCTGCCGGGCAGCGGCGCGACGCGGTGCCGATCCCCCCCTTGAACTCATGGCAGATCATGCCGGTGCCGCCGCCTACGTTGCCCTCGGGCACAGGCCCCGAGCCGGCCGCGGCCAACGCCGCCAGGGCATCGTGTTCGCTGAGGGGGAAGGCATCGATGTCGCTGAGCCAGCCGTCCCAAGTCTCGGCTACCACCGGCAGGATGAAGCCCTCGACTACCCCCTGCTCCACCGAGTAGCGCACCAGGGCGTCCCGCACCAGGCCTACCTGGTGGGTGTTGGTGAGGGCCACGGGGGAGCCGAGCATCCCCGACTCCTCGAGCCAGGGGAGCCCGGTCATTTCCCCGTTCCCGTTGAAGCCGAACCAACCCGCAAAGCAGTAGTCCTCCCACACCTCGTTCTCGCGGGGAACGACCATGGTGACCCCGGTGCGCGCCACCCGGGGGGTGTCCCGGATGACGGTGGCATGCCCTACCCAGACCCCGGAGACGTCGGTGATGGCGTTGGCCGGGCCCGGCGGAAGGGATCCCACTGCCGCCCCCAGGTCGCGCAGCCGGGCCCGGGTCATGGGGCCCCCTTCGGCGCAGAATCCCAGGCTCCGTCGGCCGCCAGCAGGCAGGCGGCCCACTGGCCCGGGGCCGCTTCCGCCAGAGGCGGATCCACCAGGGGGCAGCGTTCGAAGGCCTTGGGGCAGCGGGGGTGGAAGCGACAGCCCTCGGGGAGGTGGCTGGGGTCGGGCGTCTCCCCGCGCAGGATGATGCGGTGGCGGCGGCGTTCGGGATGGGGCACCGGCACCACTGAGAGCAGGGCCTCGGTGTAGGGATGATGCGGGCTGCGCAGCACCTGGAGGGCGGGTCCGGTCTCCACGATCCGGCCCAGGTACATCACGGCAATGCGGTCGCTGTAGGCGGCCACAGTGGACATGTCGTGGGTGATCATCACCAGGGCGATGCCCTGCTCCACGGCCAGGGCGCGCAGCAGGTTGAGGATGTCGGCCCGGATCGACACGTCGAGCATCGACACCGGTTCGTCGGCGACCAGCACCCGCGGCTCGAGCGCCAGGGCGGCGGCGATCACCACCCGCTGGCGCTGGCCTCCCGACAGCTCGTGGGGCCGGCGGTCCAGGAAGATGTCCGCCGGCCGCAGCCCGGCCCACTCCAGGGCCCGGGCCACCTTGGCGGCCTGCTCGACCTTGGTGCCGGCCAGCCGGTGCACCCGCAGCGGCTCGGCGACGATGCTGCCCACCGTCATCCGCGGGTTCAGGGACTCATAGGGATCCTGAAAGACCATCTGCAGCCGGCAGCGGAGGCGGCGCAGGGCCTTCTTGCTGAGCGTGGAGAGGTCCACCCCCTCGAGCAGCACCCGGCCCGCGGTGGTAGGGAACAGGCCCAGCATCAGGTTGGCCGCCGTCGTCTTGCCGCACCCCGACTCCCCGACGATGGCCAGGACTTCACCAGGGGCGACCTGGAGGCTCACCCGGTCCACGGCGCGTACTTCCCCGGCCGGGCGTCGGGCCAGAGCGGCGAGGATGCCGCGTGGGCGGGGGAAGAACTTGCTGGCCTCCTCCAGCACCAGAACGGGCTCAGCCATCAGTCACCCCCTGCCAGGTTCGTTCCACCAGGAAGCAGGCGGCTTCTCGCCGGGGCCCCAGCGGGTAGGCCGGGGGCCGCTCGGTGTGGCAGCGCTCGAAGGCGTGGGGACAGCGGGGGGCAAAGCGGCAGCCCGGGGGGATCTCGTCGAGGCGGGGCGGGGTGCCGGGTATGGATGCCAGCGGGCGGTCGGGCTGATCGATGTCGGGGAAGGCGGCGAGCAGCAGGCGGGTGTAGGGGTGCTGGGGATCGCGGAACACCTCGGCGATGGTGCCCTGTTCCACCACCACCCCGCCGTACATCACCGCCGCCCGGTCGCAGCTCTCGGCCACGACTCCCAGGTCGTGGGTAATGAGCACCAGGCTCATCCCCAGTTCGGCGCGCAGCGCCGCCAGTAGGTCCATTATCTGGGCCTGGATCATGACGTCGAGGGCGGTGGTGGGCTCGTCGGCCACCACCAGCCCCGGGCCGCAGGCCAGGGCGAGGGCGATCATGGCCCGCTGGCGCATGCCGCCGGAGAACTCGTGCGGGTAGTCCCCCGCCCGATCACCGCCGATGCCCACCGTCTCCAGGAGGTGGCCGGCGCGGGCGGCCGCCTCATCGGCAGTCACCGTGGGCTCGTGCTGGCGGATGGCCTCGGCGATTTGCCAACCCACAGTCTTCACCGGGTTCAGGGCGTTCATCGCCCCCTGGAACACCATGGAGAACTGGCGCCAGCGCATGGGGCGCAACTCGTTCGGGCGGAGTGCTGCCAAGTCCCTTCCTTCGAACCAGATGTTTCCCCCGGCGATGGCTCCCCCGGGAGGCAGCAGGCGCAGGGCGGCGAGCATGGTGGTGGTCTTGCCGCAGCCAGACTCGCCCACTAGGCCCATCGCCTCGCCCCGGCAGACGTCCAGGGAAACCCCATCGACGGCGACCACCGGCGCCGCCCCCACCTCGAAGGTGACCTTCAGGTCCTTGATCGAGAGCAGCAACTCGGGCTGTTCCGGGGCCGTCCCCGGTGTGGCTTGCGTCGGGGGCTCCTTCTCGAGGAAGTGGCGTCCCAGGCGGGGGTTGAGCAGCTCCTCGAGGGCATTGCCCAGCAGGGTGGTGCCCAGCACCACCCAGACGATGCCCAGCCCCGGCGGTATCAGGGCCCACCAAGCTCCGGCCGAGACCGCCCCGCGAGTGAAGGCGAAGTTCAACATCTGCCCCCAGGAGATGAGCGTGGGGTCTCCCAGGCCGATGAAGGCCAGAGTCGACTCGGCGAGAATGGCCAGGGAGATCTCCAGCACGGTGTTGGCCAGCATCAGGGGGAGCACCTGAGGGAGGACGTGGCGACGGAGGATGTAGCGGTCCGAGCCGCCTACCGCCCGGGCCCGCAGCACGAACTTACGCTCGCGCACGGTCAGGGTCTGCGCCCTTACCAGGCGGGCGGTCGGGGTCCAGCCGAGCACCCCGATGACCAGGATGATGTTGCGCAGGCTCTGGCCCACGATGGCCACGATGACGATCTGCAGGGCGATGTCGGGGATCACCAGGAAGAAGTCGGTGATCCGCATCAGCAGGTTCCCTACTCGCCCGCCGCGGAATCCGGCCACCAGGCCGATCAGCCCGCCGATGAGCAGGGAGATGGTGGCGGCGGAGAAGCCCACGATCAGAGAGACCCGGGAGCCGTAGATGAGCCCCGAGAGGACATCCTCCCCGCCGTCGTCGGTGCCCAGCAGATGCTCTCCGGAGGGCGGGGCGTAGATGTCCTCGATGGTCGGGCTCGAGGGGGCGTAGGGGTCGTAGGGGGCCAGCCACGGGGCGAAGACGGCCACCACTACGGCGACGAGCAGCATGACCGCTCCGATCATCCCCATCTTGGAACGGCGGAAGCGAGCCCAGCCTCTCATACTTCGGTCACCCTCGGGTCGAGCCGCAGGTAGACCAGCTCCGCGACCAGGTTGGCCACCACCACCGACACCGCCAGCATGAGGAACGCCCCCTGCAGCAAGGGGTAGTCGCGCTGGGCGACGGCGTCGACCGTTAGCTTCCCCAGCCCGGGCCAGGAGAAGACCGTCTCGACCTGGATCGCCCCGGAGACGGTGAAGCCCAGGTTCAGCGCGATCAAGGTGACGATGGGGAGCATGGCGTTGCGAAAGGCGTGGCGCCGGATGATCTGGAAAGTGGTGAGGCCCTTGGCCTTGGCGGTGAGGATGTAGTCCTCGGAGAACACCTCCACCACCGAGGAGCGCATGATCAGCATGTACTCCCCGAGCAGGACCAGGGCGAAGGTCAGGGTGGGCAGGAGCAAGTGCCTGAGGACGTCGCCCGCGGTGGCCCAGAACGAGGCGTAGTCGGCGCCGATGGTGATGCGGCCGCCCGTGGGCAGCCCGAGGTAGCGGCTCCCCACGAAGAGCAGCAGGATGCCGAGGAAGAAGGTGGGTAAGGCCCAGGTGAAAAGGGCGAAGATCAAGGCCGACACGTCCAGCTTGGTGCCCCGGCGCCAGGCGGCGACCAGCCCCAAGAGCACCCCCAGGACGATGGCCAGGATCTGGGCGGGGAGCACCAGCCAGAGCGTGTTCACCAGGGCCCGGCCGAGCATGCTGGTCACGGGACGGCTCTTGTAGGCGTAGGAGGTGCCCAGGTCCCCCTGAGCGAGGGCTCCCAGGTAGCGGAAGTACTGGCTGTCGAAGAGGTTCCCCCCTTGGGTGTTGAAGAGCACCGGCTTGTCCAGACCGAAGCGCTGTTGCAGGGCGGCCACCGCCTGGGGGCTGAGGCGGGGATCCTTGACCCCGGCCTTGGCCGGATCGCCGGGGAGGACGCGGAAGAGGAAGAAGTTGAAGGTGATCACCACGAAGATGGTGATCAGGGCCCAGATGATCTTGCGGAGGAAGAGCGATCCTCGGGTCATGAGTGATATCGGGGGAGGGGCCCGCAGGCCCCTCCCCCGCATCGGTTCTCGGCTATCCCGCCGGCCGAATCACGTCCAGCGAGGTCGGGTCCTCGAGGGCCAGTTTGGTGGCGTCGTCGCGCCAGCCCACGAAGCGGTCGTTCCGATAGGCCTGGCTGGACAGGGCGCAGAAGGGGATGATGTAGGGCAGGTCGTCCATGAGGATCTGCTGCATCTCGTGCACCATGGCCACCCGGGTGTCGAGGTCGGTCTCCGCCTGCTGGGCGGCGTAGAGCGCGTCGTACTCCGGGTTGCAGTACCCGCTCTCGTTGGTGCCGGTGGGGATCTCCTCGCAGGTGAGCACGCTCAGGAGGAACCCCGGGTCCGGGTCCGAGCCCCAGCCCCAGATGATGACGTCGTAGTCGAAGCTGGGACAGCACACCGACGTCAGGGTGTCGGAGTCGAGCACCTGGATCTGGAGGTCGACGCCTATCTGCTGCCACCAGTCGGCCAGAGTCTGGGCCAGGCGGGGAGCGGTGTCGGAATCCTCCGGGTAGTTGAGCCGGAAGCGCAACTCCGGCCGGTCGCCGCAGTCCATGGCGGCGGGGCATTCCCGGATCCCGTTGTCATCGGTGTCGAGGTAGCCGGCTTCGTCGAGCAGGCGATTGGCCTCGTTGAGGTCGAAGGCGTAGTCCTCGAGGGCGTCGTTGAACCAGACACCCAGGCCGGTGGGGACTATGGCCCGCCCGGGAGTGCCCAACCCGAGGAGCAGAGTGGTGATGAGCTGCTGCTTGTCCACGGCCTGGGCCAGGGCCCGGCGCACCTGCAGGTCGCGCAGAGCCGGATGGCCGGTGCAGATGCCGTCGTCGGCGGGGCAGTCCTCCGGTTCGGTGACGTTGAAGATGATGTCGGTGAGATCCGGTGCCAACGGCTCCCCGGTGGCCACGGTGATGTTGGGGTTGGCCTCCAGGGTGGGGATGGCGGTGGCAGGGAACTCGGTGACCATGTCCACGTCGCCGTTGATGAGCGCCTGCACCCGGGCGTCGGCGTTCTCGAAGGTCTGGAAGATGACCTCGTCGACGATCGGCGCGCCGCCCCAGTAGTCCTTGTTGGCGGCCAGGCGCAGGTACTCCCCTTGCCGGTACTCGGTCAGCTTGAAGGAGCCCGAGCCGATCATGGCGGCGTTGTCGAAGGTGGCCGGGTCCTCGTTCTCCCAGATGTGCTTGGGAAGGATGTACATGAAGACCATGCGTCCCTCGAAGCTGCCTGTGGGCACTTCCTTGGTGATGGTCACGGTCGTGGGGTCGGGGGCTTCGATCACCTCATCGCCGTCGAAGTAGCTGGGCATGAAGACGAAGTCCTCGGTGTCCCGGTACAGCTCCAGGGTGAACTTGACGTCCTCGCTGGTGAGCGGGGTGCCGTCGTGGAAGGTCACTCCCTCGGCGAGCTTCATAGTCCAGACGAGATCGTCGTCCGAGACGTACCAGTCGGTGGCCAGTTCCGGCACGTAGTTGCCGTCGAGGTCGAGGCTGATCGGGGTGTTGTAGACCAGCTCGTAGAGGGTGTAGTCCTCGATGAGCACCCCGATGCCGGGGTTGAGGTCGGCCGGGGCCCCGCCCCACCCGATGCGGACCGTCCCTCCCGTAGTCGTCGGGGGAGCCGTCGTCACGGTGGTGGTGGTCTCCTCACCTCCGTCGTCTCCGCAAGCGGCCAGGACCAGCAGCAGCCCCAGCAGCAGCGCCAGCGTGCGGTGCTTCATACAACGTCCTTTCCCTCCTTACGGCCCCCCCGTGCCCCCTTCCGAAGGCACTCCGTGTCTCCATGCCGGCGGGCGCTCGCGGCCGACCCGGCCGGCAGCGCCGACGCTACACCGCGCGAGCCTGCCTCGGCGGGCAAACCCGCTTCCGGATCCGGCTCGCTCCAAAGGCGGTCTCACATGAGATGCCAGTCGAGGAACCGCTCCAGCCGGCGGTAGAAGTGCAACTGCGGCTCGCGCCGCAGGAAGCCGTGGCCCTCGGTGGGGTAGGTGAGGTACTCGAAGGTCTTCCCCTCGCGGCGGAGGGTGTCGACCAGTTGCGCCGACTGGCGCGGGGGCACTCGGTCGTCGGCTTCACCGTGGGCCACCAGGATGGGGCGGGTGATGTCGCTCACCCAGTGGAGAGGCGAGCCGGCTCGGTAGGCCTCCGGGGCCTGGATAGGCCGGCCCATCATGCGCTCCAGGTCCTCGCGCCCCACGCGATCTCCCTCGGCCCACGAGGTGGCGATGTCGCTGTCGCCGAACTTGGCTACCCCGCAGGCGAAGCGGTGCTGCGGGTCGCGAGCCAGGGCGGCCAGGGCCAGATAGGAGCCGTAGGACGCTCCGAAGATGGCCAGGCGGCGGGGGTCCACCCAGTCGAGGGCGGCCAAGTAGTCCGCCGCCGCCAGGCAGTCGGCGTTGTCGGCTACTCCCCAGACTCCGCGATTGGCCCGCTCGAAAGCCTGCCCGTAGGAAGTGCTGCCGCGGAAGTTGACCGCGAACCAGGCATACCCCTTGTCTATGAAGTACTGGGCGTGGCCGTCCCATTCGTCTCCGTAGTAGGAGGTGGGGCCGCCGTGCGGATAGACGATCGCCGGGACGCGTCCCCGGTCGGCGGCGGGAGGCCTGAAGAGGAATCCCTCCACTTCGAGGCCGTCGGAGGAGGAGTAGCGGACGATCTGCGGCGTGAGGTGAGGAGCAGCGGCCACCGCCGCCGGCACCCCGGCAAACAGAGTGACCACCTTCCCGTCGGCATCGACCCGCGCCAGGCGCGGCGGGGTGCGGTGGTCTTCGTACACCGCCGCCAGCCCACCGCCCTCGGTCCACTGAGGGCGCGTCCACGTGCCGCCGGGGGCCAGGACAGACACCGCCCCCGAAGCGGGATCGACCAGCACCAGGTCGCTGCGCCCGGCCCGGGTGCGCACCGCGGCAAGAGCACCGCCGTCGGGCCGCCAGCACGGCGCGGAGAAGTCGGCTCCCTCGGTGGTGAGTCGGCGCTCACCGCCGGCGTCGAGGCCCACCAGGCACAACTCATCCCATCCGTCGCGTGCGGATACGTAGGCGACCCGCCCGCCCCGAGGGTCGACGGCGGGGCTGTGGTCCCTCCGCCCGGGGGCCCCACAGAGCCGACGAACCTCACCCGATACCGGATCCACCAGCCACAGGTCGGAACGATCGAGGTCTTCGGGCGGGTTCCCCTCGCACACCACCAGGGTGCTGCCGGGGACCACGGCCGCCGTTCCTGCCGACCAGGCGCCGGGGGTGAGAGGGCGGGGCCAGGGGTCGTCGGCGGCGAACATCGCGAGCCGAGTCACCTCGGCGCGCTCCACGGTCCCGGCCAGGTGCCCGGCGTCGAGCCAGAGGGGGCTCCCCGCTTCCACGAGGCGCCGCGGCAGCCCCCCGGCGGCAACTACCCACACCGCATCGCCCTCGGCGTAGGCCAGTCGCGACCCATCGGGCGACCAGGCGGGGGCGGTGTCCTCCCAGAAGGCGGTGAGCGGCCGCCCGGTGGTGAGCCGCTCGGCGGGGCCGCCGGCGGTCGGCAGCACCCACAGGTCGGTGGTGTCGCGGTCGAGGAGGAAGGCCACGCGGGCGCCGTCGGGGGACACGGTGGCGTCGTGCGGGCGCTCGACCGCGACCACCGCCTCCAGGCTCCAGTGAGCCGCCTTGGGGGCATCGGGCCGGGGCAGGCTGGGGAGACCTCCGTGCTCGTCCTTGCCGACCAGCAGAGGGGTGGGATCACTCATGAGTGCGCTCCTGCGAAGGCGGTGAGGGTGCCCACGACGAGGCCGCCGAGGCGTTCGAGGTCGTAGCCGCCCTCCTGTACGAACACGGTAGGGAGGCCCAAGCCGGCGAGGGTCTCCCCGGCCCGGGCGAAACCCGCAGGGCTGATGCCCAGGGGGCTCTCCGGGTCGCCGGCGGCGCCGTCGACCCCTAGGGAGACGACCAGGGCATCGCAGCCCCGGGCGGCGGCGCACAGGTCGGTGATGGCTTCGAGCCAGGGCCCGTCACCGCACCCGGAGGCGACCGGGCGGTTGAGGTTGGCGCCGTGCCCCGGGCCCCGGCCGGACTCGTCGGCGTACCCCACGAAGTGCGGGAACCACCCCGCCCCCGGGTCGACGTGCACCGAGGTGTAGAGGACGTCGGCCCGGTCGTAGAAGATGTCCTGGGTCCCGTTGCCGTGATGGGCGTCGAGGTCGATCACCGCCACCCGGGCCATCCCGCCGTCGCGCAGGTGCTGAGCGGCCAAGGCGGCGTTGTTCAGGTAGCAGGAGCCTCCGAAGAAGGCCCGTCCGGCGTGGTGGCCCGGAGGCCGGCAGACCGCGTAGGCGGCGCGCCGACCGGCCAGAAGGAGTTCGGTGGCGGTGAGAGCAGTGTCCACGGCGGCGAGGGCCGCCCGGTAGGTGCCCGGGCCGATGAGGGTGGTGGTGTCGGTGGTGTACACCCCGGCCCGGGCGGAGGGAGCGGCCGGCAGCCGGAAAGGCCGATCGGCTACCGCCTGGGGGAGGGGAAAGATGTAGGGCACCACCCGATCCTGCCCCGGCTCCTCCAGATAGCCGGCGGCCACCCAGGCGTCGTAGGCGGTGCGCAGATAGTCGACCATCGCCGGGTGGTGGAGGCGGTGGAGGTTCTTGGGGTCGTGCTCGGTGGGGGGGAGGATCTCGAAGCCGGCCGCATCCAGGGCATCGCGAATGAGGTCGCCGCGGGCGATCACCTCGGTGCCCGGGATGGGGACCCCTACCCACACCTCGCCTCCGGGGTCGTGCAGGCGGTGCCTCTCGGTCCACACTGCAGGGAACGGGCTGCTCGGCATGGTGACCTCCCGGACGGCGAGCCTACGGACCGCCCGGGGGGGCGTCAATCGGCCCCGGCGGCTACCTCGGCTACCGCCGCCGCCAGGCGCGTCGCGGCGAGTTCGATCTCCTCGGGGGTGATGATGAGCGGCGGGCCGAGCACCACGACGTCCCCCGCTACCCCATCGGCGCAGCCCTTGGACCAGTAGATCAGGAGGCCGTGACGCCGGGCTGCAGCCACCACCCGCTCGATCACCCGCTCCCCGGGAGGGAAGGGGCGGCGGGTCTCCCGGTCGGCCACCAGTTCGACTCCGGCGAGCAGCCCCCGGCCCCTGATGTCGCCCACCATCGGATGATCCCCCAGGGCGGACCGCAGGGCGGCGAGGAGCAGGGGCTCCTTGGCTGCCGCCGCGGCGACCAGGTCCAGGTCGCGCAGGCGGGCCAGCACCGCCCGGCCCACGGCCGCCCCCGCCGGATGGTGGGAAAAGGTGAGGCCGTGGACGAAACCGCCGGCGGTGCGGACGGTGTCGTGCACCTCGCTCGACGCCACGCACAGGCCGAGGGGCCAGTACCCGCTCGAGGCTCCCTTCGCCGCCACCAGGATGTCGGGGGCCAGGCCCCAGTGATCCGCGGCGAACCAGCGCCCGGTGCGCCCGAAACCCGTCATCACCTCGTCGGCGATGACCAGCACCCCGTGGCGGCGGCACACCTGGGCCACCGCGGGCCAGTAGTCGTCGGTAGGCGCCGCCGCCCCCGTGGTTGCTCCCCCGATGGGCTCGGCGATGAAGGCCGCCACCCGGCGCGGGCCTGCCTGCTCGATGGCGCCCTCCAGCTGCTCCGCATGCCAGGCGCCGCATCCCCGGGGGTGCCCCGGGGCCGGACAGCGGTACTCCTGTACGGCCGGCACCTGGATCGTGTGGGTCAGCCAGGGCTCGTAGGGGCCACGCAGGCGAGGGCGGCCCGAGACGGCGAGGGCGCCCCGCGTGTTGCCGTGGTAGGAGAGGTTGCGGGCCACCACCAAGGTGCGCTCCGCCTCTCCCCGGGCCAGTTGGCAGGCCCGGGCGAGCTTGAGGGCGGTCTCCACGGCTTCGGAGCCGCCGCTCACCGGGAACACCCGGGCTCCCGGCACCGGGAGAACCTCGGCCAGTTCGGCGGCGTAGGCCTCGATCGTCTCGGTGGTGAAGGCCGAGCCGTGCACGTAGGCCAGGCGGCCGGCCTGCTCGGCCAGGACGGCGGCCACCACCGGGTCCCCGTGGCCGATGCCGACCACTATCGCCCCGCCGGCGGCATCCAGGTAGCGGCGCCCGGCGGAATCCTCGACCCACACGCCCTCGGCCCGAACCGCTACCGGTGGGTCGACGGCACGGCGGAAGACCCGGCTCATCCCAGGTAGACCCGCTGGGGGTCGAGGGCCCGCAGGTCGGCCAGTTCGGCCGCGGTCGGGGGCGGAGTCTCCACGAGGTCGGAGGCCACCGCCACCTCCCAGCCGGAGGCGGCCTGCACCTGCTCCAGGGTGGCTCCGGGGTGGAGCGACACGAGCGTCATCTCTCCCTCGACGAAGCGGTAGACGCCCAACTGGGTGACCACGGTGTCGGGGCCGCCCCCGCGGGCGCGTCGCCCGGGCACGTGCCCGGGGCTGGTCACGAAGTCGAGGCGGGACACGAAGGAGCGGGGTGATTGAGGGACGATGACGAAGACCTTGGCGGCGTTCAGGGCGATCTCGCAGGCGCCTCCCGACCCGGGGAGGCGCACCTTGGGGCGCTCGTAGGGGCCGATCGTGGTGGTGTTGATCGAGCCCCGGCGGTCGATCTGGGCCGCCCCCAAAAAGGCTACGTCGACCCGCCCTCCCTGTAGGTAGAAGGCGAAGAGGTCGAACTGGGAGGTGACCGACCGGGCCCCGGACACCAGGCAGGGATCACCGATGGAGATGGGGAGGCGCTGCGGCCGGGCCCCTACCGCTCCGGACTCGTAGACCAGTTCCAGGCTCGGCTCCACGGTGCGCTGGGCCAGGCTGCAGGCCAGGTTGGGCAGGCCGATGCCCACGAAGCAGACTCGCTCCCCGGCCAGGCGCCGGGCGGCGGCTACCACCATGATCTCGTTCGCGGTCCAGTTCACCGGTAGCTCCCGTAGTTGACCGGCGGCGCCCAGGCCTCCCCCGGAGCCAGGGCCGCCCAGCGTTCGGCGCCCAGGCGGGCGCGGTACTCGGCGTGGTCGGCCAGGCCGTACACCCACTCCTGGAGCCAGGCTTCCAGGGCGGCCGGGTCGCGGCTGATGCCGTCCCAGTCGAGGTAGAAGGGGTTGTCGCGGTCGTAGTAGCCCTGCACGAAGGAGGGATGGCAGCCCCCGGGGGCTTGCACCACGGCATCGACGATCATGTTCGGGATCAGGGTGCGGTTGGGGTCCGCCCGGATGACCGACTCCGGGACCACCTCTTCGCAGACCACGATGACCCGTCGGGCGGCGAAGGCCGCCTCCTTCTGGCATCCGAGGAGTCCCCAGGCTTGGGCGTCCCCCTCGGCGCTGGCCCGCTGGACGTGCACGATGGCCACATCGGGGTTGAGAGGCGGCACGGCGTACACCGAGTCGTCGCCGTAGGGGCTGGGCAGGGGGACGATGCGAGGGTTGGCCCGGGGCAAGTCGCTGTGCTCGTAGGAGCGTAACGGGAAGAAGGGAAGCCCGGCGGCACCCGCGGTGTAGCGGCCCACCATCCCGAAGTGGCTGTACTCCTCGATCTCCAAGGGGGCGGGATCGGCCTGCTCGATGCGGCGGCGGATGGCGTGCAGCGAGCCCACGCCGGGGTTCCCCAGCCAGGAGAAGACCAGGCGGGACACCGTCCCGGCGGCCACCATCTGATCGGCCACGATGTCCGGGGTGAGCCGGCACAAGGTCAGGTCGCGGCGGCCCTGGCGGATGATCTCGTGGCCGGCGGCATGGCAGATGAGGTGGGTGAAGCCCTCAATGGCAACAGAAGCCCCATCGGCCACCAGACGACCGATGGCTTCGCTCATCGTGGTGACTTTGCTCATCCGCCCATCCTGCCGTCCACCGCGGGTGTGCCGGCCCGTCGCCGGATGCCTCCGTGTATCCGGGCACCCGGGCCGGCCGGAGCCGATCCGGCCCTGCCGCGGACGCGGGGGCCACGCTAGCGGGGCGGCCGCCGGCCCGGGCGGGTTCAGCCGGCCACTCGCCGCCGGTACTCGGCCCTGAGGCTGGGGTGGAGGCGGCGCTGCTGGCTTTCGTCGAGGAGTGGCACCCTTTCGGGGACCACGATGATGTTTCCGTCGCGCCGGATGAGGCCTTCGCGCAGCAGGCTGGGGAGATGCAGCGGGCGGCGCAGGCGGCGGCCCCGGCGGGCGGCAACGGTGAGGCGAAGCAGGTCGGCCACCGCTCCGGGGCCCACCAGGGCCGACCAGTAGCGGCGCACGAGGGGATCGTCGGGGGCGTGGCCCGGGGCGTCGGCGGCCTGCTGCAGGCGAGGCCGGATGTAGGGGCGGGGGAGAGCGGTAGGGCGGAGGGCGATGACCTCCGCCGCCCCCGGGGTCGGCGCGGCTTCCATAGAGACGGGAGGACGGGCGTCTCGCTGGAGGGCCCCGGGGGCTGCGGTGGTCATAGCGCCTAGATACAACTAAGGCCACTTAGATGCAATTGCTCCAAGGAGAGGACGCGAAAGAAAGGGCTAGCCGCCGCCGTAGGCGCGGTACCGGATGACCACCACGGTGTCCGCGGTGATCGGCCGCCCCGTGCCGGGGCGCGTGCCCACCACCTGGTTGTGCTCGGCCGGGTCGGAAGTAGCCACCGAGACCAGCTCCCAGGTGAAGTCGACCTCGGAGTCCTCGCGGAGGGCGTCGAGCAGGGCCAGGGCTTCGCCCAGGTCCATGCCGACCAGGTTCGGCATGATCGCCTCCGGGGTCCGGCCGTTGGAGACCTCGAGGGCGACCGTCTCGCCCTGTTTGATCTTCGTGGGGTGCTCCGGGTCCTGGGATACCACCTCGTCCTCGGGTTCGTCGGCGTTGACGTACTCCCACTCCACGTCGAAGCCGGCCTTGTAGATCTCCTTGACGGCCCTGTCGATGTCCATGCCGATGACATCGGGGACCTCGGCGCGCGGGGTCTGGTAGTAGGCCTCGATCCCCTCTGGGTCGGGGGCGAAGTCCAGGGCCGGCAGCCCGGTGGCGACGATCTCCATGAAGTCCGCCCAGATGGGAGCGGGCACGCTCGAGCCCCAGACCCGGTCGTAGTAGGTGCCGTTGATCACGATGTTGCGCATCTCCACCTGGCCGTCGGGAAAGCCCACCCACACCGAGGTGGTGTATTGGGGGATGAAGCCGACGAACCAGGCGTCGGTGTGGTCCTCGTGGGTACCGGTCTTGCCCGCCTGGGGGCGGTCGATGTAGGCGTTGCCTCCCGTGCCCCGCGAGACCGCCTGCTCCAGGGTGTTGACCACCGCGGCGGCCAGGGCCGGGTCCAGCGCCCGGGTCCTTTC
>JAFGCH010000121.1 GCA_016932695.1 Acidimicrobiia bacterium | reverse complement strand
GCCGTCCGCGGCCGTGACCCACAGCCACGGCGTCCCGTACTCCGCCGCCGGGAAGGTCGCCGTTGTCGTCACAGTCGTCTCCGCGGACGGCGTAGTGGCCTCGGGAGTGGAGGAGGCCGTCGGCGACACGCTCTAACTGGTACACGCCGCCACGAGCACCCCCACCGCCAGCAACGCACCTGCCAGGAACCGCCTCCGCCCTCGCACGGCCGCCTCCCTTGGTGATGCGCGCAGGCTACGCCCCGGCAGGTCGCCGGGCCGCGCGACCGATCGCGGCCCTGCCGGACGTCACTCCCTAAGGCTCTTCGGCGGAGGTGTGGTTGCGGAACCGGGTGAACTCGGCGGCAAAGTTCATGGGGACGATGCCCACCGCCCCAGAACGGTGCTTGGCGATGTTCACCTCGGCCAGGCCCGGCTCGGATCCGGGGCTGTAGTACTCGTCCCGGTAGATGAACATCACTATGTCGGCGTCCTGCTCGATGGCCCCCGATTCCCGCAGGTCGCCCAGCCGCGGGCGTTTGTTCTCGCGCTGCTCCAGGGCCCGGTTCAGCTGCGAGACGGCGATCACCGGGATGCGCAGTTCGCGCGCCAGGTTCTTCAACGACCGGCTGATATCGGCGATCTCCTGCTGGCGGTTCTCCGCACTGCCGGGCCCCTGCATCAGCTGCAGGTAGTCCACCACCACCAGGGCGAGGCCCCGCTTGCGCGTCAGGCGGCGGCACTTGGCCCGGATAGAGGTCACGGTCAGATCGGACGAGTCGTCCACGTAGAACGGCATCTGGTAGAGGCGGGAGGCTTCGCGCACCACCTTGTTCCACAGATCGGGGCTCAGCTGGCCGGTGCGCAAGCGATGAGAATCGACGCCGGCCATGGAGGACAGCAGGCGCTGCACGACTTCCTCGCGGCTCATCTCGAGGGTGAACACCGCCACCGGCTGGTCCCGCTCGGCGACGTTCTGGGCGATGTTCAAGGCCAGGGCCGTCTTGCCCATGCTCGGCCGGGCAGCGATGACCACCAAATTGGCCGGCTGCAGGCCGGCAAGCCAACGGTCGAGGTCGCGGAACCCCGTAGCCAGGCCGGTGATGTCGTCGCCCCGGGTGCCCAGCTCTTCGATGCGCTCCAGGGTCGACTGCAGCAGGGGCCCCACCGGCGCCAGCCCGTCGCCGACCTGATGCTCTGCGACGCGAAACACCTCGGCCTCGGCGGCGTCGAGCACATCCTCTATGCGGCGCTCAGTCTGCATGGCGTACACGCCGAGCAACGACCCGGCGCGCAGCAGGCGCCGCCGCGCCGCGGTCTCCGCCACGATGTCGGCGTAGTAGGCCACGTTGGAGGTGGTGGGCACCCCATCGAGAAGTGTCGCCAAGTACGCCGCGCCGCCCACCCGCTCCAGCTCCCCGGTGCGCCGCAGCCGGTCGGCCACCGTCACCGCGTCGATGGGCTGATTGCCATCGAAGAGGGCCCCCACCGCTTCGAAGATCATCTGGTGGGCCGGCTTGTAGAAGTCGTCGGCGTGCAGCTTCTCGAAGGCGATGTTCGCCGCGTCGGGCGACAACATCACCGAGCCGAGGACCGACTCCTCGGCTTCGAGGTTGTGCGGCGGGACCGGGGCCCCGCCCGCTGCCCTCCGCGGCTCCTGTTGTGCAACCATGTCCTCAGGCCGGGATCACGTCCAGGACGAACTCGAACTCGACTTCGGGGTGCGGCCTCACCCGGACTTCGTGCAGACCGATGGACTTGATGGGCGAGCGCAGATCGATGTACTGATGGGCCACATCGACCCCGGTGAACTTGCGAATGGCCTCGGCCACGTCGCGCACGCCGATGGAGCCGTACAGCCGGCCTTCGTCGGCGGCGCGGGCCGCCACCACCACCACCTGCCCGGCGAGAGCCTGGGCGGTCTGCTCCGCCTCCTGCTTCGCCCGAGCCTCGGCCTCCTGCCGGGCCCGGCGAATGCCCTCCGCCCGCTGCTCGGCGGCCGGCGTTGACTTGACCGCCAACTGGCGCGGCAGCAGGTAGTTGCGGGCATGGCCCGGGGCCACCTCGAGGACGTCGCCTTTCAAGCCGACGCCCGCCACATCTTGGATCAGTATGACCTTCATCGGTTCGTGTAAGGGAGCAGGGCCAGTTCCCGAGCGTTCTTGATGGCCCGGGCCACCCGCCGCTGGTGCTGGACGCAATTGCCCGTCACCCGCGAGGAGCGGATCTTGGCGCGATCGGACATGAACTTGCGCAGGAGGGCGACGTCCTTGTAGTCGACGTGCTCGATGCCCTCGGCGCAGAAGTAGCAGACCTTCTTCTTGATGCGGCGGCCGGGGCGATCCTCCCGGCGGCGGCCGGGCTTGTCCTCCCGGCGCTTACTGCTGCTGCGAGCCTTGGACGGCATGCGGTAGGTCCTCCTCGATGATGGTTGCGGCTAGAAAGGTGCGTCGTCGGGGCCGAAGTCTTCGCGGCCCACGGGGCCGGCGGCCTGGCGAGGCCCGCCGTCGGAAGCGAACGAATCGGACCGGGGCGACCGGGTGACCGCCGCCGTGGCCCAGCGCAGCGAAGGGCCGATCTCCTCGATGCGAACCTCGACCACCGAGCGCTTCTCTCCCTCGGCCGTCTCCCAGTTGCGCTGTTCCAGGCTGCCCACCACGATGACCCGCATCCCCTTCTGCAGGGACTCGGCGGCATTCTCGGCGGCCTCCCGCCACAGCGTCCCGCCGAAGAAGCTGGTCTCCTCCTGCCATTCGCCGTTCTTCTGGTAGCGGCGGCTGACGGCGAAGCGGACCTTGGCCATGGCCACCCCGGCCGGGGTGAAGCGCAGATCCGGTTCGTCTACCAGATTGCCGATGAGCGTCACGTGATTGGCTGCCATGGTTTCCTACTTCCTGGGGTTCTCCGACTCTCCTCGGCACTCATGATGACGGGAGGGTGTGACACCCCGGCTCACTCCGGGCGAATGAACTTGTGCCGCAGCACGTTGTCCGACAGCGACAGGGCCCGGTCGAGGTCGTCCACCGCCGACACGGCCCCGCTGAAGGAAACCACGGCGTAGTAACCCTCGGTCAAGTGCTTGATCTCGTAGGCCAGACGGCGTTTCCCCCAGAAGTCGATCTGGCCGATGTCGGCCCCGCGCTCCACCAGGGCTTTCTCCACCTGGGAGACCTCGGAGCGGACCTCCGTCTCGGCCAACTCGGGCCGGAAGATCATCACCAACTCGTATTTGCGCACGGCGCGCTCCACCTCCTTCGGACACCCGCATCTGACGGGCGGCCCCCGCCGGGGGGCAGGTTGGGGAAGGGCGGCAGTGTACCGCGATCCCGGCAGATCGCGGAAGTGCAGCCTGCCGGCCCCACCGAGGGGGCCGCTCGCGGGCCCCGGCGGCGGCCTAGTCCCCCACCGAAGCGGGATCCAGCCGCAGGTACTCCAGCCCGGCGAACCCCCCGGCCGGCACCTCCAGGGCAAAGCGGTAGCGACCCCCGGCCCGATAGGTGGGACAGTCCTCCCCAAGACAGGGCGTCATCGAAAGGAGGTCCACCAGCGAGCCGTCGGCGGCGAAGAAGGCGATGTCCAGAGGGAGCGGGGTGTCCTTCATCCAGAAGCCGGCGGTGGTGTCCACGACGAACACGAACAGCATGCCGGCAAGGTCGCCCAGGTCGGTGACCCCGGTCAAACCCTGCGCTCGCTCGCCCGGGTCGTCGGCTACGGCCACCGGCCACACCTCCCCGGCGACCGTCACCTCGTCGCGCGGGAAATCATCCAGGGCCCCGCCGCCGCAGGCGGCGGCCAGCAGCACCAAGGGAATCAGCCGGCGGATGCGTCGCCTCCGCCGAGCAAGGCCTGCGCTTCCTCCGGCGGCATGGTGTAGGACTCCTCCGCCGAGGGGAAAGCCCCGCTCTCCACGTCGGCGAAGAAGGCGCTCAGTGCGGCCACCGCATCGTCGAACAGATGGGCGTAGGGGCGGACGAACTTCGCCAGCCGCTGGTCGTGGAACCCGAGCACGTCGTGGAACACCAGCACCTGGCCGTCGACCGCCTTGCCCGCCCCGATGCCGATGGTGGGCACCGCGACGGCCGCGGTGATCGCCGCGGCCAACTCCGCCGGGACTCCTTCCAGCACGATGGCGAACACGCCGGCTTCCTCCAGGGCGTGCGCGTCGGCCAGCAGGGCACGGGCCGCGTCCACCTGCTTGCCCTGCACCCGATAGCCGCCCATGGCGTGCACCGACTGCGGGGTGAGCCCGATATGGCCCATCACCGGGATCTCGGCGGCCAGCACCGCCTCCACCACCGGGATGCGCTTGCGGCCTCCCTCCAGCTTGACCGCCTCGGCCCCTCCTTCCCGCACGAAGCGGCCGGCGTGGCGCACCGCTTCCTCCACCGACACGTGGTAGGAGAGAAACGGCATGTCTCCCACCACCAGGGCCCGCGGGCGGGCCCGGGAGACCGCTGCGGTGTGGTGCACCATCTCCTCGACCCCGACCCGCAAGGTGGTCTCGAAGCCGAGCACCACGTTGGCCAGCGAATCGCCCACCAGGATGATGTCGGCCCCCGCCCGATCGGCGATGCGCGCGCTGGGCGTGTCGTAGGCCGTGACCATCTTGAGCCTGGCGCCGCCCTTGCGGGCGCGCACCACGGGCACGGTCACTTTGTCGGCCATCTCCGCTCCCTTCTCCCCGCCCGTCCCGGGTCGGAGGAATGTGCGACCGGCGATACCCCACTTGCCGGCCTCGGCCGCCGCCCCGGGTCGCCCGGGCCTCCTGGGGGTGGATCCGATTGTAGGGAAGACCGGAAGGGCGCAGTCGCGGGCAGCCCTCTTGCCGAAGCGACGCTTGGCGGCCAGGCTGTGACCCGCATGGATCCCCTCGAGCCCAGCCCGGCCGCTCTCCCGGCCCCCGCCCGCTTCGATCGCACCCGGCGGGTGGCCCGGTGGGTAACCCTCGCCTCGATCTTCGCCAACGCCCTGATCGGCGTCTGGGCCCTGGCGGGCAGCCTCGGGGAGGTCGAGTCGCGGATCCTGGCCTCCTCGCTGCTCATCACCGCCTGCGGCCTGGTGGCCGTCGCCTGCGGCACCGCCATCCCCGAGGGCCGCCTCGGCCCTCTCCCCATCGTCGGCATCGCGACCGCCGTACCCGGCTTCGGCCTGCTGATCGCCGGCTTCTGGGGGAACTTCGGCATCGACCCCGTCTGGCAGACCGGCGCCACCCTGGTCGCGGTGGCGGTCTTCGCCGCTTTCGCCTCGCTGCTCTCTGCGATCCATCTCCAGGGGCGCTACCGCCGCCTGCTTCCCACCGCCTACACCCTGGCCGCCGCCGCCGGAGGGTTCCTGGTGGCGGTGATCTGGGGGTACGACCCCGGCGACACCTGGCGCCTGTTCGGCATCGCCGTAGTCCTGCTCGGTGCCACCACCCTGGCGGCGCCTATCGCCGCCCGCCTGCGGCCGGCCCACGAAGAGCCGCCTCCGGTGCGTTTCTGCCCCTATTGCGGCGGCGAGATCGACGCGGCCCGCATCACGGCCTGTTCCCGGTGCGGCCACCGCTTTCGCGTGGTGAGCCGCTGAGGGCTCAACAGGCGAGACGCTCCCGCAGCCAGGCGATGTCGACCGCTTGCCCCCCGTCGTCGTCGGGCGTCTCCACCACGACGGGCGCCCCGGCCTCCCCGGCCACCGCCACCAGCAGCGCCGGCGGGATGAGCCCCTTACCCAGGTTGGCGTGGCGGTCCCGGCCGCTCCCCGCCGGGTCGCGCGAGTCGTTGCAGTGCACCAGGTCGATCCTCCCCGTGGCGGCCCGCACCCGATCGACCACGCCTTCCAGGTCTTCCCCGGCAGCCCAGGCGTGGCAGGTGTCCAGGCAGAAGCCCGCTCCCAGGTGCCCGATCGCCTCCCAGAGCGGGCCCAGCCGCCCCAGGTCGCGCAGCACCGCGTTGCCCCCTCCGGCGGTGTTCTCCAGCAGCAGGGGGACCGGCCGCGCCACCGCCTCCAGGGCCTTGCGCCAACGCTCCACCCCCGCCTCCGGGCCCTCGTCGTCACCCACATGGCCGCCGTGCACCACCACCCCCGCCGCGCCCACGGCCGCGGCGGCCTCCATGGTGTCGGCCAGGATGGTGCGCGAGGGGATACGCACCCGGTTGTTGGGGGAGGCCACGTTGATCAGGTAGGGGGCGTGCACGTAGATGGGAAGCGGTGAGGACCGCAAGGCGGCGGCGTCGGGCCGGGGCACCGGCTTCTTCCAGGATTGCGGGTTGGACAAGAACAACTGCACCAGATCGGCCCCCCGGGCGGCGGCTTCCGCCAGGGGATGGGCCGCCGCGACGTGAGCGCCGATCGGTGGGGCCCCCGTCATCCGTAAGCCTCCCAGCCCCGGAACCCGGTGATGTAGCCCTCGATCATGGCCGCCACCTCATGGGCGGGGCGGTCCCACTCCCCGGCGAAGAGATGCAGCCAGGGTGGCTCCGCCGCGGCCCCCACGGGCCGCAACGGCACCCGCTCGGGGGCGTGCAGGCGCAGCGACAGCACCGACACCTCCCCCGCCTCGTCGCGCCGCAGCCCGGACCGCACCTCGGCCACCTCTTCCCAGGCCAGGTGCTGCGGAGGGCGCCGGCGGCCGTCGAGCCACAGCGTGAGGCCCTCGGCGTCGGCGGAGAGCAGACGGCGGGGGGTTACCAGGCCGGCGAAGGCCCAACCGATCGTCGCCAGGCCGCCCACCGCCAGGGCACTGCCCCAGGCCAGGTCCCGCCGGCGCTGGGCCTTGCCGTTGTCGGTATACACCTCGTAGGTGACCTCGCTGGTGGACCCGTCGGCGGCGGTGACCTGGCCCCGGGCCGTGGTGGTCTCCGGGAAGGGGTACCACTTGTAGGCCACCAGCATGTCCACTGCCAACAGGATCATCGGCACCGCCACCAGGGCGTAGCCCAGCAGGCGCCAGGGAGACCGGGACACGCGCACGATCACGAGCCCACCCCCAGGTCGGCCGGGAGGAGCAGGGCGCGGTAGGGGATGCCCCTCTCACCGAAGGCTGCCGCCACCTCTCCCCCGCTGCGGTCCACCAGCACCACCGCCTGGGCCACGGCGATGCCGGCCTCGGCCAGCACGTCCACCACCTCCAGCAGCGACCCGCCGGTGGTGGTGGTGTCCTCCACCACCGCCGCCCGGTCACCGGGGCCCACCGGGCCCACCAACCGGCCCCCCGTGCCGTGGTCCTTGGGCCGCGCCCGCACCGAGAAAGCCTTCAGAGGGCGACCCCGGGAAGCCCCCACCAGGGCGGTAGCGACGGCGATGGGATCCGCCCCCTGAGTGGGCCCGCCCACCGCGGTCACCTCGGGCAGGAGTGCCTCCAGGACCGCCTCCGCCACCAGGGCCGCTCCCTCACCGGTGAAGGTCGTGGCCCGGGCGTCGACGTACCAGCTGCTGCGGGCCCCCGAGCGCAGCACGAAATCACCGGTACGCAGGGCGTAGCGGCGCAGATGCTCGGCGAGGGCCTGGTGCACAGGCCCACTGTAAGGGGGCTCGTGCCGCGGCGCACGCTCGCTCCGCCGCCCGGCGCCGGCCCGCGTTTGCCGGGGCGATGCCCAAGGTTTCCCCGACGGCACCGATGAGAACTGGGTCGCCGGGGGGCGCGACGATTCCCTCCCTCCTTGCCGAGCGGCCGCCCCACCGGGCCGGCCGTTCCGCTTCTTGGGATTCTCCCCTAGCCCAGGCGCTCGCAGCGCAACCGGGAGTCTCGTCTCCCGCGCCGGCCCACCAGCAAAAGCATCAGGCCCACGGCGATCAGGCCCAGGGAGAGGAAGCCGAGCCGGTCGGCATCGAACCCCGTGTAGGGCAGCTCCTCTACGGCGCGGAACCCGATGTCCCCGTCGAGGAAGTTCTCCGCAGGGCCCAAGAGGTAGGTGTACGAGGTGGCCGTGGTGGCCTCGAGGTCGTCGTCCACCGACGTCGGGTCGACGGCCACGTCCACCACCCCGGCGGGCACTCCGGTGAACAGGTAGGTACCGGCGGCGTCGGTGGCCCGGTTGGGGAAGGTGACGTCGTCGTCGCTGCCCAGCACCCCGTCGAAGCCCGCCCAGACGAGGCCGACGACGATGCCGGCGATGGGCTTCTCCCCCGGGTCCTGCACCCCGTCTCCGTCGGCATCCTCCCAGATCGTGTCGCCCACACTGCCGGTGCCCCGGTAGGCGAAGTCCACCCCGGGCCGATCCTCGCTCGTGCCCAGGGTCACTCGGGTCTCGCCGTCGAGCACCCCGTCCGGATCGAGGCTGGGGGAGAACCCGGCGAAGAAGCCGGTGTCGTCGCGCACCACCACCCGGTACTCCCCGGCCGCCAGGCCGTCGAAGCCGTAAGACCCGTCGGCCCCCGTCAGCACGGTCTGCAGCACGCGATCACCCTGGTAGAGGGCCACCGCCACCCCGGCGAAAGAGGGCTCACCGGGCCCTTGCTCCCCGTCGCCGTTCACGTCGAAGAACACCTTGCCGGCCAGCGACCCGTCGGCGGGCTGATAGCCGACGTCGGCTGTGTCCACCGTCGATCCCGGCAGGGCCTCGACCGTCTGGGAGGCATTGGCGGTGGTCAGCCGGTAGCCGGCGGGCACCGTGGCCGCCACCACTCGCATCGAGACCACCCCCGCCTCCACGGCCGCTTCCCAGTTCCCCAACGCGTCGCTGGTGATCGTCGAGCGGTTGCCGGCGCCGTCGACCAGGCGGACCCGCACCCCGGGCAGGTGCGGCTCGCCGGGCCCCTGCGCCCCGTCACCGTCGAGGTCGATGAAGAGATGCCCCGTCACCACCGCGTCGGTCTCCAGGAAGGACACCGCGGCAGAATCGGCCCCAGAGGCCGGGTTGAACTCGTCGTCGGCCACGACGGCCGTGATGGTGTTCACGTGGTCGGGATCACCGTGCTCCCCCTCAACCAGAGCCTCGAACGAGCAGGCCAGAGTGCCGCCCGCCGGGATCTCGTCGGGTTGCGCCGGGCAGGTGTTGGCGAACACCGCCCCGTTGCCGGCATCGAGCAGATTGCCGAAGACGCTGTCGCTCAAGGAGGTCAGCCTCACGGGCTCCACCGAGGTGTTCGCCACCTCGACGGAGAAGAGCACGATCCCCCCGGGCTCGTCCACCGCCGAGGGGTCGGCCGCCTTGGCCACCACCACTCCGGGGAGGACGTCGGCGAAGGCAACACCGGCATCGTCGGTGCCGACCGCCTGATTGCCCTCGTCGTCCACCACCACCGCGGTCACCGTATTGCGGTGGTCCGGATCGCCGGCATCCCCGCCCACAAACGCGGCAAAGGCGCAGGTGAGGGTGCCACCGACGGGGAGGGCCGCCGGCTGGGCCGGGCAGGTGTTGGCGGTCACCGCCGGGTTGTCCGGGTCCAGCAAGTCGCCGAAGTGGTCGTCGACCAGGGAGGTCAGGGTCACCGGCTCCGCCGAAGTGTTGACCACCTCCACGGCAAAGGAGACCATCCCGCCCGGCTCGGCCACCGTCCCCGGGGAAGCCGCCTTGGCCACCTCAATGATCGGCATGGTGTCCCCGAAGGCCACCGTGGCCTCGTCGCTGCCGAAGGCGGTGTTGCCTTCGTCGTCGACCGCCGTCGCGGTCACCGTATTGCGATGGTCCGGGTCGCCGGCGTCCCCGGCCAGGAAGGCTTCGAACCAGCAGGTGAAGCTCTGCCCTTCGGCGATCTCCACCGGCTGGGCCGGGCAGGTGTTCTCCGTCACCGCCGGGTTGTCCGGGTCGAGCAGGTCCCCGAAGTGGTCGTCGACCAGGGAGGTCAGGGTCACCGACTCCACCGAGGCGTTGGCCACCGTCACGGCGAAGGTGACCGTGCCGCCCGGCTCGAGCAACGACCCCGCCGACGGCGTCTTGGCCACTTCGATCGCCGGCGCCACGTCGGAGAAGGACACCCGTGCAGCCGCCGAGGCCGACACCGGGTTGCCCTCATCGTCGGTGGCGGTGGCGGTGATCGTGTCGGAGTGATCGGCCCCGCCCGCCTCCCCGGCCACGAAGGCGCGGAAGGAGCAGGCGAGCTCGCCCGCCGGAGGCAAGGTGGCCGGCTGCGCCGGGCAGGTGTTCTCCGCCACCGCCGGGTTGTCGCGATCGAGCAGGTCGCCGAAGACGTCGTCGACCAGGGAGGTAACGGTCACCGGCTCCACCGACAGGTTCTCCACCACCACGGAGAAGGTCACGGTGGCCCCGGGCTCCGGCACCGAACCGGGGGTCGGCGACTTGGCCACCCCGATCATCGGCAAGACGTCGGAGAAGGAAACCACGGCGTCGTCGGCGTCGTCGGCGCTATTGCCCTCATCGTCGGAGACCGTTGCCGTCACCACGTTGCGGTGGTCCGGGTCCCCGGCATCGCCCGCGACCAGTGCGGCGAAGGAGCAAGCGAAGATGCCGCCCACCGGGATGGCCGCCGGCCGGCCGGGACAAGTGCTGTTGGCCACCGCCGGGTTCGCCGGGTCGAGCAGGTCCCCATAGGCGTCGTCGGTCAGGGAAGTCAGGGTCACCGCCTCCGCCGAGGTGTTGACCACCGCCACGGTGAAGGTCACCACGGCACCGGGTTCGGCCACCGACCCGATCGACGCCTCCTTGGCCACGTCGATGGTGGGAACCACATCCTGGAACGCCACCAGGGCGTCGTCGGCGTCCGCTGCGCTGTTGCCCTCGTCGTCGCTCGCTACCGCGGTCACCGTGTTGGCGTGCCCGCGCCCGGCGGCATTCCCCACCAGGGACGCCTCGAAGGAGCAAGACAGCGTGCCGCCCACCGGGATCGAGGCCGCCTGCTCCGGGCAGGTGTTGCTCGCCACCGCCGGGTTCTCCGAGTCGAGCAGATCGCCGAACACCGAGTCCATCAGGGTCCCCAGCGACACCCCTTCCACCGAGAGGTTGGTCACCTCCACGGAGAAGGTCACCATCCCCCCGGGCTCGGGCAAGGCGGCAACGGAAGCGGCCTTGGTAACGGCGATCGCCGGCGGCACGTCGGCGATGGCCACCGCGGCGATGTCGCTGCCCTCCGCGATGTTGCCCTCCCCGTCTACCGCCCGGGCCGTGACCGTGTTGCGGTGATCACCGCCCGCTCCGTCTCCACTCACCCGGGCCGCGAAGGAACAAGAGAAGACGCCCCCAACGGGGATCACGGTCGGCCGGGCCGGGCAGGTGTTGGCCGCCACCGCCGCGTTCTCGGCGTCGAGTAGGTTGCCGTACACCGAGTCCTGCAGCCGGGTCAAACGAAGGGGTTCGGGAGAGGTGTTGCGCACCTCCACCTCAAAGGTCACCGTCGCCCCCGGCTCCGGCACGGAGCCGACGGAGGCGTGCTTGGCCACGTCGATGCTGGGGGTCACGTCCCCGAACAGCACCTGCGCCTCGTCGGCCCCCCCGGCAGGGTTACCCTCGTCGTCGGCCGCCAGAGCACTCACCGTGTTGGTGTGGGCGGGGCCGCTGGCATCCCCGGCCACGTAGGCCTCGAAGGAGCAGGCCAAGGTGCCGGCCACCGGGATGACCCGTGCCTGCCCCGGACAGGTGTTGGCCACCACCGCCGTGTTCCCCGCGTCGAGCAGGTCGCCGAACACGTCGTCGTCGAGTGCGAGCAGGGTGATCGGCTCCGGAGAGGTGTTCCTCACCTCGACGGTGAAACCCACCACCGCCCCCGACTCGGGCACCGATCCCACGGACGGAGCCTTCGCCACCGCGATGGACGGCAAGGCGTCGAGGAACGACACCACCGCGTCGTCGGAGTCGGCCGCCTCGTTGCCCTCGTCGTCGACGGCCAGGGCCGTCACCGTGTCGCGGTGAGCGGGGCCGCTGGGCTCCCCGGCCAGGTAAGCGTCGAACGAGCAAGCCAGGGTGCCGGCCACCGGGATGACCCGTGCCTGCCCCGGGCAGGTGTTGTCCGTCACTGCCGCGTTCCCCGCGTCGAGCAGATCTCCGAACACGTCGTCGGTCACCGTCAAGAGAGTCACCGCCTCGACGGACCGGTTCGTCACCGACACCGTGAAGCGGACCGACCCGCCCGACTCCGAGACCACGCCGGGGTCGGCGTTCTTCGTCACCGCGATGCTCGGCAACACATCGACAAGGACCACTGTCGCATCGTCATCGTCGACCGCCGCGTTGCCTTCGTCGTCCACCACCGCCGCCGTCACCGTGTTGTGGTGGTCCGGATCCCCGACGTTCCCCGCCACCAGGGCGTCGAAGGAGCAGGAGAAAGTGCCCAAGACCGGGATGGCCGCCGGCTGGGCGGGGCAGGTGTTGTTGGCCACCGCGGGATTGCCCGGGAAGAGCAGATCCCCCAACACGTCGTCGCTCAGGCTCGTCAGGGTCACCGGCTCCGCCGAAGTGTTAGCCACTTCCACGGTGAAGGCGACCGTTCCTCCCGGCTCGGGCACCGCACCCGACGAAGGCGTCTTGCCCACCGCCACCGACGGGAGCACGTCGGTGAACCCCACCACCGCCTCGTCGGCTGCCGAGGCCTGGTTGCCTTCGTCGTCCACCGCTGCGGCCGTCACCGTGTTGCGGTGATCCGGGTCGCCGGCGTCACCGGCCACCAGGGCGTCGAACGAGCACGAGAAGAGACCGCCTGCGGCGAGGACCCGCGGCTGTCCCGGGCAACCGTTGCCCGAGATCAGGGGGTTCCCCGCGTCGAGCAGATCGCCGAAGACGTCGTCGCCGAGGGACACCAGGGTGACCGGCTCCACCGACGGGTTGGCCACTTCGACCGTGAAGGTCACCGATCTCCCGGGCTCCTCCACGGAGCCCACCGAAGGCGACTTGGCGGTGGAGATCACCGGCAGCGCGTCGCCGAAAGCCACCACGGCATCATCACGGCCGGAGGCGAGGTTGCCGTCGTCGTCGGCCACCGCGGCCGTCACCGTGTTGCGGTGATCCGGGTCGCCGGCATCCCCGGCAACGAAGGCGTCGAAGGAGCACGAGAAGGTGCCGCCCGCCGGGATGGCCGGGGGACGAGCCGGACAAGTGTTCCCCCACACCAAGGGGTTCCCTGTGTCGAGCAGGTCGCCGAACACATCATCCATGAGGGCCGCGACGGTCACCGCTTCTACCGAAAGGTTCGCCGCCTCGACGGTGAACGTCACCGTCGCCCCGGGCTCGAGCACCGACACCACCGAGGGTGACTTGGCCACCGCCAGGGCCGGCGGCACATCAGAGAAAGCGACAGTCGCCTCGTCGGCATCGAAAGCCAGGTTGCCGTCGTTGTCCCGCACTCCGGCCGTGACCGTGTCCACATGATCCGGGTCGCCGAACCCTCCACCCACGAAACCCTCGAAGGAGCAGGAGAAGGTCCCGGCGGCGGGAAGGGAGAGTGGTTGGGCCGGGCAGGTGTTGTCCGTCACCGCCGGGTTGGCCGGGTCCAGCAGGTCGCCGAACACGCTGTCTGCCAGGGACCAGAGGGTGACGTCTTCGGCGGCCATGTTCTCCACCGCCACCGCGAAGACCACCGCCGCCCCCGGTTCCGGCACCGACCCGGTCGCCGAGGTCTTCGTGGTGGCGATCACCGGAAGCACGTCGGTGAAGGGCACCACCGCGTCGTCGCTTCCAGACGCCGGGTTGCCCTCGTCGTCCACCACCGACGCGTTGACCCGGTCGTGATGATCCGGGCCCTCGGCATCGCCCACCAGGTGAGCATCGAAGGAGCAGGTGAGGCTGCCGCCCGCCGGGATCAGCGCGGCCTGAGCCGGGCAGGAGTTGTCGGTAACCGCCGCGTTGGCCGGGTCCAGCAGGTCCCCGAACACATCGTCGGTCAGGGAGGTCAACGTCACCGCTTCCACCGACAGGTTGGCCACCACGACGCTGAAAGTCACCGTGCCGCCCGGTTCCGGGAGCGACCCCGGATCCGCCCCCTTGTGGACGTCGATCGCCGGGGCGGTGTCACCGAAGGACACCGCGGCCGAGTCGGAATCGCCGGCCGGGTTGCCCTCGTCGTCGGATACAACGACGCTCACCGTGTCGATGTGATCCGGATCGCCGGCGTTGCCGGCCAGGTAGCCGTCGAAAGAGCAGGAGAGGCTGCCGCCCACCGGGATGGTCGCGGGCTGGGCCGGACAGGTGTTGTTCACCACCGCCGGATTGGCCGGGTCCAGCAGATCTCCGAACACGTCATCGGCCAGCGAGCCGACCGTGACCGGTTCCATCGCGGTGTTCTCGACGGTCACGGCGAACGTCACCGCCGCTCCGGGCTCAGGCACCGACCCCACCGAGGGGGTCTTGGCCACCGCCACCGAGGGGAGGATGTCGGAGAAGGCCACCGTCGCGTCGTCGGCCGCCGAGGCGGGATTCCCCTCGTCGTCCTCCACGGCTGCGGTAACCGTGTTGCGGTGATCCGGGTCGCCGGCGTCGCCGGCCAGGTAGGCATCGAAAGCGCAGGAGAACGTCCCGCCCACCGGGATGGTCGCCGGCTGCGCCGGGCAGGTGTTGTTCGCCACCGCCGGGTTCCCGGCAAACCGCAGGTCGCCGAAGAGGTCGTCTCCGAGGGAGGTCAGCGTGACCGGCTCAACCGAGAGGTTCTCCACCTCGACCAGGAAGGTGACCGTCCCCCCCGGCTCCGGCACCGACCCCACCGACGCGGTCTTGGCCGCCGCCAGAGCCGGCAGCACATCGTCGAAGGACACCGTGGCGTCGTCGGCCGCCGAGGTGGGATTCCCCTCATCGTCCTCCACTGCAGCCGTGACCGCATTCGCGTGGTCGGGGTCGCCGGCCTCGCCGGCCAGGTAGGCATCGAAGGAGCAGGAGAAGGTACCGCCCGCCGGGATGGTCGCGGGCTGGGCCGGGCAGGTGTTGTCAGCCACCGCCG
>JAFGCH010000120.1 GCA_016932695.1 Acidimicrobiia bacterium | reverse complement strand
TTATCTCGGGTGGGCCGGAGAAGGTTCAAATCCTCTAGCGCCCACCATGGGGGACCGGCCGGGCCGCCGCCTTTTCGGCGGCGGCGTCGCGGTCGGCATCGTGTTGCTAGCCTCGCCCGCCGTGACTCGGCTCCGGGATCTGGCTGGCGTTGTCGTGCTGGTCGTGCTGTTCGCGGCATGTGGTGGATCGGGCGACTCCGGCATCACCAGCACGGTTGTGACCACTACGGGTGGTGACGGTGTGGTTCTCTTCGGCCTCCCCGGTCCCTCTACCGGGCTGGACGAAACCCGCTGCCGCCCTGAGCGCATCGTGTCCGGCGAGGCGACCTGGACGCCCCCCGTCTACTCCGAAGCGGAGATCGCCGCTCTGCGCGACCGCACTCTGGTGGGCCCACCGGCCCTGCTCCCCGGCGATCCCTACAGCGACGACTCTCTGGTACCCGCCGCCACCTCCGGGGTCTGCGCGGTGTTGGCCGAACCCAGCGTGCCGGGCGGCTACCGCCTGGCGACCTTCGGCGATGCGGCGGCAGCAGAGGCGGCCGGCGGGGTCGTTACCCATGCCGGGGCCTGCGGAGCCTGCTCCTCGCTGCAGGACCTGGCGGTCTACCTGGCCAACCCGGACCTGGGCGAGCCGGTAAGGCAGTGTGCCTTGCTGTCGCTCACTCAGGGGGACGCCGCCACCCTGGACTGCATCATGGGCCTCGGCTTCAGTGGGCCGTGCGCCCAGATCTGGGCGTTCAACAGTGCCTACACCCGGGAGGCCTGTCTCGAGGTATGCCTGGCTGCGCTCGACGACCCCCATCACCTGCCCGACGGCAGTCTGAACCCTTGCCTGGCTTGCGACGAGGAGCAGAGCGGCCCGGTGTTCAAGGCGGTGGCGGGCCGCACCCGGCGCAACTCCGGGATCCCGGTGGCCATCTGCCGGCCGCCCGCAGAGGTGGCCGCGGTCGTTCACCGCGGCTATCCGTAGGCCCCGGGAGGCTCGACGGCAGACGCCGATTCCCCTCGTCTTTCCTAGAGCCCCAGCGAGCCGGTCCAGACGACGACGTCGGTGTAGTCATCGTGATACGTGACACGGCCGCCCACTACGACCAGGTTGTCCTGCAGGCCGATCGCGGTGAGGCCGCAGTATCGGGCGCCCTCGATGGCGAAGGCCCCGCCATCGTCTTGATACCAGGTGCGCCCATCCCCGGAAAGCAGCACCAGCGGTTCGGTGCCGCTGTCGGAGCGCGTGTGCCCGACGGCGATGAAGCCGAACTGGGTGGCGACCACCCCGACCAGCTCGCCCTCGGAGGTGATCCCCGGGTCGGGCCGCTCCCAGGCGGTGCCGTCGGGAGAGAACCAGATGACGGGGAAGCGGCCGTCGCTGCCGAATTCGTTGCCCACGACCACGACACCGGTCGGAGACAGGGCGGCGTCGGCGACGACGAGGCCCCGGTTGCTGGTGACTCGCTCGCCGGTCAATTCCAGCCGCTCCCAGGTGGCGCCGTCCCCGGTGGACCACATCGCGAGGTCGTCCCTGCCGCCGCTGTCGTCGACTCCAAAGGCCCATACGGTCACGCCGTCGGCCACGGCTGCGTCCATGCCGGTGCTGTTGGCGGGGCCGGAGAAGATGCCGGCGTCGTCGGCCACCCGCTCCCAAGCTCGGCCGTCGGGGGACGTCCAGACGGCGGCGGCGTACTCCGGCCGGCCCGGTTCTCCGAATTCGGGGACTACGTCGGAACCTCCCACCGCCACCAGTAGATCGCCGAGCACCACTACATCGAGCATCTCCTCCTCGCGGTCCCCGCCGAGGTTGGTTGCGTCGGCTTGCGCCCAGGACGGAAGGGACCCGCTGCCCACCCAGGCGGCGCCGTCGGTGTCTTCGGTGGGGAAGGTCCAGAAGCCCTGCACCTCGGTGGGGTTGGTGCCGGATTCCCGCCAGGCACCCACGATCACCAGCTCCTCTCCGAACGGGGTCGCGGCGTAGGCCCATTCGTCGAAGGCGCCCGGGAAGGGAAGGCCCACCGGCTCAGTCCATACGGCGCCGTCGGGGGACGACCAGACCCAGACGTCGGAGTAGTTGTCGGTTTGAGTGATGCCGCCGAGATCGTGGACCCGGCCGCTGGTCTGCATGGCTACGAAGAGGTGGAGCGCGTCGTCCCCGGCGGCGACGACCTGGATGCGGGCGTCGATGACGTCACCGCGCTTGGCGAAGAAGCTGGGGGCGACGGTGAGAAGGTACTGGGGGTCCCCCCAGGCCACCTCCGGCGGCGGCAGGGTGGTGGTGGTCGTGGTGGTCGGTGGCAACGTGGTCGTGGTTGTGGTGGTCGCCACCGTGGTGGGTACGGTGGTTGAGGGCGCTGCCGTGGTGGTGACCGCCTGAGTGGTGGTGGGGGCGGCTTCGCCGTCGCTACAAGCCGCCGCCGCCAGTGCCAGGGCCGCCAGAACCATGCCGAGCCTGGGGTGCCGCATGTACTGCTCCTGTGGTGGTTGCCCCCATCCTGGCACGGAAACGGCGCGGCGGGCAGTCGGCGGCTCCGGCCGACGCTCCCCGGAACCGGGGGGCCGCGGCGCTACCCTGATTGCGCTGCGGAGGTGTGATGACGGTCGCCAGGTTGGACAAGCGGCTGGGCGAGTTGGGCACGCGCGCCGGGGCTCTGACCGGGCGCATGGAAGATGCCGCCGCTCGCTATCTGGACGCCATGACGCCGTGGGCAGCGCGGCGCTTCGAATCCGACGTGACCGCCGCGGTGGTGGGCGCGCCCGAGGTGACTCAGGAACTGGGGGCCGAGGCTCTGGCGGACCTGCGCCGCGGCCTCGAGGGCCTCTCGGCTCGGGCTCCCGAATTGGTGCGCAAGAAGGTGGCCACTGCCGGGGCCTGGCCCCACCGATGGGACGTGGCACGGGGCCCGATCCGTGCCGGCTTCTATGGGGAGAAAGGCGCCGGGGGCAAACGGGAGGTCACCGTCCCGGCCTTCCTCGAGGCGCGGCTGCGCCTCTTGCTCGGCACTTCCGGCCACCTGCTGGCTCGCCACGGCTACGAGCACCACGTGCGACGCACGTACGACCGGGCCTACCTGCGCACCGACTACCACCCGCCGGAGTACCTGGCACGGTCGCTCGACGGGCACGAGGAGTTCCATCCGCTCCTAGAGGAGTACGGGGATCTCTGCGACGAGTACGCCGGGGTGCTGGCCGGACTGCAGGAGGCGGGGCACGACCGTGCCGTGCGCACCGCCGGGGATCTCTGGAAGCAGGCTTAGGCGGCCGGCGCGCTAGCCGTCCACTTGAACCAGCAGCATCTCGAGGGCATCGCTCCCGATACTGGCCATGCGGCAGTTGGCGCCGGCCGGCACGCGCAGAGCCTCACCGGGGGCCAGGGTGCGGGTGGCGTGGCCCACCGTGGCCCGGGCCCGTCCCCGACCCACGATGCAGTGCAGGGTCGCCGCTGCCCCGAGCGTGGCTTCGTTGCCCGGGTCCACCGTTATCCGGCGGGCGGTCATGCCTGCTTCATGCAGCAGCGTGGTGGCGGTACCCCAGGTGTACCAGTCGGTGCCGTCGGACTCGAACTCGGCTCGCCCCTCAGCCTGGAGGCGCTCCACCAGCACCTTGACTTCCTGGGCGTGCTCGCGTCCCGCCACCAGCACCGCGTCGCGGGCCTCGACCACTACCAGGTCATCCACCCCGATCACGCCGACGAGACGGCTGGAAGCGCGCAGCAGCGAGCGGCGGACTCCCATGGCGATCACGTCCCCAGCGATCGCGTTCCCCGCCGCGTCCTGGTCGGCGAGGTCCCATAGGGCGGCCCAGTCTCCAACGTCGCTCCAGCCGGCATCGAGCCCCACCACGGCCGCCCGGCGGGTCTTCTCCATCACCGCATAGTCGATGGAGATGGCCGGGGCGGCGGCGAAGGCCGCCTCGTCGAGCATGATGAGGCCGTTGCGCCGCTCGGCGTTGGCGAGGGCGGTGTCGCAGGCGGCCAGTACGGCGGGAGCGTGCCGGCCCAGCTCCTCGAGCAGGGCCGTGGCCGAGAAGACGAACATGCCGCTGTTCCACAAGTAGCCCCCCGAGCGGAGGAAGCGGGTGGCGACGGCACGCTTGGGCTTCTCGACGAATCTGGCCACCGCACGCACCGACGGGCTGAGCTTCTCCCCGGTGCGGATGTAGCCGTAGCCTGTGGCCGGGTAGGTGGGGAGGATGCCGAAGGTGACCAGGTAGCCCTGTTCCGCCTGGGGCACGGCCACGCTGACGGCGCGGGCGAAGGACTCCTCATCGGTTACCACATGGTCGGCAGGAAGCACCAGCAGTACCGCTTCGCCGTAACGCTGGACTAGGTGCAGGGCGGCAGTGCCTACCGCAGGGGCGGTGTTGCGCCCCACCGGCTCCAGGATGATCGTGGCGTCGTCGTACCCGGCGCGGTGCAGGTCGCGCTGGATGCCCGGGCGGTGATCCTCATTGCAGGCGACCAGCGGGGCAGTGACCCCCGGGAGGCCCCGGGTGCGTTCCACCGTGAGGCGAAACATGGTTCGCTCCTCGCGCAACGGCAGCAGGTGCTTGGGCTGCCGCTTGCGGGAAGCCGGCCACAGACGGGTGCCGAAACCGCCGGAGAGGATGACCGGGACGACGGGAGTGGGGGCGCTCATGCTGCGGGGCCACACCCTACCGCTCGGCGGGCGGCAAGGCGGGGACCAACGGGGCCCTCTCCAGACGGTCGTGGGGCCGCGCCGCCGTTACGCCGCGGACACGCCGAACGTCCTAGGTTACGGCCGTCGGTGACGGCAGGGTCTTCGGCAAAGGAGCAACCATGGCACTACCCAACGGCCGGGTGCGCGAGAGGCACATCCCCGGGTCGCTGGTCGCCGGCATTCGCTTCCTGGGGCAGTTCGAGGAGTTGCCGGAGAAGTTCACTCGCCTGCGCGCCGTGGCCGCCGAGGCGGTGATGGGCCCGGGGATGGTGCTTTACCGGGGCCGGGATCCGGGCGGCGCCTATCACCTCGAAGCGGCCTATCCGGTCGACGACGAGGTCGAGGCGGGCGGGGTCTCCTCGCGGCTGGTACCGGCGCACCGGGCGCTCTGCCTGCACCGGGAGGGGCCGGTGGATTCCCCCGGCGCGGTATTCCGGGAGATCTTCGACGTCGCCGGCCGTGAGGGCCTCGATGTGGCTACCGACCCGCCGTACGCGGTGGTCTTTCTCCACGAACGGTCCGAGCTGGAGCCGGTCGAAGCCGACCACGAAGTCGAGGTGCGCGTGACCCTCATGATGCCCGGCTGGGCCTCCCGGCTAGCCGCCGGCATCGAGCGGGCCGCCGGGGCGGAGGCTCGGCGCGAAGTGCTCGGCGGGTTGCCCTGCCCGGAGGGCGGGAGCCCGGAGGAGTGGACCCGCTGGGCCGCTACGGCCCTCAGCCGGCTCGACGAAGGGGTGGACGACCCGGCTCTGCGCCGCGAGGCGTTGCGCGGTTGTGCCCACCGGTTCCCCGAGTGGCGCATCGAGCAGATGCGGGCTCGCTACGAGGCGCTGGGCAGCCTGGACGCCCTGCTGGTGGCGATGCGCCTCGACCAAACGGTGCAAGGCCAGTCCTGGTACGAGTCGCCCGTCCGGGTAGGGGACGCCATCTACGTCACCAAGGATCCCGTGGACCAGGAGGGCTGGAAGACGGCGGCCGATGCCGCCTCGCGTCGGGCCGCTTACTGCCATTGCGGCCTGGTAGCCAATGCTCGCCGCACGGGCGTCACCCTGTCGTCTTCCCACTGCTTCTGCGGGTCGGGGTGGTACGACCAACTGTGGGAGGGGATCCTGGGTCGTCCGGTGACGATCGAGGTCCTGCAGTCCATCCTCAAGGGAGATGACTGCTGCACCTTTGCCATCCACCTCCCGCCGGGAATCCGATGAAGCGCGTGGGCGGTGGGCCCGGGCCGGCGGGACGGCAGCGCCGGCCGCCGCGGTAGTGTCGCGTCGTCCAGCAGGGTGCGGAGGGTCAACCATGGGAGAGCCCGCCATCCGGGTCGAGGGCCTCCGCTTCTCCTACGGGAGCCTCGAGGCCCTACGCGGCATCAGCTTCGAAGTGGCCCCCGGGGAGATACTCGGGTTCCTCGGCCCCAACGGGGCCGGTAAGTCCACCACCATCAAGATCCTCACCGGCCAGCTGGCACCGGGCTCCGGCCGGGCCGAGGTGCTGGGGCGCGCGGTCGCTCCCGACGACCCGGTGCTGCAGGCGCGCATCGGGGTGTGCTTCGAGGAGAAGAACCTCTACGACGCCATGTCGGGGCGGGAGAACCTGCGGTTCTTCGGCCGGCTCTTCGGCATTCGCGACCTGGACGCCGACGGGCTGCTGGCCAAGGTGGGCCTGGCCGAGCGCGGCCGCGACCCGGTGAGCAAGTACTCCAAGGGCATGCGGCAGCGGCTGATGATGGCTCGGGCGTTGGTGAACACCCCGCAAGTTCTGTTCCTGGATGAGCCGACCGACGGCCTCGACCCGGTGTCCTCGCGGGCCATCCGCACCCTCATTCGCGGCGAGGTGGAGCGGGGGGCGGCGGTGCTGCTCACCACCCACGACATGTTCGAGGCCGACGAGTTGTCCGACCGGGTGGCTTTCATCAACGAAGGCCGTATCCATGCCATCGACACCCCGGAGAACTTGAAGCTGCAGCACGGGCGCCGGGCGGTCAAGGTGCGCTACCGGCAGAGCGGCAGCGTGACGGAGGAGTCGGTGCCCCTGGACGCGCCCGACGCCGGCGAGCGGCTGCGGGCGGCAGCAGGTCACCCCGGCCTCATGACGATCCACACGGAGGAGGCCACTCTGGAGAGCATCTTCGTGGAGATCACGGGGAGGGCCCTGGCGGGATGAGCCGGCCGGTCTCGCGATGGGCCGTGGTGGGGGCCATCGTCCGCAAGGACCTGCTGGAGTACGGCCGCGACCGGCTCTGGGTGTTGCTGACCGTCCTGGTGCTCGTGGTGGTGATCACCCTGTTCTGGGTGCTGCCCGCCGGAGTCGAGGGATCCGTTCATTTGGGAGTGGCGGGCCTGCCCGACCCGGGGGAGGCTCTCGGGGGGGAGGGGCTGGTGGTGGTTCCCTTCGCCTCCACGGACGAGCTGAGGCGGGTGGTGGCGGGGGAGGCGGAGGCGTGGCTGACGCCGGCGGGGGCCCTGGTCAGGGATCCGGGTGCCAGCGAGCCGCCGCCACCGGGTGCCGAGAGGGTATCGATCTCCCTGGGCATCGCCTTCCCCGAGGGGTTCCCCGAGGTGAGCGAGCCGGGCCGGGCGACGGTGTACGTCGATGCCGGGGTACCCGAGGAGATGACCGGCGCTTTGGCGGGACTGGTGCGGGAGGTGGGGTACCGGGCGGCGGACGTACCCTTGCCGGTGCAAGTGCCCGACGGCCTCTACGTGGTCCTGGGGGAGGATCGAGGCGGCGAGGAGCCGTCGGCGCGCGAGGGCTTCCGGCCGCTCTTCGTCTTCATGACCCTCATGATGGAACTGTTCGCCATGGCGAGCTTGATCGCCAAGGAGATCCACGAGCGCACCGTGGTGGCAGTGCTGGTCACCCCGGCGACGGTCGGCGATGTGCTGGCCGCCAAGGGCATTGCCGGGGCGGCGAGCGGGTTCGTGCAGGCGGTGATCCTGCTGGCGGCGATCAACTCGCTATCCGCCAACCCCGGGCTTCTCCTGTGCCTCCTGGCGCTGGGGGCGCTGTTGGTGGCCGGTACGGCGATGCTGGCCGGTTCCAGCGGGCGCGATTTCATGTCCACGCTGTTCTGGGGGATGCTGTTCATGGTCCCGCTGTTGGTGCCGGCACTGGCCGCCCTGTTCCCGGGAACGGCCGCGGCCTGGGTGCGCCTGCTGCCCTCCTATCCGCTGGTGCGGGGACTGGTCGAGGTCCAGTCTTCCGGGGCCGGCTGGGCCGACACCCTGCCCGAGCTCGGGCTCCTGGCCGCCTGGGCCGCCGGCTTGTTCGGTGCGGGTTGGCTGGTGCTGCGGCGGAGGGTGAGGTCGGCGTGAGCGCTCGCCGCATACTCCTCGTCCTGGGCAAGGACCTGCGGCTGGGGCCGCGTTCCCCGGTCTTCCTCTGGGTGCTGGTGCTCCCGCTGATGATCACGCTGGTGCTTCAAGTGGCCTTCGGCGACCTGCTGGATCCCCGTCCCCGGCTGGGCATCATGGACCAGGGGGACTCGGCGGTCGCCGCTGCCGTTCAGCAGGCCCCGGGCCTCGAAGTGGCGCGGCTGGGATCGGCCGAGGCCCTGAAGGCAAAGGTGGCGGCCGACGACCTGGATGCCGGCCTGGTGCTTCCCCCCGGGTTCGACGCCGCGCTGCGGGCCGGAGAGCGGCCCGCGCTGGAGCTGTACGTGAGCGGCCGGAGCGCCGCAGTCGATCGCCTGGTCCTGACCGCCACGACTCTGGATCTGATCCGGCAGGCGGCGGCCGGCGTGCCGCCGCTCGAGGTGGAGGTGGTGGCGCTGGGGGAGGAGGCGCGGCCCATCGCGGTGCGGCTGGTCCCCCTGATCGCCATGTACGCCCTGCTGGTCGCCGGGGTCTTCCTCCCCTCCTTCAGCCTGGCCGATGAGCGGGAGCGGCGGACCCTCAACGCCGTGGTGGTCAGCCCGGTGCGCCTGGGGGAGGTGGTCGCGGCGAAGGGCAGCCTCGGCTTTCTGCTGGCGGTGCCCATGGCCGTGGTGACGCTATGGATCAACCAGGCTCTCACCGGGCAGCCGTTGGCCCTCCTCGTAGTGCTGGTGGTGGCCGGGGCGCTGCTGGTGGAACTGGGCCTGGTTTACGGGACGGTGGCCGGGAACGTCACCGCGGTGTTCACCCTCATCAAGGGCACCGGGTTCTTGCTCCTGGCGCCCACCGTCTTCTACCTATTCCCCGATTGGCCGCAATGGATCGCCCGCCTGTTCCCTACCTACTGGGTGATCAACCCCGTCTATGAGGTGACCATCGAACGGGCCGGATTGGGGGACGTGTGGGCGGAGCTGGTCGTTGCCTTGGGGGTAGGGGCGCTCCTCGGGGTGGTGGTGGCGGCAACGACGCGGCGCCTGAGGGCTCGGCTCGCGGCCGGCTGAGTACCGGCCGTAGGCATCTGCGACCCGCGTGCGCCGGGCCGTCGGCGGCCGACGAAGGGTCTACCTCTCTTTGGGGTAGGGCCAGGCGGCGATCCCGCCCTCGAGGACCTTGACGTTCCTCCAACCCCGTTGCATGAGGATCCGGGCCCCCTCGTAGCCGCGGAGCGAGATCTTGCAGTAGCAGATGATCTCGGTCTCCGGGTCCTCGGGGAGCTCCGCGAGGCGCTTGCGCAAAGCACCCAGGGGGATCAGGTGCTCGCCGAGGCCCAGACGGGTCATCTCGTACTCGTCGGGGCCGCGCAGGTCCAGCAGGTAGGGCTGCTCGCCGGCATCGAGCTTCCGCTTCAGGTCCTCGGCCGATATGCCCACCATCAGGCCGCGCAGCTTGTTCTGCAAGCATTGCGCCGTGGCAATGATGTTGTCGATGGCCAGGCTGAAGGGCGGGGCGTAGGGTAGATCAGCGTTGGCTACGTCGTCCACGGTGAGGCCACCCATGATCGCCATGGCGGCGGTGGCCACCTGGCGGGAGGCGTCTCCCGGCCCCACGCTCTGGAAGCCCAGGATGCGCCCGGTGGCCGGGTCGGCGACCATCTTGTTCACCAGCAGCTGCCCTCCCATGAAGCCGGGGCGGTCGGGCCCGGCGGTGACCACCGATGCCAAGTCGCCCAAGCCGACCCGGAGCGCGGCCGCTTCCGACAGGCCGGTGGAGCCTGCGGTGTATTCGAAGACCTTGCAGATGCCGGTCTGGATCACGCCGGGGTGGGTGGCCCGGTTGCTGGTGGCGGCGTTCTCTCCCGCCACCCGCCCCTGCAGGTTGGCCAGGTCGCCCCAGGGGGCGTGGATCTTGGCCCCGGTCTGGCGCTGTGTCGACTCCACACAGTCGCCCGCGGCGTAGATGTCGGGGTCGGAGGTCTGCATGTGCTCGTCTACCAGGATGCCGCCGGTCTTGCCGATCTCCAGTCCGGCATCCCGGGCCAGGGAGGAGTTGGGAATCACCCCTACGGCCACTACCGCAAGTTCGCAAGGGAGCTCCATGCCGTTGGCGAGCTTCACCGCTTGAAGCTTGCCATCCCTGCCCAGGAACTCGGCAACGGAATTGCCGGTGATGACCATGGTGGCATGGGTGGCCACGTGGGCCTCGAGGACCTTGGCCAGCTGCCAGTCGAGGAAGGGGAGCACCTGGGGGAGGAGCTCGACGACGGTCATCTCTATGCCGGCGAGGTGCAGCGCTTCGCAGGTCTCCATGCCGATGAGCCCACCCCCGACGACGACCGCCTTCTTGATCCGCCCCTCATCTCGCACCCGGCGCAAGAAGTCGGCATCCTTGATCGACTGCAACGTGGTCACGCCCTCGAGATCGATGCCGGGGAGGTTGGGCAGGCGAGGCCTCGCGCCGGTGGCCAGGATGAGCTTGTCGTACGGCAGGTCGTATTCCATCCCCGAGGGCAAGTCACGGCCGCGCACGATCTTGTTGGCGCGGTCGATGCCGATGGCCTCCGAGTTGACCAGGGCGCGTATCGCCTTCGCATTCATGTAGTAGGCGGGGTCGCGCACCATGCCGGTGGGGGTGGCGAGCAGTTGGTTGCGGTCGTCGAAGACCCCGCCCACGTAGTAGGGGTAGCCGCAGGAAGCCATGGATAGGTCGGGGTCCTTCTGAATGATGGTGATCTCGGCGTGTTCGTCCATGCGGCGAGCCCGCGCTGCAGCCTTGGGCCCCGCGGCCGATCCTCCGATCACGACGATCCTGAGTTCGGGTTTCGGGTCGGCAGGCATGCGGCAACCTCCAATAGGCGAGAGAGCAGGGTTCGCCCATTCCTCTCATAGAGGCGGCAGCGGACCCCGCGGGAAGGCTATCGGCAGAGGGAGGCTACCCCAGGGCCCATAGGTCCCGGCGGGCCGGGGCTTTCGGCGGAGGCGGAGCCGGCCCGGGTCTCTAGCCGATGCCGGCCTCCCGCAACGCCCGCCACACCCGCTCGGGGGTGAACGGAGTGCGGGCGAGGCGGACCCCGGTGGCGTGGTAGATGGCGTTGGCGATGCTGGGGGCGGGCCCGTTGATGCCGATCTCGGCGATCGACTTGGCCCCCATGGGCCCGGTGGGCTCGTAGGAGTCGACCAGGATCACCCGGATGGGGGGCAGGTCGAGCGTGCGGGGGATCTTGTAGCGGGAGAGGTCGGCGTTGCGCACCTTGCCCCCCGGGGTGAACAGGTACTCCTCGGTCAGGGCGTAGCCGATGCCGTTGGCCACCGCTCCCTCCACCTGGCCCTCGGCCATGCGGGGGTTGATGGGCGTGCCGCAATCGACGGCGGCTACGTAGTCGAGCACCCGGACCTGGCCGGTCTCTACGTCTACCGCGACCTCGGCGAAGGAGGCCATGAAGGGGGGCGGCGACTCCTCGGGCACGCAGGAGGCGGTGGCCCCGATCTGGAACTGGTCGGCCCCGTAGTAGGCGCGAGTGCATACCTCGGCCAGGGTGACGCTGCGGCCGTCGGGGGCGATGACCCGCCCGTCACCCAACTGGACGGCGCCGGCTTCCGTCTGCAGCATCACCGCCGCCACCCGGCGGATCTGCTCCTCGACCTCCCGGGCGGCTCGCTCCACCGCCTTGCCGGTGACGTAAGTGGTGGACGAGGCGTAGGCGCCGGTGTCGAAGGGGGTGAAGTCGGTGTCCGAGGAGTAGACGACGATCTGCTCCAGGCGTACGCCCAGCACCTCGGCGGCGATCTGCCCGAGGATGGTGTCGGACCCCGTGCCGAGGTCGGTGGCCCCGATGAGCAGGTGGAAGGAACCGTCGTCGTTCATCTTGATGGTCGCCGCTCCCATGTCGATCAGGGGGATGCCCGATCCCTGCATATGCAGTGACATGCCCACCCCGCGGCGCACCGGGCCGGTGTCGCGCGGGCGAGCTCGCTTGTGGGCCCAGCCGAAAGCCTCCATGCCGGCGTTGAGGCACTCCGGGATGGCACACGACTTGATGATCATGGGCACCCCCTCGCGCCCCTCGCCCATCTCGGCGAAGATCGGCGAGGTCTCCCCGGAGCCGATGTGGTTGCGGCGCCGCAGCTCCACCGGGTCGAGGCCCAGGCGCTCGGCCAACCGGTCGAGGGCGGTCTCCAGTGGGAAGGAAGCCTGGGTGCCCCCGTAGCCCCGGTAGGCCCCGCCCACCGGCAGGTTGGTGTACACCGAGCGGCCGGTGAAGCGCAGGTGGGGAGCCTTGTTGTACAGGGGAAGCGTCTTGGAGCCGGCGTTGGAGAGGACGGTCAGGGAGTGGGTGCCGTAGGCCCCGGTGTTCTGGATGGCGTCCATCTCGATGGCATGCAGCACGCCATCCTCGCGAGCGCCGACCTTCACCCGGATGCGGAAGGGATGGCGGGTGCGGGCGGAGACGAACTCCTCGCTGCGGGTGTATTCCCAGCGGGCTGGCCGTCCGGTGCGCATGGTCACCAGGGCGCAGACGTCCTCCAGCAGGACCTCCTGCTTGACCCCGAAGCCGCCCCCGATGCGGGGCTTCACCACCCGGATGCGGTGGATGGGCAGGTCGAGGATGCGGGCGACGATGCGGCGCAGGTGGAAGGGCACTTGGGTGCTGGTGTACAGCACCAGGCGCCCGTTGTCGTCCAGATAGGACTGGCAGACGTGGGTTTCGAGGGGAGCGTGCTGGGCGTACTGCGTCTCACAGGTCGTCTCGACGACCGCGACGCACTCCGCGAAGGCGGCCGGGGTGTCGCCCACGGCCACATCGAGCGCTGCCGCCAGGTTGTGCGGGGCGTCCCAGATGCCTTCGGCGTCGGCCTCGTCGTGGATCACCGGCGCGCCCGGCGCCAGGGCGGCGTCCAGGGAGAGGGCCGCCGGGAGCACTTCGTAGTCCACGGCGATCAGGCTCAGCGCTTCCCGTGCCAGGCGCGGCGATTCGGCGGCGACTACGGCCACTCGGTCGCCCACGAAGCGCACCTTGGAGTCGAACATGCGGGCGTCGTAGGGGCTCGGCTCCGGGTACCCCTGGCCCGCGGTAGTGAAGCGGAGGGAAGGCGTGTTCTCGTGGGTGAGGACCAGAGCCACTCCCGGCAGGCGGGCCGCGCCGCCGGCGTCGATGCGGCGGATGCGGGCGTGGGCGTGCGGGCTGGCGAGCAAGGCGAGGTGCAGGGTGTGCGGCAGGTCGAGGTCCCCGGCGAAGACCGGGCGACCGGTGATCAGGGCCAGGCCATCGACTTTACGCTCGCTGGTGCCCACCACTTCGAACTTGTCGCTCACTCCGCGGCCTCCCGCATCTCGGCGGCGGCGGCCAGGATCGCCTCTACCGGCTTCACGTAGCCGGTGCAGCGGCAGTAGTTGCCGGCCAGAGCCTCGCGCACTTCGTGCTCGGTGGGCCGCGGGTTCCGGGCCAGCAGATCGAGAGCGGTCATCACGATGCCGGGGGTGCAGAAGCCGCACTGCACCGCTCCCAAGTCGAGGGCGGCGCGCTGCACCGGGTGGAGGACGCCCTCGCGGCTCAAGCCCTCCAGAGTGTCCACCCGGTGCCCGGCGGCTCGAGCGGCGAATACCAGACAGGCGTTGACCGCCCGTCCGTCGAGCAGCACCGCGCAGGCCCCGCAGTACCCATCGTCGCAACCGTTCTTGACGCTCTTGCAGCCGAGGCGGCGCAGCAGGTCCATGAGGCTGTCGCCGGGGGCGGCCTGCACTGTGCGGCGGACGCCGTTGAGCACGAGGTCAAAGGTCACTGCCGGCGCCCTTCGAGACGACCCCGGGCCCGGAACAGGGCGCGACGCACTCCTACGCGGCACAGTGCCCGCCGGTATTCGGCGGAGGCGCGCTGGTCGTCCTGAGCCGGGATGGCGGCGGCGGCGAGCTCGGCGGAGGCGTCGATGCGGCCGTCGTCTAGAGGGCCGCCCTCGAGGCTCTGGGCGGCGGCTTCCACGAGCGCCCCGAGGGCCGGGGTCTCCCCGACCGCCACGCGGGCCTCCTCCACCATGCCCCTCCCGTCGAGGCGTACTTGGACGGCACAGTTGAGCAGGGCGTAGTCGAAGGCCACCCGGGTGAACTTCAGGAAAGCGGCGGCGGTGTCGGGCCCGGCCGGTGGGAGGCCGATCTCGGAGATGAGGGCCCGGGAGCGGTGCAGGCCGGCGCGGTAGTAGTCGGCCAAGGACAAGGTGCGTTCGGTGCCGTCGAACAGGGTGAGGGTGGCGTCGAGGGCCAGCAGCAGGGGGACGATGTCGCTGTAGCGGCCCCGCGCCAGGTGCCCGCCGATGGTGGCCGCGTTACGCAGCAGCGGGGAGCCCACCCCGCGCAGCATCTCGGCGACCACCCCGTCGAGGTGGGCGGCCAGGCCCGGATGCTCCAGCATGTCGCTTAGGGTGGCCGTGCCCCCGATGGCGAAGCCGGACTCGTGGCGGAGGTAGCGCAGCGGGAGGGCGCCGAGGTCGACGAGGGTGGTGACCCCGATATGGGGGTGGCGGATGATGTCGGTCCCGCCCCCCACGGCGATGGACCGGTCGTCGAGCAGGCCGTAGGCCTCCTCGAGGGTGCCCGGCTGCAAGTACGCAGTGATGCCCGTCAGCGACATGCGGGCACCACTCTATGGCATGGCGGCGGCAGGCGCGTGGGTCTTTCGGCCCGCCTCCAGCGGTGGCGCAGCGTGCGGGTTGCCGCCAAACTAGAGGGGCTCACCCCCTGGAGGTATGTATGCGGAGCTTCGCCGGGCGCGACATCCTGTCGTTGAAGGACTTCGAGCGCGCCGAGTTCATGCACTGCTTCGAGATCGCGTCGCGCCTGGAGCCCATCGCCCGGGAGCGGCGCAACACCGATCTGCTGGCGGAAAAGACCCTGGTGGCGGCTTTCTACCAGCCGTCGACCCGAACCCGGCTGGCCCACGAAGCGGCGATGCATCGCCTCGGCGGACATGTGGTCGGCTTCGCCGACCCCAAGATGACCCGGGCGGGGGACTTCTACCAGGAGTCCATCAAGGACACCGTGAAGATGCTGGAGTACTACGGCGACGTCATCGTGATGCGCCACTTCCAGCAGGGGGCTCCGGCCGAGGCGGCGCGCTGGGCCAGCGTGCCGGTGATCAACGCCGGCGACGGCTGGGGGGAGCACCCCACCCAGGTGCTCACCGACCTGTTCACCGTGCAGCAGGAGCTGGG
>JAFGCH010000119.1 GCA_016932695.1 Acidimicrobiia bacterium | reverse complement strand
CTGGTGGTGTCGCGCCGGCACTGAGGGGGAATCAGCCGAGGGGTCGCCGGAAGTAGGTCAGTTCGATGCGGTCGAGGCGCTTCCCGGTGACCAGGTGATTGCGGAAGATGGGGGTGTTGGTGAGTTGGGTGGTGTTCTCGATCCACACCTCGTCGGCGGGCAGGCGGTCGTAGACGAAGGTGGTCATGGTCAGGTGGGCCTGCCTGCCCTGCCAGCCGGGATCCACTGCCGCCAGGGTGCCCTTGTAGATCGGAAGGCCGTCCCGCTCCCCCCGGCGCGTGTAGCCCAGGAACCCAACGGCGCGGCCCTCCACCTCCCAGATGACCACCATGCTTCCGGGGTCGGCCAGGTCGTTGCGCACCCAGCCCTCGAACCAGCGTGCGCTCTCCTCTGGGGTGAAGTAGGCCCGGTTCTTGTAGCGGGAGTAGAAGCCGGGGTTGTCGGTGAGACCGCGACGGGTCAACGCCAGCAAGTCGGGCAGGTCTGGGGGCCCGGCGAGGCGCAGCCCGGCGGCCTGCGGCTCGAAGCGGGGCACGGCGCGCCGGTCGATCTGGGTGAAGAAGGTGACTCTGGTGTCCACCAAGCGGAAGCCGGCGTCTTCCAAAGCCGGGGCCAGCCCTAGGCCGCGCACGTCGAGATGGCACTGCACCAGGCGGTGGCCGGCGGCGTCGGCGGCGGCGACGAGTGCGGCAACAGCCCGTCCCCACTCCGCGTTGTCGAGACGGACGGCCTCATCCCACATGACCTGCAAGGCGCCTATGGGCCGTCCGAAGAAGCGGGTCTCCCAGTCGTTCGGTGTTAGCGCGGCAGCCGGGGAACCCCCGGGAAGGCAGATCTCGAGGCCGCCTGCCAGGGCATGCTCGACGAAAGGCGCTTCCCCGGTCACGACGGGTACTCCCGATACGCCGCCCGGACGATGGAGAGACCCCTCATCACAGGACCTCGCGTAGGGGCGGGCTGGGCCGGTCGGAAACCTCGGTGAGCAGCCGGGAGAGGTACTCGGCCACCACGAACATCATGGCGAAGAGAATCCCGGCGAAGAAGGAGAGAAGCACCGCCAGGCTGGTCCAGCCCACCGGGGCCGCTCCGATGACGAGCTGGCGGATGGTGAACACCGCGCCGACGACGAAGGCGATCAGGGAGGCGCCCATCCCCACCCAAGCGATGGCCTTCAGGGGGACCGCCGAGTAGTTGACCAGCAGGTTGAAGGAGAGTCGGATCAGCTTGGAGAGGGTGTAGCCGGAGCGCCCGTAGGGGCGGGGCTGGTGGCGCACCGGGGCGTTGGCCACCCGGTGGGTGGTGGAGAGGATCAAGCCCGAGATGTAGGGGAAGGCGGTGCGCGCCGTCTTGAAGTGATCCACCACGTCGCGGCGGATCAGGCGGTAGCTCGACAGGTGGAGCTCCTGCGGCGGCCGGAAGATGCGATGGTTCAGCTTGCGCACCAGGGCGCTGCCCAGGTTCTGCAGCAGCCCGTGAGACTTCTGGCGGTAGGCGCCGAAGACGGCGTCGTAGCCCCGACCCAGGACCTCCATCATCCCGGGGATGTCCTCGGGATAGTGCTGCAGGTCGTCATCGATGGTGACGATCACCTCTCCCCGGCAGTAGCGGAACCCATACATCAGGGCCACGTGCTGGCCCTGGTTGCGGTAGAGGCTCACCACCCGAATCAGCCCGGGCGCGCTCTCCCGCAGGCGCCGCAGGACTTCGAGGCTCCCGTCGCGGCTGCCGTCATCTACGAAGATGACCTCGTAGGTCTTCCCCATGGATTCAAAGGTGGCGGCGAGGCGGGCGTACAGCTCCTCCAGGGAGCGTTCGCTGTTGTAGACCGGGACCACCACCGAGAAGTCGAGGCGGTCGGCTGCCGCCGGGGAATCGGGCATAGGGGAGGCGTCGTCCACGGGGCGAGAGTACCCGGGCGCGGCCGTCAGCGGCGCCGGTTCAGGCTGGGCTGCGGCGGCAGGCTGCCAGAAGAGCCTCCGCCGACCTCTCCACCTCTGCCGGGCCCAGGGTGTTGTAGAAGGGGAGGCGGAGCAGACGGCCGCTCACCTCTTCGGTCACCGGGCAGTCGGTGGGGCGGGCGGCGAAGCGCCGGCCGCCGGGAGCGCTGTGGAGGGGCACGTAGTGGAAGGTGGCCATGACCCCGGCGGCGCGCATGGCGGCGAGCACGCGGTCTCGGGTCGGACGGTCGGGCAGGAGCACGTAATACAGGTGGTAGCCGGGGAGGTCGCCGGCGGGCACGTCGGGCAGGGTGAGGCCGTGGGCGGCCGCCTCGGGCCGGAGGAGCCGGTCGTAGCTTTCGAACACCTGGCGCCGCCGGGTGAGGATGGCCTCTCGGGCCTCCAGTTGGGCCAGGAGGAATGCGGCGTTGATCTCGGAGAGGCCGAAGGAGGAGCCGAGATCTTGCCAGGAGTACTTGTCGACCTCGCCCAGCATGAAGGCGCGGCGGTTGGTGCCTTTGTGGAGGAGGATGTGGGCCCGGTCGACGTCGGCGGCGCGGTTGAGCAGCAGCGCCCCGCCCTCCCCGCAGGTGAAGTTCTTGGTTTCGTGGAACGAGAGGGTGGCCAGGCGCCCGAAGGTGCCCAGCAGACGGCCGCCGCAAGTGGCGAAGAGGCCGTGGGCGTTGTCCTCGAGCAGGTCGATGGGGCGGTCGCCGAGGGCTGTCGCCAGACCGGGGAGGTCGACGGCGATCCCCCCGTAGTGCACCGCCACCACGGCCCGGGTGTGCTCATCTAGAAGCGAGGCCACGTGGGCGGCATCGAGACCCAGGTGGACCGGTTCGATGTCCGCGAAGACCAGGCGGAAGCCCTCCCGGGCGAAAGCCAGGGCGGTGCTGACGAAGGTGAAGGAGGGCACGACGACGGTGTCGCCGGGGCGCCGGTCGAGGAGCAGGGCGGACATCTCCAAGGCGTCGGTGCACGAGGTGGTGAGGATCACGTCGGCCGCCTCGTGGGCCTCGCTCAGCAGGGAGGCCACCCGGCGGGTGAAGGGGCCGGCCGCCGCGGTGTGCCCCCCTTCGACCGCCCGGCGCATGTACTCCAACTCGTTGCCGGCCAGCGTCGGCCGGTTGAAGGGGATACGCGGTGGATCTCCCGGGGTAGGGAGGGCGGTGGGCTTGGTCATCGGCGGCCATCATGACAGGTCCGGAGGGGTGCAGGGTGGCGGGGCTACTGTTCTCCGGGTGATGTCTCGCTGCGACGCGCCGTGGCGCCGATCCCGTCCCGAGGCCGGCCGACGCGGCGGGGAGAGGGGCGCCGGCTCCGGGGGAGGCCGGCGTTGAACGGGCTGCGGGAAGCGACCGCCGAGGCGGTGGGGCGGGGCGACCTCGACCGCCTGGTACGGCTGGTGAGCGACCTGTGTGCCGCCGGCGACTGGGAAGGGGTGGTACTGCTGCGCGACCGGGCCCGGGCCGCCCTGGAGCGGGGCCTGCAGTTGTGGCCGGCCGCCGAGTACGCCGAGTACCGCTTGGCCCTCGAGGCGCCCGGCCCCTACGCCGGGACGGTGGTGGTGGAGGGAGCGGGGCGGTTCGCCCTGGGGCCGCTGTGGGAAGTGGCCGCCAGCACGCATGCCTGGGAGGAGCTGGCCCCTCACCTCCCGCCGGGGCCCGCCCGGGCGTTGGCGGCGCAGGAGCGGGTGGTGCGGGGCGAGGATCTGTCGGCCGCGCCCGGCGTAGACCGCGCCGTCCTCGACCTGCCCGCCGTGCTGCAGGCCTGGGAGCCCCGCTACCCGGTGGCAGTGTTCCACGCCGACAAGGCCGACTTCCCCGGGCCGATGCCCCCGGCGCTTCGCCCGGTCCACCTGCCCCTGCCGGGAGACTTCGTGGAGGACGACGAGACGGTGGAGGCCCTGCTCGACCTGGCCCGGCCGTGGGCGGAGCAGTCCAACGGGAGGGTGCAGGCGGTGCTGGTGGAAGGAAGGGCCGAGGCGGCCGTTGCCGCCCTGGGCCAGCGGTCGGTCCTCGCCGCCGAGGTAGGGGGAGTGTGGGCGCTGGCCGCCATGACCTGGGCGGCGGCCAGCGGCGGGGCATACGGGCGCAGGCGGGGTACCGCTGCGGGCCGGGGGGCCGCCTGGTGGGCCCTAGCGACAGTCGCCGACCTGGAGTGGCCGCCGGACCCGGCCGACTTGGGCGGGGCGCTGGCCGCGATGCGCTGGCTGGCCTGGGAGCCACCCGAGTTCAGTATGGGCTGGGGCCTGCACCTGGCGGGGGAACTGCCCGGAGAGGGCCTGGCCTTCGCTGTGGCCGCCTCCGACTCCCGGCGTGAGGAGGGCTCACCGGAAGCCCCCTCCGGCGGGTAGCGAGGTCCGGCGCGGCCGGGTGCCTCCGGCCGGTGGCGGGGGTAGGGTGGTGGTATCGGCGATCCCGGGGGACATCATGCGGTACAGAAGGTCGGTAGCGCGGCTCGCCTGGGTTCTCGTGCTCGTCCTGGGCCTGGCCGGCCCCGCCGGGGCCGCGGCTGGTGAGGACGCCGGGCGGTCGCTGACAGCCGATGTCCGGGTGAACGCCAACACCGCGAACGGAGTGAGCCAGGGCGCCCCGGCGGTGGCCTGGAACGACACCCGCAACCAGTTCCTGGTGGTGTGGGAGGACAGCCGCGACTTGTCGCGCGGGCAGGACATCTACAGCCGGCTGGTGGATGCCGGCGGGTCGCCGCTGGGTGGCGACGTTCGCATCTGCGGCCCGGACGCTACGAAGTACGACTACCACCCGGCGGTGGCCTGGAACGCCACCGCCAACGAGTACCTGGTCGTGTGGCAGGACTACCGGAACCAGCTGGCCTCGGGGTCTGACATCTACGGCCGCCGGGTCGACGCCTCCGGCAACCCCAAAGGGAACGACTTCCGCATCAGCGGAGCGGGGGCGACGGGCGACGAATCCGCCCCGGCGGTCGCCTGGAACGCCGCCAAGAACCAGTACCTGGTGGTCTGGGCCGACGATCGCGATGGGACCTCGGCCGTGTACGGCAGGCGCCTTCGGGCGAAGGGGGGCCGTATTGGGGAGGACTTCCCAATCCCGGGGAGTGCTTGGGGCCACGCCCTCAACCCCGACGTCGTATGGAATGCGGTGCGCCGGGAGTACTTCGTGGTGTGGGAGGACTGGCGCAGCGGATTCCACGCCTACGGGCGGCGGGTGCGGGCCAACGGCAGCCCGGTGGGGAACGACTTGCGCATCAGCGCGTCGGGGGCCAAGGCGTTCAGCCCCGCCGTGGCCTGGGACCCGGGGGCCAATCGCTACTTGATCGTGTGGGAGGACGCCCGCGACGAGGCGAGCCGCGGCTTGGACGTCTACGGGGCTCGGGTCAACGCCAGGGCTACTAAGGCGGGCCCGGAGAGGCGCTACAGCGGGCCCGGCGCCGTGGAGGACGACGTCGACCCCGCCGTGGCCTTCAGTGCCACCTCCGGTCGGTTCCTGGTGGTGTGGGAAGACCACCGCAACATCGGAGCCACCCCCTCGCGCACCGACATCTACGGACGCCGCCTGACCGCTGCCGGTGCTCCGGCGGGTAGCGACTTCCGAGTCAGCGATGCCGGGGCGCTGGTGGACAAGGAGACCCCGGTGCTGGCGTGGAACGACGACGCCGACGAGTACTTGGCAGTCTGGGGCGACAACCGCAGCTCCCAGACCACCTTCTGGGATGTCTACGGGAGGCTGATGGCGGGGTAGCGGCTGGTCGCCGGGATGGGGCTCAGGCTGGGGGGTAGCCGAAGCGCTCCATGGCACGGCGGCACGCCCGCTCTACCGTGGCGAGGTCGGCGGGCTGCAGGTCCTCGCGCCAGCGGCCCAGGCTGCTGGTGAACAGCTGCCGCCCCACCGCCGGGGCGTTGTTGTGCCGGGTGTGGTGCACGCTGGCCTTGGAGTCCCAGTAGCGGCGCACTTCGTCCCCATAGTCGAGGCGGAGAAGGCCGAAGATGCGGGCGTACTGCGGCTCCGGGTCGGCCACGAGGTCCTCGTAGCGCACCACTAGGGAGCGGCGCGGATGGAGGAGGGAGAAGCGGCGGAAGCGCTCGTAGTAGTCCCGCCAGTGGGTGGCGATACGTTCCGCCGAACGCTTGAAGCCGCGGCCCTGCTGGGAGGCCAGCACATCGCGCGGGTCGCGCACGATGCAGAAAAAGGCGCCGTCGGGGAACAGGCGCCGGTACAGGCCGAAGCGGGAGGTTTGCACCTTGAAGCCGGCGAGGGTGGCGCTTTCCTTCTCACGCTTACGCTCCACCACCGCCATGGCCAGACGGGCCGCCCGCCGGGCGCCGGCAGCATCGGCCCGGCCGGCGGCCGCCTCGTGCTCCAGCAGCCCGGCCAGCTCCGCGGGTCCCACCAGGGCCCAGCCGGCGTGGATGACGAACAGCCCGAGGTCGGCGGTGGCCGGCTCGCGCCGCAGTACCTCGGCCGGGTCGGCGGGATCCTCCGCCATCGCCCGCCGCAAGTGCGCTGCGGCGTCGTCCAACGGGGGCAGGCCGGCGGGGACCAGTTCGTACCCCATCGAGATCGCCGGATGGGAGTCGAGGATGGTGGCGAGCAGGGTGGTGCCCGAGCGCGAGTAGCCGCAGACGAAGGCGTGGCGCATCACCCCCATCTTGCCAGGCCCGGCGGGGCAAGGCGGTAGGGTGGGGCCATGCTGCCCGTCGGTATAGCCGAGGTGCGGGCCGCCGTCCCGCTGGTGGCGCCCCGCGTCCACCGTACCCCCCTGGTGACCAGCCATAGCCTGTCGGAGCGGCTAGGCACCCGGGTTTCCTTGAAGCTGGAAGTGTTCCAGAAGACGGGGTCCTTCAAGCCCCGCGGGGCCTTCAACGAACTGCTCCACCTGTCGCCGGAGCAGCGCCGGCACGGGGTGGTGGGAGTCAGCGGGGGCAACTTCGCCCAGGGCCTGGGCTATGCCGGCAAGGAACTGGGGGTACCGGTGCTGATCCTGATGCCGGAAGGCACGCCGCCGCACTACGTGGCGGCCACCCGGGGCTACGGGGCCGAAGTGGAGCTGGTCCCTTCGATCGCCGAGGCCTTCTCCCGTGCCGAGGCCTATCAGCGCGCGGGCCGACCCGCCCTGCATCCCTTCGACGACCCTTGGATGATGGCCGGCAACGGCACGTTGGGCCTCGAGGTGGTGGAGGACGCTCCCGACCTGACCGACCTCTTCGTCAGCATCGGAGGTGGGGGTCTCATGGCGGGAGTCGCTGCGGCGGTGAAGGGGCTGCTGCCGGAGGCTCGGGTGTGGGGGGTGGAGACCCTGGGCTGTCACGCCATGCGCCTGGCGCTCGACGCCGGCCGCCCGGTGGAGATACAGCCGGCGTCCATCGCCAAGACGCTGGCGGCGCCCTGGGTGTCGCCCGGGACCCTGGCGGCGGCCCGGGAGTGGCTGGAAGACGTGGTGGTGGTCCCCGACGCCGCGGCGGTGGCGGCGCTCGTGCTGCTGCTGGAGCGAGCCAAGGTGCTCACCGAACCGGCCGCCTCCTGCACTCTGGCCGCAGCCGAGGCGGTGCGGGAGCGGCTGGGGGAGCACACCGTGCTGGTCCTCTGCGGAGGCAACGTCACGCTGGCCGACGTGGCCGCCTGGCGGGAGCGCTTCGGGGTCTAGGAGGCAGCGGTCTCGATTCCCACCGCAGGCGGGGCGTCGGGGATCTGGTCGGGTATCTCGATCTCGATGCGGCGGACGCGCGGGTGCATCCAGCCGATCGCGGCCATGAGGGAGGTGCCCAGGCCGGCCAGCACGAACATGAAAGCGATGCCTCTCCCCGTCCCGGTTCCGACGATCTTCCCGAGCGATCGGGCCAGGCCACCCCCTTCCGCCAGCAGCGGCTCGAACACCCGGTCGGCCAGGGGCCCCGTCAGGACGATCGCCAGGGGGGAGGCCACCTGGGACAGCATGCGGCGCAGCGAGTAGACCCGGCCCTGTAGGGCGGGCGGCACCTTCAGCTGCCACACCACCTGGCTGGCGGTGTTGACCACCGGCAGCAACAGGGAGAGGACCACGTAGCCGCCGGTGATCAGCAGCAGAGACGGGCGCAGGCCCACGACGACCACCGCCAGGCCGCCCGTGGCGATGCCTCCCATGACCCAGGCGATGCGGCGATGCCGGGGGCCTCCCCAGGCGCTGACCGCCAGGCTCCCCGCCAGCATGCCGAAGCCGGCCGCGGAGAGCACGCCGCCGGCGGCGGCCTCGGAGGAAAAGGAGACCACCAGGGGGATGACCAGCACGTTGGTGAAGGCCAGGACGAAGTTGACCCCGGCGTAGATGAGTAACAGGCCGAGCAACCCGTGGCGCTCCCGCAGGTAGCGGAGGCCCTCCGCCATCTCGCGCCGGACCGAGGGAACTTGCTGGGCGGGTGTCGGCTCGGGGCGGGGGAAGCGCACCAGGGCCAGGGTGGCCACGGCCACGACAAAGGTGGCGACATCGGCCAGCAGCACCGCTCCCAGGCCGAGGGTGGCCAGCAGGGCGCCGGCCGCCGCCGGGGACACCACGATGGACACCGCTTCGGCGGTCATCACCAGGCCGTTGGCCCGGCCCAGGTGCTTTTTAGGCACGAGCAGCGGGATCGACGCCATCCAGGCCGGCACCTGGAGGGCATTACCGATCGCCCCGAGGCCGCTCAGGGCGTAGATGTGCCACAACTGCAGCGACCCGGTGAAGTAGAGGACGGCGATGGCCAGGGTGGAGATCCCGGCCAGGACGTCGGCGCCGAGCATGGCCAGGCGGCGGTCGATGCGATCGGCCAGCACCCCGGCGAAGGGGGAGAGGATGACCGCGGGGAGGGCGTAGGCCAGGCTGACCAGGGCGAGGCGGGTAACCGAACCGGTCTCCAGGTAGATCCAGATCTGTAAGCCGAACCCGGTGAGGGTGGTGCCGGTGACCGACACCAACTGCCCGGCCCAGACCACCAGGAAGGTGGCCAGGCCTTTGGCGGGGGTGGAGGTCGGCTCCGGGTGAACCATGACGCCGCACGCTACTGCGGCCGTGGGGGGCTGATCTCGGGGCAGCGATCGAACACATGTTCGATTATGCTGATAGGCCCCCATGGCCCGCTACGCCGAGTTGCACTGCCACAGCAACTTCTCCTTCCTCGACGGGGCATCGTCTCCCGGTGACTTGGTGCAGCGGGCGGCGGAACTGGGATACACCGGCTTGGCCCTGACCGACCACCACGGTTTCTACGGCGCGCCGCGCTTCCGCCTGGCCGCCGCGGAGACGGGGTTGAAAACGGTGTACGGGACGGAGGTGGGGATGCCGCTAGAGGGGGAGGGGAGGGAGGCCTCGCGCCCTCTCCCGGCTTCGCCGGGAGAGGGTTGGGGGGAGGGCAAAGGCGCGACGGAGGCGGGGCGCGGTCTTGCCCCCTCCGCGGCCGGCTCCGCCGGCCGCGCCTCCCCCGCGTCCGCGGGGGAGGCACTAGAGAGACCCCGCGGCCGTACTCACCGTATGCACGGGGCCAAGCCGACTCGTCGGTGTGCCACCGACCATCTGGTGCTGCTCGCTCCCGACCCGGCGGGCTACGCCGCCCTGAGCGGCCTGGTCACCCGGGCCCAGTTCCGGGGGGAGAAGGACCGCCCGGTCTACTCCTGGGAAGACCTGTCGGAGGCGTCGGCCGCCGGGCGCTTGGTAGCGCTTACCGGGTGCCGGCAGGGGGCGGTGCCCCGAGCGGCCCAGGAGGGCGACCTGGAGGGGGCGATGCGGGCCGCCGCCCGTTTGCGTGAGGTGTTTCCGGCGCGCCTCTTCGTGGAGATATGGCACCACGGTATGCCGGAGGACGACCCGCGCAACGACCTGCTGGCCGAGGTGGCCGCCCGCCTGCGCCTGCCCGTGGTGGCCACCAACAACGTGCACTACCACGACCGCTCCCAGGCCGACCTGGCCGAGGTGCTCGCCGCCGTCGGGGGCCGCCGTTCCCTGGAGGAGGGCCACGGCTTCTGGCCCGCCACCGACGAGCGCTATCTGAAGGCGCCCGAGGAGATGGCCCGTCGCCTGGCCCGCTATCCGGGGGCGGTGGCCCGAGCCGCCGACCTGGGGGAGGCCCTGGCCTTCGACTTGCGCCTGGTGGCTCCCCGCCTCCCCGATTTCCCCATGCCGGGCGCTTTCCGCGATGAGATGGACTACCTGCGCCACCTGGTCTTGGAAGGCGCTCGGGAGGTGTACCCGGGCGAGGGGCCGGGGGCCGTCGACCCGGTTGCCCGGGCCCGCCTGGAGCACGAACTGGGGGTGATCGGCGACCTGGGCTTCCCCGGCTACTTCCTGGTGGTGTGGGACATCGTCCGCTTCGCCCGGGAGCAGGGCATCTACTGCCAGATCCGGGGGTCGGGCGCCGACTCGGCGGTGTGCCGCTGCCTGGGGGTCACTCGCGTCGATCCCATCCGCCTCGGCCTGCCCTTCGAGAGGTTCCTCTCGGCGGAGCGGGGCAGGCCCCCCGACATCGACGTGGACTTCGAGGCGGAGCGGCGCGAGGAGGTCATCCAGTACTGCTACCAGCGCTACGGGCGGGAGCGGGCGGCCATGGTGGCCAACGTGATCACCTACCGGGCCCGTTCCGTGCTCCAGGACGTGGGCAAGGCCTTCGGCTTGACCCAGGCGCAGGTGAACGGGCTGACCAAGTACCTCGACACCCGCCGGCCCGAGGCCATCCCCGAGTTCGTGGACCTGCCGGCCGGCCTCAGCGGCCGCCTCATCCTCGACGCCTGCCGCCGCCTCGACGGCTTCCCCCGGCATCTGGGCATCCACTCCGGCGGCATGGTGATCGCCGACCGCCCGCTCTGGGAGGTGGTCCCCCTGGAGTGGGGGCGCATGGAGGACCGCTCGGTGCTGCAGTGGGACAAGGACGACTGCGCCTCCATGGGCATCGTCAAGTTCGACCTGCTGGGCCTGGGGATGCTCAACGCCCTGCACCTGGCGGTGGACACCGTCGAGGAGGTGCACGGGGTGCGCCTCGACCTGGCCGCCATCCCCCAGGAGCCGGCTATCTACCAGATGCTCACCCGGGCCGACACGGTAGGGGTCTTCCAGGTGGAGTCGCGGGCGCAGATGGCCACCCTGCCCCGCATGAAGCCGAAGACTTTCTACGACCTGGCCATCGAGGTGGCCCTCATCCGCCCCGGCCCCATCCAGGGCCATTCGGTGCACCCCTTCCTACGCCGGCGCAACGGCGAGGAGGAGGTGCGCTACCCCCATCCGGCGGCCGAGCCGATCCTGGCCAAGACCCTGGGGGTGCCGGTCTTCCAGGAGCAACTGATGGAACTGGCCCGGGTCTGCGCCGGCTACACCCCCGGGCAGTCCGACCGCTTGCGTCAGGCGATGACCCACAAGCGCTCCGACGAGGAGATGGCCAAGCTGCGGGCCGAGACCTACGCCGGCATGGCGGGCCGGGGGATCACCGGGAAGGCCGCCGACGAGATCTGGGAGAAGCTGCAGGGGTTTGCTTCCTTCGGCTTCCCCGAGAGCCACTCGGTGTCCTTCGCCTACATCGTCTACATGTCGGCCTGGCTGCGGGCGCATTGGCCCGCCGAGTACCTGGCCGGCCTGCTCAATGCCCAGCCCATGGGCTTCTACTCCCCGAACTCGCTGGTGGCTGACGCCCGGCGCCACGGGGTGGTGGTGCTGCCTCCCGACGTGAACGAGTCGGCCTTCGACTGCACCGTCGTCCCCTGGCCCGCCGCTGAGGACGACTCGGTCACCGTGGCCGGGCTCACCTGGCGCCGGGGGCGGGGCCTGCGCGACGATCCGGTGCGCCTGGCCACGGCGGTGCGCCTGGGGCTGCGCTACGTGCGGGAACTGGGCGATGTGGAGATCACCCGTGTCGAGGGGGCCCGCCTGGTGGGCGGGCCGTTCATCGGGGTGGTCGATCTGGCGCAGCGCACCGGCTTGAAGGTGGAGGGGTTGGAGGGGCTGGCCGCTGCCGGGGCTCTGGCGAGCCTGGGGGTGGAGCGACGCGAGGGCCTGTGGGCGGCGGGGGCCCTGGCCGGCATGGGCCCGGACCGCCTTCCTCTGGCCGAGGGGGCCGAAGCGCCCCGCCTGGCGCCCATGACGGTGGCAGAGGAGGCCCGCGCCGACCTGTGGGCCACCGGGATCTCGGTGCGCCACCCCGTGTCCTTCCTCCGCGAGTGGCTCACCGCTCGCGGCGCCCTCACCGTCGCCGAGGTGCTGGGCGGCCGGCACGGGCGGCGGCTGGCGGTGGGCGGCCTGATCACCCACCGCCAGCGCCCCATGACGGCCAAGGGGGTGATCTTCTTGAACCTCGAGGATGAGACCGGCCTATTGAACGCGGTGGTGCTCCCTGGGGTGTGGGAGGCCAATCGCGAGGTGGCCCGCCGCTCGGTGGGGGTGGTGCTCGAGGGGGTGGTAGAGCACCGCGACGGGGTCACCAACCTGGTGGTTCGCCGCTTCCACCCTTGGCCCGAGGAGGTGCGCCACGTGCGTGCGCGCAACTGGGCGTACTGGGGGAGGTAACCGATGCCGGATGTGCGGCGCGCGAAAAACCCCCTTCCCGTAGTGCTTTTCCTTTGCCTACGTTCTTCGGGTCGTGCCCCCGGCCGGAATCCACCAGAGCAACGCCGGCGAGGCCAGGAAGGAGGACCACTCCTTCGGTCGGAGGCGCCACCGGCGTGGATGGCGAGACGGCTCCAACCTCCTTTCGTACGGGAGACCGGGCCGGTATCCGCGGACTGTGTCGTTCCCGTGTTCTCTTGACGCCTGAAACCCATCAGCTCGCCGTTGGCGTGGAACACGACGGCACGAGGAGGTCGAGGCTATGAACTCTCTGCTCATCGAGGATCTGGCGAGGGACACGTACCGAAGCCGCTTGCAGGAGGCGGACGCCCGGCGCCTGGCGTCTCGAGCCGCGACAGGGCGGGACGGAACGGGGCACGACCAGTGGGTGGGTTCCGTACGCAGGGCTGCGGGCCGCGCCCTCATCAGCTTCGGTGCCCGGCTGGCGGGCGTCGCCGTGCCGGCGATCGACCGCCCGCAGCCAATCCGGCATACGCTCCCGCGGGCGCTCGAGGCCCCGGGACGATGCGAACACTGCCTGTGGTGAAAGTCGCGTTCGGGGGGCCCGGGTTGGCATCAGAGACAAGACGTGGAGCGGTAAGGTGAACGGGTGGACTTCCGCCGTTTTCTCACCCGGGGCGAGATCCGGCCGAGCGAAGGTGGTCTGGCTCGCGACCACCTGGCGAACGAGCGCACGTTCTTGTCCTGGGTGCGGACCTGCCTGGGTTTCATCGGCTTGGGGATCCTGGTGGCCGAGCTGGTCGATACCGAAGGCCCCGTGGCCAACGCCCTGGGCTTGTCCTTGATCTTCCTGGGGGCGGTGGCGGCGGTGGCCTCCACCGCCCGTTACCTCAGGGTGACGGCCCAGCTCGATCGGGGCCGCTACCAATCCTCCACGGTGGGGCCCATCGTGGTGGGGGTGGTGACCTTGCTGGTGGCGGCGGCCGGGCTGGCCTTCGTCCTCACCTGAGCCGGCTCATCCCCCCGGGGGCCAGGCCCACAGGATCGCCCCGGTGCCGGCGACCACCGCCAGCAGCGACAGGGGCAGGCCTAGGCGCCAGTAGTCGCCGAAGCGGTAGCCGCCGGGGGCCATGACCAGCAGGTTCGACTGATGGCCGATGGGAGTGAGCAGCGGCAGCGAGGCGCCGATGGCCACCGCCATGAGGAAGGGGTCGGGGGACACCGACAGGCTTTGAGCCATCCGGATGGCGATGGGAGCGGCGATGGCCGCCGCCGCGGCGTTGTTGACCACGTTGGAGAGCAGCATCACCGCTCCCATGAGAGCGGCGACGAGCACTCCGGGGGAAGCCACGCCGCCCATGGCTACCAGGCGTTCGGCGAGGAGGTCGGCGGCCCCGGTGGTCTCCAGGGCCTCTCCCACGGGGAGCATGGTGCCCAGCAGCACGACGATGGGGAGGTCGACGGCCCGGTAGGCGCCCTCGAGCGACACCAGCCTGGTCAGCACCATCACCAGGGCGGCGAGGGCGAAAGCCAGTTCGACGGGGAGGAGCCCGACGGCGGCGGCGACGACGGCCGCGGCGAAGATGCCCAGGCCCAGGGCGAGGCGCCGATTGGTGCCCAGCGTGATTTCCCGCTCGGCGAGGGGGAGGCAACCCAGGTCGGCGATGACCGCCTTGACGGCCGACTCCCGGCCCTGGAGCAGCAGGACGTCGCCGACTTCGAAGGAGATCTCGGCGAGGCGCTGGTAGATGCGCTCGCCGGCCCGGGCCACGCCGAGGAGGTTCACCGCATGGCGGCCCCGCAGGCGCAGCGAGGTGGCGCTGCGGCCCACGGCGAAGGCCCCGGGCGGCACCACCGCCTCGTGCAGGCTCAAGCCGCGCAGCACCGCCCCCGTCTTCGGCGCTCCCCCCAGGGCGAAGCCGAATCGGGAGATGAGGTCGTCGATGGCCTCGGCGTCCCCTTCGACCACCAGGACGTCATCGGCTTGCAGCACGGTGAACATGGGCAGTTCGGTGCGCTGCCGCTCGTCGCGAACCAGGCCGAGCGCGACTACGTCGGCGTCCTCCATGATCTTGCGCAGCGAGGCTCCGTCGGCGGCGGAACCGGGGGTTACCCGCAGCTCGCTCAAGTAGTCGGCGACGGTGAACAGCGCCCCGGGGGCGGTGGCGCTGCGGCGCACCGGGACGAGCCGCCACCCGATCAGGATCATGAGAGCCACCCCGAGCAGGGCTACCGCCCCTCCCACCGGGGAGAAGTCGAACATCCCGAAGGGCTCACCGCCGGCTCGCTCCCGAATGGTGGCGATGATGATGTTGGGCGGGGTGCCTACCAGAGTCAGCAGGCCGCCGAACAGGGAGGCGAAGGCCAACGGCATGAGCAGCCGCGAGGGCGGCTGGCCGGTGGCCCGGCTCACTCGTAGCGCCACCGGCAGGTAGAGAGCCAAGGCCCCGACGTTGTTGATGAAGGCCGAGGAGAAGAGCACCAGGCCGGTGAGCACCGCCAACTGCAGGATGCGGTGGTCCTTCAGGGTCAGCAAGCGTCGACTGGCCATCTCGGCGAAGCCCGACCTCTCCAGGCCGCGGCCCATGATCAGGACGGCCACCACCGTGACCACGGCCGGATGGGCGAAGCCCTGAAAGGCCTGACCGGGCTCGATGATCCCGGTGACCGTAGCGGTCAGCAAGGCCATCACGCCGACCAAGTCGTAGCGCCAGCGGCCCCAGGCGAACAGGGCGAGTGACACCCCGAGGATGGCGAAGATCGTCGCCTGCTCCCAGGTCATGTGCACCTTCCCCGCCACCGGGGCCGACTCGGTCTGGGCCAGGCCGGGGTCCCCGGGCTCCCCGCGGCGCAGCCAGGCTACCCAGCCGCGCCGGCGACCGCCCGTCAAGAACGGTCGGGAGGGCAGGGCAGGCCGGTGCCCTCAGGGACAGGAGACGGCGGCGGCCTCGAGGCGGCAGGCATCCCCCGCATCGGCCCGGAGCACCGTCGCGGGCGACGAGGCGATCAGCAGATCGGCGCCGGTGCCGCCCCAGAGGATGTCGCGACCCCGTCCGGCATCCAGGAGATCGTCGCCGCCGTGGCCCGAAAGGACGTCGTCGCCCTCATCTCCGAAGAGGCGGTCGTCGCCTTCGCCGCCGCCGAGGCGGTCCGAGCCTTCTCCGCCGAAGATCTGGTCCGGGCCGCTGCCCCCCGACAACAGGTCGTGGCCGGCCTCCCCGTAGAGGGTGTCCCGGCCCGGGCCGCCCCACACGGTGTCGTTGCCCTCTCCGGCGCAGATGAGGTCGTCCCCGGCGAGGCCGAAGATGAGGTCGTCCCCCCCGCGGCCCACGATGACGTCGGGACCGGCGGTCCCCACGAGCACCTCGGGCCCGGCGGTACCGGCGATGGTGGCCGTCCGCCCGGCGCAGCCCAGCGAGGGCCAGGGGGTGGGAGTGACGGCCGCGTCGCCCCCCAGCATGCCGATCCTCTCCAGGCTGAGAGCGCGCGATGCCCGCAGCAGGGAGGCGAGGGTGCCGTCGGTCCGGCCGGCGAGAACGTGGTCGATGGGGAGCACCCGCTTGGTGGCGGGGTCCACCCAGGTGGGGGTGACGGCCAGGTCGCTCACGGCGAAGCCTCCCCCGGGCTGCTCGGCCACGGTGAGGTTCACCATGATCCCGTCGCCGGCACCGGGGCCCCGGGAGGGCCCGCCGTGGAGACCCGACAGCAGATCCCCCATGCCGTAAACCACCGGCTTGCCGTGGAGCCACGTCACCGGCTGGACCATATGGGCATGGTGGCCCAGGATCAGGTCGACGTCCGGCGAGGCGGTGAGGGCCTCCGCCACGGCCAGTTGGGGCCCATCGGGAGCCGCCTGGTAGGGAGTGCCCCAGTGCAGGCTGACGATGGTGAACTCGGCCCCCTGTTCGCGGGCCCAGCGGGCGTCGGCGAGGATGGCGGCGGGGTCCATCACGTTCATCACCCATTCCCCGCCGGCGGGGAGAGGCCGGAAGTTGGTCCCCGTGGAGTAGGAGATGTGGGCCACGCTGACGCCGTTGATCTCGTAGCGGGCGGGCAGGCGCTCGTCGGGGGCCCGGGCGGTGCCTGTGTGCAGGATGCCGTAGCGGTCGAGTACCTCGATGGTCTCGGCGATGCCGGCTGAACCGCGGTCCCAGGCGTGGTTGCTCGACAGGGAGCAGGCGTCGTAGCCGACGGCCGCCAGCGCCGCCCCTACCTCGTGGGGCCCGCTGAAGCGGGGCCAGCCGCTTTCGTCGTACAGCAGGGTGGTGTTGTCGGCCGAGAGGGTGCTCTCCAGGTGGCACACGGCGAAGTCGGCGTCGGCGATCCAGGGCTCCACGGCGCGCAGCAGCGAGGTGAAGTCGTAGGTGCCCTCTCCGGGCAGGGCGGCTTCGGCGGCATCGGCGATGGGCCGTTGGAGGAGGATGTCCCCGGCGGCGCTCAGCGAGAAGGAGCGCAGGCCGTCCGCCCGGGCGCCGTCGGGCGAAAGCAGTAAGGCGGCCGCCAGGGCCAGCAAGGCGAGGTGCCGGGGAAGGTGACGGTTCATCTGCCCGGCCCAGGGTATACGCCGCCGCGGCCGGCAAGGCGCGCTTCGCCTCGTCACTCGCAGGGCGCAACCACTCCGATGACCCGGCAGGAGTCGGCGGCATCTCCCTGCAGTCGATCGCCCGGCAGGCCGGCCAAGGTGTCCGCCCCGGTGCCGCCGCGCAGGAGGTCCCGGCCGGGGCCGGCCTCCAGGACGTCGCCCCCGGCCTGGCCCGAGAGGAGGTCGTCGCCCGCCCCGCCGTACAGGCTGTCTGCCGACTCGCCGCCGCCCAAGCGGTCGGCACCGCTCCCGCCGTGGAGCGTGTCCGGCCCGTCGCCGCCGGAGAGCAAATCGTCTCCGTGGTCTCCGTAGGCCGAATCGGCGCCGGGGCCGCCCCAGACGAGGTCGGCGCCGTTGCCCCCGCAGATAAGGTCGTCGCCCTCGCCTCCCAGGATGATGTCGCCCCCGCCTCGGCCCACGATGACGTCGTCACCCGGGGTGCCCATCAGCACGTCGGGCCCGGCAGTGCCCACGAGGGAGGCCACCCGGCCGGCGCACACCAGGGAGGGCCACGGGGTCGGCGAGAGTGCGGTCGGCGTGCCGGCGCGCCTCAGGGTGTGGGCGCGGGAAGCCTGGAGGGCGGCGGTGGGCACCGCGCCCTCGCCGTAGGCCAGGGTGTGCTCCACCGGGAGTGCCCGCTTGGTCTGCCAGTCCACCCAGGTGGGGGTCACGGTGACTTCGGTGACGGTGAAGCTGTTCTCCGTCTCTTCGACGCGCAAGTGAACGATCACCCCATCCTCGGAGCCGGCCTTGGTGCCGTCCTTCGCCGTGCGGATGTTGGACAACAGGTTGCCCAGGCCGTAGGCGACCACTTTGCCGTTGACCCGGGCGATGCTCTGTACCAGGTGGGTGTGGTGGCCGAGGATGAGGTCGATATCGGGCGAGGCGGTGAGAGCGGCAGCGAGGCTCGTCTGGGAGGTGTCGAGGGCCTGCTGGTACTCCGTCCCCCAGTGGAGGCTGACCATGATGAACTCGGCCCCCTGCTCGCGGGCCCGGCGGGCGTCGGCCAGGATGGCGGCGCGGTCGATGACGTTCACCGCCCAGGGGGCCTCGGTTGGGCGCGGCTCGTTGGTGCCCTGGGTGTAGGCCAGGTGGGCGACCCGCACCCCGTTGACCTGGTAGAGGACGGGCTCTCGCTCGGCGTTATCGCGGCCTGTGCCCGCATGGCCTAGGCCGGCGGCGTCGAGCACCTCCAGGGTCTCGGTGACGCCGGTGAGGCCGCGGTCGAGAGCGTGGTTTCCGGCGGTGGAGCAGGCGTCGTAACCGGTGGCCATCAGGGCGGTGGCCATTTCGTGCGGGCCGTTGAAGTAGGCGGGGTGCTCGTCCTCGTGCTGGTAGAGGAGGCCGGTGTTGGTGGGGGAGAGGGTGCCTTCGAGGTGGCAGAGGGCGAAGTCGGCATCGGAGATCCAGGGCTCGATGGGGAGCAGTAGCGGCCGAAAGTCGTAGACGTTGCGTCCGGGGGCGATACGGGCGGCGTCGGCTATGGCCCGGTGGACGATGATGTCGCCGGTGGCGGCAATGGTGAAGGAGCGCGCGGCCGGGGCCGCCGCGGCCGGCAGGGCGGCCAGCGTTGGGAGGAGTGCCGTCGCGACGAGGGCGAGTTGCCGCCGCACGGGAGAACCGTAGGAACCGGCCGGGGTAGCCGCAAGGAGCATCCCGGTGCGGCGGTTACCCGGCTTGCTCTTTGGCTAGATTCCAGGAATCGTGCCGTTGGGGGAGGGTACCCGGCGGACTGTCCGGAGAAGGGAGGATCGCCATGCCGGCATCGACGTCGACGGCAAGGCGGGCGCGCTTTGTGATCCTGGCTCTGCTGCTGGTCGTGCTGGCGCTGGGCACGACCGCGGCGCAGGCAGGCGACACCGGGACCATCAAGGTGAAGGTGATGTACCCGGATGCGGGAGGCGTCTACCAGCCTCTGGCCGGGGTCGAGGTCTTCCTGTTCGCCGGTGGGCCGCGCTACGCCTGCACCGGCCCCGGCGGCGTGGCCAAGTTCAACGGCATCCCGGCAGGGAGCAACTACTACGCGGCGACCGGGATCGGCGGGTCCGACTTGAACTGCGCCAACGGCGAGTTCCTCACCCCCGGGACCCGGCTGAAGCTGTACTGGACGTTCCAGGACAAGATCTCTCTGGCGTCCGGCCAGACCCTGACGGTGCAGCTGAAGACCGAGCCGCCTCCGGAGAATTAGATGGAGATCTGCGGCGCGGCGCATACGACCATCCAGGGGACCGACGGCCGCGACATCCTCGTGGGCACGGCGGGTGACGATGTCATAGCCGCCGGTGGCGGGAACGACACCATCAACGGGATGGGGGGCAACGACAAGCTCTGCGGTGGCCCGGGGCGCGATCGCCTCGTAGGCGGGGGCGGCAACGATTGGCTCTTCGGGGAGGGGGGCAACGACTCTCTCGGCAACCGGGGCCTGATCGGCGGGCCCGGCGACGACCTAGCCTACGGCGGCCGCGGCAGCGACTTCTGCGACGCCGAGGACGCACTCGGCTGCGAGCTGGTGCCGTAGACGCCCCGGCGACGGGTGAGACGGGTGCCCGGCAGGAGCCGGGCACCCGTTCTGAGGGGCATGTGGGGCGCGCTGGTTCGTTCGTGGACCGAGGGTGATTGCGATCTCAGGAGGCCCGGCAGGGGACCACCAGCGCACCCATCTTGCAGGTGTCGGTGCCGTCACCCACCAGGGCGTCGTCCGGGTCGAACCCTATCAGCGTGTCGGCCCCGAACCCGCCCCACAGGTGGTCGATCCCAGGGCCGGCGACCAGCAGGTCGTCTCCTTCATGGCCCAGCAGGGTGTCGTCGCCGTCGCCGCCGTACAGGGCGTCGCCGTCGGGCCCGCCCCACAGCGTGTCGTTCCCCTCTTCGCCGTACAGGCGGTCCCGCCCGGTGCCGCCGTAGAGGACGTCGGCTCCTTCCCCGCCCCAGAGGGTATCCCAGCCGCCCCCGCCCCAGATGGCGTCGTCGCCGTCACCGCCGCACACCAGGTCGTTGCCCTCGAGTCCCAGGATCACGTCGTCGCCGCCCCGGCCCACGATCACGTCGTCGCCGGGGGTGCCCACCAGCACGTCGTCGCCGGCGGTGCCCACCACGGTGGCCGCCAGCCCGCGGCAGGAGAGCGGCTCCCAGGCCGCCGGGCTGAGTTCCAGGCCCTCGGTGCCCAGCATGGTGACGTTGGCCACGGTGCGCTCCCAGGAGGCTTGCAGCAGGGCCGGGTCGCCCTCGCCCGCAGCCAATGCCCAGGCGATGGGAAGCACCCGATAGCTGCGGAACTCCACCAGGGTGGGGGTGTACTGCACTCGGGTGGTGGCGAAGCTGCCGTCGGGCTGCTCGGTCACCGTCAGGTGCACCATCAGGCCGTCTTCGGTGGAGTAGTAGTCCGGCCCCCAGATGGAGTTCTGGTTGGAGAGGTGGTTGCCCATGCCGTAGACGACCACCTTGCCGTTCACCCGATCGACGGGCTGCACCACGTGGGCGTGGCTGCCCAGGATGAGGTCGATGTCGGGCGAGCCCAGCAGCTCCTCGGCCAGGGCGGCCTGGGTGCCGGTAGGGGGATGATGCTTCTCGATGCCCCAGTGCAGGGTGAGGATCACGAACTCGGCTCCCTGCTCCCGGGCCCAACGGGCGTCGGCGAGGATGGCGTCGCGATCGATGATGTTCACCTCGTAGGGGGCGGAGCGAGGCAGCCCGTTGGTGCCGTAGGTGTAGTCGAGGTGGGCGACCTTGACTCCCTTCACCTCGTAGAAGCCGGGAAGGCGCTCCTCCTCACTGCGCGCCGTGCCTTCGTGGGCGATGCCCTGCTCCTCGAGCAGGGTGATGGTGTCCTCTAGTCCGCGCCGGCCGCCGTCGAGGGCGTGGTTGCCCGCCAGGGAGCAGGTGTCGTAGCCGATGGCGGCAATAGCCTCGGCCACCTCGCGGGGGCCGATGAAGCGCGGGTAGTAGGAGAGGCCGGTGTTGGTCGGCGAGAGGTTCCCCTCTAGGTGGCAGATGGCGAGATCGGCCTCGGCGATCCAGGGCTCGGTGGGGGCCAGCATGGGAGTGAAGTCGTAGCCGTCGCCCCCGGCATAGGCCGCGGCCGCCTGGGCCACCATGCCGTGGATGAGGATGTCCCCGGTGGCGGCGATGGTGAAGGAACGCAGCGGCTCCTCTGCAGCCGCCGCGGGGGCCAGCGCGGCGGGCAGCAGGAGCAGCAGAGATAGCGCCCGATACCGCGCGGCCCGCACAAGCCTCCTTCGTCGATGGCTCACACGCTACCCGCCTCTTGCCCGGATCTCGGCACCTTCGGGCCGGTGAACCTGCGACACTGGCGCCGACTGACCTGGGAGGCCGATGTGAAACGGATGAACGGCCGAAGGATCCTGGCCCTGTTGGCGGTGCTTCTGGTGGTGGCGCTCCTGCCCGTAGCGGCGTTTGGGTCGGAGGGCACGGGGCAGGACTTCGCGCCGTACGACGCGCCGAAGGACGGCCCGGGGCACCTCGAAGGTGGCCTGGCTGCATTGGAGGACGCCTTCCTCTCCGGGGGCCGGGACGCGGCGATGCAGGTGGCGACGGATCGCCGCCTGTTCGTGCGCGGGGGCCGTGTCGAGGTGGAGATCCTCACCTCGGGCGACGATGCCGCCGCGGCGGCCGCGGTGCGAGCCGCCGGCGGCCTGGTGGTGGCGACGGCGCCCGGGATGGTGGGCGCCGAGATGCCCCTGGGCAGCCTGCGCCGCTTGAGCGAGAGCCGCGCGGTGTGGTGGGTGCAATCGCCCGCTCCGGTGCTGCCGGAAGCGGCCCACACCAGCCAGGGCGTGGCCCTCATGAATGCCGACGACTGGCATGCCGCCGGATTCCGCGGGCAGGGGGTGGACGTTGCCGTGGTCGATTCCGGTTTCGAGGGGCGCGCCGCGGCGAAGAGCGCCGGCGACCTCCCGGCGGGCTTCAAGACCAAGAACTACTGCGATGCCGGCCTGGACGGGGCCGGCGGGGGGACCCCGCACGGCACGGCGGTGGCCGAGGTGATCTACGACCTGGCCCCCGATGCCGACCTGTGGCTGGTCTGCATCGACAACAGCCTCGACTTCGCCAAGGCGATCACCTGGATGGGAGCCAACGGCATCGACATCTTCAACGCCTCGCTGGGCTTCGTCGCCGCCTATCCGGGCGACGGCACGGGCACCCTGAAGGGCTACTCCAACAAGGCGGAGAAGAAGGGGGTCACCTGGATCAACTCGGCGGGGAACTACGCCCTCAACCACTGGGGCGGGCCCTACACCGACGACTGGGGCGCCGACGGCGTCCACGAGTTCTTCACCCACGATGAAGGGTTCAGCTTTCAGCTGGTCGACGGCGCCACCGCCGACATCTACCTGCGCTGGCACGAGTGGCCGGCAGCCACCAACAATCTGGACCTCTTCCTGTACCAGGGAGGCGGGATGGTCCCGGTGGATTGGTCCACCGACCCGCAGGACGGCACCCAGCCGCCTAAGGAGCACGTGGTGTTCCAGAACACCACCGGCGAGGTGCAGACCTATCACATCGCCGTCCAGGGCCCTGTGGGGGGCACGGTGGGTACTCCGGAGCTCGACGTGTTCTTCTTTCCTACCAACACCCAGCTCCTGGACCCGGTGGATCCGCCGGTGGCCACCCACAGCCTGAACGACGCCGCCACCGTGACCAAGGTGCTCAGCGTGGGGGCGGTCTTCTGGCAGAACAGCCAGGTGGAGCCCTTCTCCTCGCGCGGCCCGACGCTGAGCGGGGCCAAGAAGCCCGACGTGGCCGGCTACGACGGAACGGACAGCTTCAGTTACCCGGGCGGCTTCTTCGGCACCTCGTCGTCGGCGCCCCACGTGGCCGGCGCAGCCGCACTGCTGCTGACCGCCTTCCCCGACTACACCCCGGCCCAGTTGCGGGCGGCCATCAAGGCGCACACCCGGGACCTTCCTCCCAAGGGAATGGACAACGACTCGGGCAAGGGCATCCTCGATCTGGGGGCCCCTCCGGCGATGCACACCTGTAACGGGAAGGCGGCGACCATCCTGGGCTCGGGTGACGCCGACGAGATCAGCGGCACGTCCAAGGCCGACGTGATCGTGGCCTTCGGAGGAGACGACCAGATCGACGCCCTCGGCGGCAACGACACCGTCTGCGCCGGAGGGGGCGACGACCAGGTAGCGGGCGGCACCGGAGCCGACAGGATCTACGGCGGCGACGGCCACGATCAGCTGGACGGTGGGGGCGGCAACGATCGCCTCTTCGGCGAGGCGGGCAACGACGAACTGGACGGCGGCCCTGGCACCGACATTGTGAACGGCGGAGCCGGTACCGACACCTGCGTGGGCGAGGACGAGAAGTCCTGCGAGTTGTGAGCGTGGGGCCACGCCCTGCGGGGTGCAGCCGGGGAAGGCCGCCGCGGCGGCGTACCATGCCGCTCGTCGGAGAACGCGTCGCGTCGCGGTGAGGGCCCGATCGGCCCCCCTCTCGGAGGCACTCATGCCCCTGGAACTGATCGGTGGCCTGTTCGGCGAGCGCTTCGGCGCTGAGGCGCCGGTGCTCGCTCTGCACGGCTGGGGGCGGGACCGGCGCGACTGGGCCGCCGTGCTCTCGATCACCGGTGGCGTGGCACTTGACCTCCCCGGTTTCGGTGCTTCCTCACCTCCCCTATCTCCGATGGGAGCCGCGGGGTACGCCGCGCTCGTGGAACCGGCGCTGGAGTCGTTCCCGGCCCCGCTGGTGCTGGCGGGGCACTCCTTTGGGGGGCGGGTGGCGGTGCACTTGGCCGCGCGACGCCCGGAGCGGGTGCGCGGCCTGGTGCTGGCGGGGGTGCCGCTCGTACGTATCCCGGGAGCCCATGCCCGTGTGTCGCCTCGTTTCCGAGCCATTCGCCTGGCGCGCCGGTGGCACCTGGTACCCGAGCGGATGCTGGAGGAAGCGCGACGGCGCTACGGGTCGGCCGACTACCGCGCCGCCTCGGGAGTGATGCGCCAAACCCTGGTGCGGGTGGTCGCAGAGTCCTACGAGCCTCAGTTGACCGCGCTGGCCTGCCCGGTGCGGCTGGTATGGGGAGAAGACGACCGGGTGGTCCCGCCCACGGTGGCCACCCGGGCCCTGACCCTGATCCCCTCCGGCAAGCTCACCGTGCTCCCCGGGTTGGGTCACGACATCCCCACCGAAGCCTCCCGGGAGCTGGCCGAGGCCATAGGCGAACTGCTCGCCGGGCCGCCCGAGGCTGCCCCGTGACGGCTGCTGCTCCCTGGATAGTGCTGGCCGCCGGCCTCGCCGCCGCCCTCCGCTGGTTGCGGGTGGCCCAGCGGGAGCACTACATCTCAGGGTCGGTGAGCCGCTTCGCGGGGCGCTGGCTGGGCGCGACGGCGGCGAACCTGGTCCTGGGAGCCGCCGCCGTCGGGACGGCGGTGGCCGTCGCCTGGTGGCCGTACGCTTGCTTCCCCGCCGCCGCCGGCCTGCTCGCCTGGCCGCTCGGTCTCGGGCTCCGGGGGCGGACCGCCCGGCTGGCCTGGACGCCGCGGCTGCGCCGCCTGGCGGCGGCGTCGGCGGTGCCCTTCGCTGCCCTGGCGGTGGCCGGCTTCGCCGCCGGGTCTTTCACCGCCGGGGCGATCGCCGCCTCCCTGCTGGTGCCCCAGGCGGTGGACCTCGGGCTGGTGCTGACGGCCCCGCTGGAACGACGGCTGAGCCGGGCGTTCGTCGACCGGGCGGCGCGCCGCTTGCGCTCGGCCGCGCCCACCGTGGTAGCCATCACCGGGTCGTTCGGCAAGACGAGCACCAAGGAGTACACCCGCCACTTGCTGGCGGGCAGCCGCCACGTGATCGCCTCCCCGGCTTCCTTCAACAACCGCCTCGGCCTGGCCAGGGCGATCAATGAGGGCCTCGACCCCGGGGTGCAGGTCCTGATCGCCGAGATGGGCACCTACGGGCCGGGAGAGATCGCCGACCTGTGCCGCTGGATCCCTCCGGAGGTGGCGGTGATCACCGCGGTGGGGCCGGTCCACCTGGAGCGCTTTGGGTCGCTGGAGGCCATCGCCCGGGCGAAAAGCGAGATCCTCGGCGGTGCCCGGGTCGCCGTGGTGAATTGGGACGACCCCCGCGTGCGGGCGGCGGTGGAGGGGCGCTCGGGTCTGCAGGTGGTGCGCTGCTCGGGCGAGTCGGGCGAGGCCGAGGTGAGCGTGCTTGCCGAGGGGGGGTCTCTGGTGGTGCGGGTGGTAGGAGAGGAGGCGGGGCGGCTGGCGGCGGACGACGTGTTCCCTATGAACGTGGCTTGTGCCGCCGGGGTGGCGTACACCCTGGGGATCCCGGTCTCTCGCATCGGGGAGCGCCTGGCGGACCTGCCCCGGCCCCAGCACCGCGGGGTGGCCGGGCGCAGCCCCTCGGGAGTCCTCATCATCGACGACACCTACAACTCCAATCCGGCCGGGGCCCGGGCGGCGGTGGAGCGCCTGGTGGCGGCGGTGCCGGGGCGCACCGTGGTGGTGACCCCCGGGATGGTGGAGTTGGGCCGGCTCCAGGCCGAGGAGAACCGGTCTTTCGCCGCCTTCGCCGCGGCGCGGGTGTCCGACCTGATCGTGGTGGGACGAACCAACCGGCGGGCCTTGCTCGGCGGAGGGCGCGGGGGGACTGCCCGCCTGCAGGCGGTGGCTCACCGCGCCGAGGCGGTGGCCTGGGTGGGGGCCAACCTGGGGGAGGGAGACGGCGCCCTGTACGAGAACGACCTCCCCGACCACTATCCGTGAGCCGGCCGGAGGATTGGCCCCACCTGCCGTAACATCCCCGGCCATGACCATCCCCAGCGACCTCAGGCCGGGCGTGTTGTTCGGTGGGCCTTCCCCCGAGCACGACATCAGCATCCTCACCGGGCTCCAGGCGGCCCGGTCGCTCTCGGCGGCGGCCAAAGAAGTGACCGCCCTCTACTGGTCGAAGGCCGGGGAGTTCTACGCGGTGGACGCCCGCTTGGAAGCAGTCGCCTTCGCCGAGGGAGTGCCCCGGGGCGCCACCCCGCTGGACCTGGTGGCCCAGCCGGAGGGGGGCTTCCGGCGCAAGAACAGGCCGATGCCTCTCGACGTGGTGGTCAACTGCTGCCACGGCGGGCCGGGGGAGGACGGCACCATCCAAGCCGCCTTCGATCTGGCCGGCCTGGCCTACACCGGCCCCAGCCTGGTAGGGGCCTACCTGGGCATGGACAAGCTGGCCTTCACCGCCCTGGCGGCCCAGGCGGGGCTGCCTACGCTGCCCCGGGTGGCGGTGACCCCCGACACCGAAGCATTGCCCTTCGGCCCGCCCTACGTGGTCAAGCCGCGCTTCGGCGGCTCCTCGCTCGGGATCGAGGTGGTGGAGGACGCGGCTACGGCGCGGGCCCTGGCCGCCTCGAGCCCGCTCCTGAAAGACGGCGCAGTAGCGGAGCCCTTCCTGGTCGAGGGGCGCGACCTCAACGTGGCGGTGCGGACCTACCCGCGGGTGGAGTTGTCGGCCATCGAGCGTCCCGAGCGCAAAGGGGGTGGTGGCATCTACTCCTACGCCCAGAAGTACCTCCCCCCCGGGGGCGGGGGGCTGGTCTCTTCCCCGCGAGAGCTTCCCGCCCGGATCCCCGACGCCACGGCAGAGCGGATCCGCGAGATGGCGCGTGCCGTGGCGGGCCTGGCGGCGCTGCGCTCGGTGGCGCGCATCGACTTCCTGGAGCAGGGGGGCGAGCTGTGGCTGAACGAGGTCAACACCATCCCCGGCAGCCTGAGCGTGTACCTTTTCATCGACCCGCCCCTGGGCTGGGCGGGGCTGCTGGCGGGGATGATCGCCGAAGCCCGGGCGGAGCGACGGCTCTTCTCGGCGGTGGGGGCCGACGGGACGGCCCTGCGCGGGGCGGCGTCGGTGGCAGCCAAGCTGGGAGGGACGGCCGTTTCGCGGTGAGCGGGCGGGTCGCCGGCCGCCATCCGACGGGCGGCGCGGGTCGCCGCCTGCTAGACAAGCCGGTGTGAGGGGCTGGATCGAGAGTGAGTTCTCCGACCGCAGCCTGCTGGCCCCTTGCGGCTTGTACTGCGGGGTCTGCGGCGTGTACCTGGCCACCCGCAACGGCGATGCCAAGTTCAAGGCCCGGCTCGGAGCGCTCTACGGGTCGCCGCCCGAGGAGACCGAGTGCCTCGGCTGCATGCAGCCCGAGCCGCCGCAGACCCTGTACGGCTACTGCCGGGTCTGCCCCCTCCGGGACTGCGTACGCGGACGCGGCCTCTACTCCTGCTACCAGTGCGCCGATTGGCCCTGTCCTCTCATCACCGGCTTCCCTTTGGCAACGGGCCGGCGGGTGATGCTGCGGGCCATCCCGCAGTGGCGGGAGCACGCGGCTTGCTCCGGTGCCGGGGCGGGCGATGTCTCCTGGGCACGGGCCGAGTGCGCCCGCTACCACTGCCCGGAATGCGGCGAGCCGCTCTTCCGCGGGGCGCAGCGTTGCCGGGCCTGCGGCGCCGAAGTAGCCGATCGCCTCGACGGGTATCTGTGAGATCGGGCCGGCTCAGCCGCCCACCGGGACTCCCGGGGTGAGGGCGGCCACCTCGATCCCGCTGCCGTCGAGTTCTGCCGCCAGTTCTTCCGGAGTACCGGCCAGGATGGGGAACGTGCCGAAGTGGATGGGCACGACCGTCGCGACCTGCAGCATGCGGGCGGCCCGCGCCGCCTGACGCGGGTCCATGGTGTAGTGCCCCCCGATGGGGAGGAAGGCGATCTCGGGCGCCCAGAGCTCGCCGATCAAGGCCATGTCGCCGAAGAGCATGGTGTCGCCGGCGTGGTACAGAGTGGGCCCTCCGGGGAAGGCGAGTACCCAGCCCGCCGGCTCGCCGCCGGGCAGGATCCCGGCGTCGGTGTCGAGGCCTCCCGAGTGGCGGGCATCGACCATAGTGGCCCGCACCCCGCCCGGGCCGGCCACCGTGCCGCCCTTGTTCACTCCGGTGACCCGGGCGGCTCCCTTGCCGTTCAGGTACACGGCGATTTCGTGGATGCAGAAGACCTCGGCCCCCAGATGGCAAGCCAGGTTCAGCGTGTCCCCGAAGTGATCGCCGTGGCCGTGAGTGAGGAAGACCGCGTCGGCCTGGGTCGGGTGAGCGGAGGAATCGGGGCAGGAGGGATTCCCCTGTAGCCAGGGGTCGAGGTAGATCGTGGTGCCGTCGGCGGTGCGCAGGCGTAGGGCGGCATGCCCCAGCCAGGTGAGCTCCAACCCCTGCAACTCCATGTTCCCTCCCGCGACGCCGTCTGGGGAAGTGTACGGGGCAGGGTGCCGGGAGCGCGAGCCGTTCCGGGAGGCATGTCCCTCGAGAAAGGTTCGGAGCCCCGGGGGCGGGGCTCCGAACCGGCGTAGGCTGACGGGAGGGAGGGGTCAGCAGGTAGTCATCTGGCGGCTGCGGGCGACCTCACTGCGAGCCCGTTGCAGAGCGCCGTGGGCGGCGGAGACGGTGTCGAGCGGGGCGCCGAGCGCCTTGAGCACTTCGTACTCGTGCCAGGCGCGAAGCAAGGCCTGGAAGGCCTGGTCGAAGGCGTCGCGGGCGCCGTCTTCCGGTAGGTGCCGGGCGTCCTGTGAGGGGAGATGTGCGGTGAGGGTCATTTGCTGCTGCCTGTCTATCTGCCACCATTCAAGCAGGGAGTTGCGCGATTGCTAAGCGCTCATGAGCCTGAATAGTGATGCTGTTAGCGCTTTCCGACTATACTTCGTAAGGCATTATCCGCCTACTGCTTGCTTAGATGCCTTTGTGAAGGCCTTCACAATACCGGTTGGGTTGACATACTGCGCGTTCGCCAGGGAGGAGGGGCAGATGCGCCTCGACGACATCGACTGGGCGATCCTCGACCACCTGCAGAAGGAAGGAAGGATGGGGTTCCGGGCGTTGGGCCGCCGGGTAGGCTTGAGCGCCCCGGCGGTGACCGCCCGGGTGCGCCGCCTCGAAGGGGCCGGGGTCATCGCCGGCTACCGGGCGGTCCTCGACCCCCTACCCCTGGGCTTGCCGGTGCTGGCGTTCGTGCGGGTGAGCAGCGCCGGCGGTGTGGAAGCCGACGAGGAGTTCATCGAGTCGGTCCGCCGTCTTCCGGAGATCCGCGAGGTGCACCGTGTGACCGGGGCCGAAACCTACTTGCTGCGAGTGCTCGTGCCCTCGGTTCAGGATCTCGAACGCATCCTGCGTCCGCTGTGGAGGTTCGGCGACACCGTGACCGGGGTGGTCATGTCTACTGCAGTTGCCGACCGGCCTCTCACTCGCGACATGATCCCGTAGCTAGTCGGCTCTCGCGCCGCCGGGCCGGACGGACCGGTGGCTTCTGTATCGTGTGACGCCATGGATCGTGACCACACCTCCCCCGATCGAGAAGCCGGTGCTCCAGAGGGCGCCGGACGCCGGGTGCTGGTGACCGGGGCCACGGGGTATGTGGGAGCCAACCTCACCGCGGCCTTGTTGGCTGCCCCCGGGGTAGCCGGGGTGGTGGCCGGGGGCCGGGACCCGGAGGCGGGCCGGGCCCTGGTCGAGGCGCTGGGAGCTCCTGAGCGGCTGTCGTTTGCCCGGGGCAACCTTCCCGAGGATCCGTGGCCCTTGGATGAGGTAGATGTTCTGGTTCACGCCGCAGGGGTCCGGCCGGGGAGCGGGGTGGACGACACGCGGATCCTGCTGGTGAACCAGGAAGGGACCCGGCGGCTCCTGGAGAGGGTTCCCGGCACCGCGGTACGGCGCGTGGTCTTCGTGTCGGCGCAGTCGGTCTACGGCTGGCGGCGCCCGCCGCCTTGGCGGGAGCCCATGGGGGCGCGGCCCCAAACTGCATACGGGCTGAGCAAGTGGGTGGGGGAGTTCCTGTGCCGCAACCTCGAAGGCGGCGTCGAGGCGGCCTCGCTGCGTCTCTCCCGGGTCTATGGGGTGGGGGTGGGCCATCGCCTGGTGTGGACCCGGATGCCCCATCGTTTCGCTCTGCTCGCGGCTCGTGGCGAACCGATCCCGGTGTTCGCTGCCGGTCGGCAGATGCTGGATCTGGTGCATGTGTCCGACGTGGCGGCGGCGGTGTGCCGGGCCGCGTTGGGGCCTCTGGGCTCGGGCCGAGCCGTCCTGAACGTGGGAGGGGGAGAACCGGTCACCATTCGCCGTGTCGCCGAGCTCTGTCGGGCCGCCGCAGAGACCGCAGGATTGCCCCCTCCGGAAATCACCTCCGTGCCCGAGGCGGGCGGTGCGGCACCCGACTTCGGCCTCGACATCACCCGGGCGCGCCGGGTGCTGGGCTGGGAGCCCGGCCGGGATCTGGCTGCGGGCCTGCTCGAACTGGTGGAGGCCGCGGCTCGCTGAGGAAGGCGGGATCGGCGGCACCGCCGGCCGCCGTCGGGCAGAATGGCCCCGGCCCCGCGATAGCGGCGCACGGGAGGGGGCAGCGGTGAACCAACGCCTTGCCGTATGGGTGCTGCAGCGGCGCGGTTGGCAGTTGGTGGGCGAGGCGCCTCACCTCTCCAAGTACCTGATCGTGTTCGGGCCCCACACCTGCAACTGGGACTTCCCCCTGGCGATGCTGGCCGCAGCCGGATTCGGGATTCACCTGCGCTGGCTCGGCAAGCACACCATCTTTCGCTGGCCGGTGGCCGGCTTCCTGCGACGCCTGGGGGGCATCCCGGTTCGTCGGGAGCGGCACGAGGGAGTCGTGGAGCAGATCGCCGCCGCTTTCTCCGCAGCCGACACCCTGGTGATCGGCATGACCCCGGAGGGCACTCGTGCTCCACGGCCGTACTGGAGGTCGGGGTTCTATCACATGGCGCAAGCCGCCGGGGTACCCATCGTTCCTGCGTCGCTCGACCGGCCCTCCAGGCAGATCACCATGGGGAGGGCGCTCCTCCTGAGCGGCGACGCCTGCCGTGACATGGATGCCCTTCGCGCCTTCTTCGGCGGCGCCCGAGGGATTCGCCCGGAGAAGGCTGGGGCGGTTCGGCTTCGGGAGGAGGAGGGGCTGCCTGGGAGCCGGGCCGACAACGCCCCCGAGTAGTGCGTGGTCCGGCGGACGGCGGCGGAACGGGCCGAGTCGCGAAAGCTTCCTAGGCCTGCGGGTGGGCAAACACCTGTTCGACTACCTACACTCGTGTTCTTCGCGGAGGATCGAGTGGACGTAGCCGCCCGAGCCGATTGGGATCGCCTGGCCGCTCTCCAGCGGGCGCTGGCCGCGGTGGAGGGCGGCGAGGCGGTGGAGGGCGGTGCAGCGCCGGGGCAGGGGGTGCGACGGCGCCTGGCGCGGCTAGCCCTCGAGCAGGCCATTCGGGCCGACGTCGCCGAGCAGGTGCGGCGCCGACGTGAGGAGTTCGATCGCGCTCTGGAGGATCTGGTGGCGCGAGCGGCACGGCGGCCTTGGGTGGCGCCGCCGCCCCCGCCTCCCGCACCTGCGGTGCGACAAGCCCCGGCGCGCCGCCGGGCCTCCCCGCCCGCTCCTCCGGCGGCCCCGGTGCCGGCTCCCAAGGCCAAGCCCCGGCGAACGCGGCGGCCGAAGGCGCCTCCGGACCCGCTTCCCGAGTTCTGGTCGCCGACGCCCGTCCTCGGGTTCCGCACGTGGGACCTGCGCGACCGGATCTACGGGGCCTATCGGGCATGGGATCGACCGGAGTACGAGGCCATCTGCCTCTCGCCGCGTACCGGCCGCGACTACTCCGAGGTGCCGCATTCCGATGGGCGCTGCGGCTCCCCGCCCTGCGGCCTCTACTGCTTCAAGGAGCCGGAGCAGCTGCTGGCTGCCTTCGGGCTGCCGACGGGGACCTCACGGGCGGTGGTGGGCCTGGTGGCGCTGTCGGGAAAGGTGGTCGAGCACGAGAGGGGCTACCGGGCGAAGCGGGCGAAGGTATTGGCGGCGGCGGTGGTCGGGGGCGGCCGGGTGGTGCGCGTCGACGGGGCAGGGCGTCTGGAAGCGCTGTTCGCCCGGCCACAAGAGACGGTTGCCGAGATCATCGCTTCCGACCCGGACGCGGTGGAGGCCGCCGCGGACCCCATCGCCGCTGCTGAGGCGGTGCTGGCCTACTTGGGTCTGATGCGCCGCTTCCACGAGGGGGTGTCGGGCTGAGCGCCCGGCGGATCGAGGCAGGGCCGTCTGTCTAGGGTGATGCCCCACACCCGACGGAGGCCGAGTGAAGCTTTCCCTGGGCGCCCGGGCCATGCTCTACCCGACACCGGTGGTCGTGGTCGGCAGCTACGACTCCGCCGGGCGTCCCAATGCCATGACGGCCGCCTGGGCGGGGGTGGCCTGCTCACAGCCGCCCTGCGTCGCCGTCTCGATCCGCCGCTCCCGGTATTCCCACACCAGCATCCTGGAGCGGGGGGCCTTCACCTTGAACCTGGCTTCAGAGGATCAGGCGCGCCAGGTGGACTGCCTCGGCATCGCCTCCGGCGTTACCGGGGGCAAGCTCGCCGCCGCCGGGTTGACCGCGATCCGGAGCACCAGCGGGGATGGCCCCGGGGTGGGGGAATCCCCCTCACCCTCGAATGCCTTCTGCACCAAGCCGTCGAGTTGGGGGTGCGCGCCCAATTGATGGGAGAAGTACTCGAGGCGCAGGCGGAGGAGGCGGTGCTGGGGCCCGGGGGGCCTGCCCGGCATCACTCTCCTGAGGCCGTTGCTCTGCTCGCCGGGGCAAGAGGCCTACTTCGGGGTCGGTGCCTTCCTGGCGCCGGCCTTCCGGGTGGGGGGCGACCTGGGCGGGACCTGACCGTTGCACCCCGCCCCGCCGGCCGGGGGATCCTCAGGCGAAAGCCAGCCCAGGGCCTTCGTCCTCCCGGACCGGTCGGTCGCAAGTGGGGCAGAACCAGCGGGCTTCGAGGGGAGTGCCGCAGGCCCGGTGCTCCGGAGCGGTGGCTTCGCCCCCGCGGTGCGCTCCCCAAGCGGCGAGCAAGCGGAGGGCGCCGGCTAGTTCGGCTCCGTGCCCCGTGAGCCGGTACTCGCGCCGGGGAGGGCGGTGGGAATAGGGCTGAGAGACCAGCAGCCCCCCGGCTTCCAGCCGCCGCAGGCGGTCCGAGAGGGTGTTGGGGGCGATGCCGGCCACCGTTTCGGCCAGATCGCCGAAGCGCGCCGGGCCGGCGAGCAGGGCATCCACGATCAGCAGCGTCCAGCGGTCTCCGACTCGCATCAGAGCCCGGGCCAGGGGGGAAGGTTCGGTGGTGCTGCTGCGGCTCATGCCGGCCCCTGCGATAGACTAGCTTGCAGCTAGCAAGTCTATAGGAGGCATCGGTGTCGGTCGAGGATTGGGGGAGGGCTCTCCGGCAGGTGGCCGAGGCGGTGGGGCCGGCGGTGGTGGGAGTGGGACGGCATCGGGCCGGGGGCTCGGGGGTGGTCATCGGGCGAGACCGCTTGCTCACCAACGCCCACAACGCCGGGCCCGAAGGGGTGCGGGTGTCTTTCGGGGACGGCCGGGTGGAGGAGAGCGAAGTGGTGGGGGTCGATGTCGACGGGGATCTCGTGGTCCTCTCCGCCCCCACCGGAGACGCGCCGGTCGCGGAGTGGGGCGCCGGGGCTGCGCCGGAGGTGGGCTCCCCGGTAGTGGCGCTCTCCAACCCCGGGGGACGGGGGCTGCGAGCCACCCTCGGTTTCGTGTGCTCTACCGGGCGGCCCTTCCCGGGGCCGCGCGGTCGGCGCATCGAGGGGTCGGTGGAGCACACGGCGCCTCTGCCTCCCGGCTCCTCCGGTAGCCCGTTGTTGGATCTCTCGGGGCGAATCGTGGCGGTCAACACCCACCGCCTGGGCGAAGGCTTCTACCTCGCCATGCCGGCCACGGCGGCTCTCCAGGCCCGGGTTCGGGCTCTCGCCGCGGGGCAATCACCTCGCGGCCGGCGCCTCGGAGTGGGCCTAGCACCAGTGCCGGTGGCCCGCCGGCTCCGGCGCGCCGTGGGCCTACCCGATGCGGAGGGATTGCTGGTGCGCCTCGTCGAAGAAGGCAGCCCCGCGGAGGCAGCGGGGCTCGGGGTGGGCGACCTGCTGGTCGCCGCCGCCGGGCGTCCGCTGGTGGTAGTGGAGGATCTGCACACCGTCCTCGACCGTTTCGACGGGGAGACTCTCGAGATTCGGGTGCTGCGCGGCACCGAGGAGCGCACCGTCGTCGTCCACTTCCCCGGCTAGCCGAGGCGCGCCGGCAGCCCTCTCCGGCCCGATTCTCCCCCGGCGCCCTGGCAGGCAGCGTCGCCGACGCCTAGCCTCGCGCCGCACGGCGTGGACTGGAGGGAGTGATGAAGGGGAAGATCGGCGGCCTGCTGGTTCTGTTCCTCGGCCTGTTGTTCGTAGCCGCGGGCCTGGTGATGAAGTTCGCGGTGGTTCCGATGCTGGCGGTATGGCCCGACGACGTCGACAGCACCCGGATCTACGAGGGCACCCTGGTGACCATGCTCAACCCGGCGGCCCTGGAAACCATGGATGTGGCGAACCTGTTCCTGAGCAACGTGCCGGTGGTGGTCGATCGCCATGTCACTACGGAGCAGGTGGACGGGAACAAGGCTCTAGTGCGCGAGGTGGCCACTATGTTCGGCCCTGGGGGCGAGGCCATCCAGGGCAGTGAGGACTGGTACACCATCGATCGCCGGACCACCGAGCACATCGCCAACTTCACCGACAACACGATGGTGAAGGAGGCCCGACGCGGCCTGGTCATCGGCTTCCCCATCGGTACCGAGAAGCGGGACTACGACGGGTGGACCGACGACTACCAGGATCTGGTGAAGGTGGAGTACCAGGGCGTGGAAGAGCACGAGGGCATGACCGCCTACCGCTTCACCTCGCAGAATGGCCCGCGGCCCATAGTCGATCCCAGCCTGCTGGCTATGTTCCCCGAGTCGCTCCCCAGGGACGTGGTGGCGGGGCTGGCCCCGGAGTTGGGTCTGTCGGCGGAGATGATGCAGCAGTTCGCCCAGATCCTGCCCACCCTTCCCGACCCGGTGCCCTTCACCTACCTCTACCGATACGAGACCGAGTACTGGGTGGAGCCCACCACCGGGGTGCTCATCGACTACGCGAAGGACGAGGCGCGGATCCTGGCCCTGGAAGTGGACCCGGCGGTGATATCGCTGGGCATGGTCCCCGTCGGTGAGGTCTTCAGCCTCAACTACACGGCGAGCGACCAGTCGATCGCCGACGCCAAGGACGACGCCGAGGACGGCAAGAAGCTGATCAACCTCTTCGGGGTGATCATCCCCTACGCCGCCATCGGGCTGGGTGCCCTGGTCGGCCTGGGCGGGGCTTTCATGCTGTTCCGCAAGCGCCGGGGCGCGGCCGCTTAGGCCCCGTCTTCCGGTCTAAGGGAGCCCCTCAGGCCTGCCGGGGCGCTCTCCGGGTCGGGTTCGCAGCGCGGGGTTGACTCAGGCCTGCGGTAGCTCGCTCGCCTCGTAGCGCTTGAGGTCTACCCGGGCCTCGAGGAGCGATCGCTCGGCGCGGAAGGCCTGGAGGTGAGGGGTGGCGAGGTGGGAAGCGAAGTGAGCCCGGCTCTCCCACACCTCGAACACGTGGAAGCGGCCGCGTTCCTCGAGATCGGCCCAGAACCCGAACTCCAGGCAGCCTTCCTCGGCGCGGGTGGGGCCGATGAGCTCCCCGATGGCCCGGGTCATGGCATCGTGACGCTCCGGGGAGACCGCGACGACACCGGCGACGATGATCATGACTCCTCCTCGGCCCGGCGGCCGGGCAGACCCTGCTCGGCGGCCGCCAGGCGACGCGCCAGTTCGACCACCAGGTCCCGATCCCCCTCATCGAGCAAGGGGTTGAGCCGCTCGAGTTCTATGAGGAAGCCGGAGGGGGAGCGGGGGGTAGTGCCCGGGGTGGGGGCGTTCGTGCCGGAAAGCCGGGCCGGGGCCTGCTCCCGGGCGTAGCCGAGCGCGGTGGGAGCGGCGGCGCGGCGCGAGGCAGGCGGTGCGCCATGGAACCAGGCGCGACGAGGGACGGCGGCGCCGAACTCGGCTGTACCCCCGGGCTGATGCTGGCGCCGGAGCCGGGTCTCTACTGAGGCGAGCAATTCGTGACTGAGGAGGCCCAGGGCCGAGGCGATGGCGAAGAGCACCTTGGAGGAGGGCGGCTTCTTGCCGTTCTCTATCGCGGCTAGGTACGAGTAGGAGATGCCGGCGCGGTCGGCCAGGTCCTTGCGGTCGAGGCCCTGGTCGGTGCGGAGCACCTGGATGGTGCGGCCCAGAGCTGCGTAGAACTCGGGGCGCTCGTGCTCGATGTCCATGGCCCGGCCTTTCTGCGTCAGCGGGCGCCAACCTACTACCCATGGTGTAAGGAGCGACGGATCGCCTCTCTTCTATCGTGTTTCTATACTGTCAGTACTATTCTGCTACTCATGGTTCACTATTGCCGACTTGCGGGGAGGGTTCTGTGATGACCGGCAGCGACAGCG